>JBDLRB010000185.1:0-51050 GCA_039800205.1 Pseudomonadota bacterium | reverse complement strand
AGCTGACCCGATTTCAGGTTGGCCAGTCGGACGGTCGAATCCTGGATCGGGCGGTAGACGATTCGATCGATGTGAACCCGGGACTTGTCCCAGTAATCGGCGAAGCGTTCGACGACGATCCGGTCCTGCGCGACGCGCTCGACAAAGCGATAGGGCCCGGCACAGACGGGCGCGGTACCGAACTTGTCACCCATCGCCGCGGCGGCCTTGGGCGAGACCATCATGCCCGCCCGGTCGGTCAACTGCGCCATGAGCGGGGCAAACGGTGTTTTCAGGTTCAAACGAACGGTGAGGGGATCGACGACCTCGACCGTGTCGATCTGGGCAATCTCGGCCCGGCGGAACGATCCTTTCATGCTCAGGTGGCGATCGAGTGAGAACTTGACGGCCGCCGCATCCATCGGCTCGCCGTCATGAAACTTCACATTCGGCCTGAGCTTCAGCGTGACCGTCTTGCCATCGGCCGAGGTTTCATGCCCCAGGGCCAACTGAGGAACGAGATTGAGCTGCTCATCGATATCGAAGAGCTTGTCGCAGAGCGAGGCAAAGACGATCCGGCCCACATAGGTCCGTGCGCGGGTCGGATCCAGCACATCGGGGTCTTCGGCCAGACCGATCCGCAGGGTCGACTGCGCCATCGCCGAGGCACTGGCGGCGAGGGCCAGTGACACACAAAGTGTCTGGATTGGAAATCGGATGGACATGTGGAGCGCTCCTTGTCGGTGAAGAGAAATCAGTTCGATGAAACGGGATGCGATGACGTGGACCGGGTTGGACCTTCCTTCAACGGAATGCGGCCTGGAGTCGAGCGAGGGCCTCGGCGGCCTGCCGTGCGCGGGGTGAGGGCTCACGGGCCGAATGCGTGGACGCTTGTGCCCGCGCGGCATTTGATTCGGCGATGCGCCCACGGTGCCAGCACGCGACCGACACGCCCGCCGTGTCCTGCAGCACGGGTGGGGCTTCACGGCAGGTCTGATCGGCGTGGGGGCAGCGCGTGTGAAAGCGACAACCCGCCGGCGGTGAAATGGGGCTCGGGACATCACCCGAGAGGAGCGCGCGTGGACCGCGGCGGGTCGGGTCGGGCAGCGGGACTGCGCGCAGCAATGCCTGGGTGTAGGGGTGTGCGGGCGCTTCGAACACCTGCGCGGCGGGTCCGGTCTCGACGACCTGGCCCAGGTACATCACCGCGATCGAGTCGGCCATCTGCCGCACGACCGACAGGTCGTGGGAAATGAACAGGTAGGCCAGACCGAAGTCGCGCTGCAGATCAGCGAGCAGATTGAGAATCTGCGCCTGGATCGAGACGTCGAGCGCGGACACCGGTTCGTCACAGACGATGACTTCGGGGTCAGCCGCCAGGGCACGGGCGATGGCCAGACGCTGTCGCTGTCCCCCCGAGAACTCATGGGGCCACCGTCGTGACGCATCGGCCGGCAGACCGACCCGTCCGAGCAGCTGCGCGACCCGGTCGCGCCGCTCCGCTGATGACCGGCGCGTATGAAGGCGCAGGGGTTCATCGAGAATATCCCCCGCCGTCATGCGCGGATTCAGCGAGCCATAGGGATCCTGAAAGACCATCTGGATCCGCCCCCTCTGGCGCCTCATGTGTTCGGGTGTCAGGCCGGTCAGTTCGGTCTGACCGAGGTGAATACGACCCTGATCCGGTTCGATCAGTCGAAGCAGCATGCGTGCGAGCGTCGACTTGCCACATCCGGATTCGCCCACCACGGCCAGGGTCTGCCCGGCTTCCAGGGCGAGCGATACGCCATCCACTGCGCGGACGACCGCGCGTGTGCGGCCCAGCAGACCCTGGTTGACCGGGAAGTGCTTGACGAGGCCCTCGGCGCGCAGAGCGGGGGTCGTCGCGTTCATCGGGCCGCTCCGATGGGGGCGGCCTCGGGCTCGCTCGAAAGCGATGCGGGCAGGCGGGCGGCGAGCGTTTCGAGCGGCGCCTTCCAGCATCGAGAATGATGACCCGCATGGACCTCGGTCAAGGGCGGAGCCTCAGAAATGCAGCGCTGGTCGGCAAAGGGGCAGCGTGCGGCGAATCGACAGCCCCCAGGCATCGATTGGGGCGCTGGCACCATGCCTGAAATCGCGGCGAGCCGAGTCCGACGTCCGCCCAGCGTCGGTCGCGCGCCGAGCAGGCCCACCGTATAGGGGTGTTGCGGCAGGGTGAACAGATCCTCGACCCGGGCCTCCTCGACGATCTGCCCGGCGTACATGACCAGCACGCGATCGGCCATTTCAGCGACGACGCCCAGGTCATGGGTGATCATCAGGATCGAGGTTCCCGTTTCATCGCGCAGGCCCCGCATCAGATCCAGGACCTGGGCCTGAATGGTGACATCGAGCGCGGTGGTTGGCTCGTCCGCGATCAGAAGCGCAGGCGCGCACATCAGCGCCATCGCAATCATCACGCGCTGCCGCATGCCGCCCGAGAGTCGATGGGGATACTCGTTGACGCGGTCCTCGGGCGCTGGAATCCGTACCCTTCGCAGCATTTCGATCGCCGCTTGATGGGCATCGTGCCGACGGGCCCCGCGATGACGGATCAAGACCTCGGCCAGCTGGTCCCCAATCCGGAGCGCTGGATTCAGCGAGGTCATGGGCTCCTGAAAGATCATCGCCAGACGGTCGCCGCGCAGGTCGGCGAGCGCCTGGGGACTCCGTCCGATCAATTCCTGCTGCTGAAAGAGGATCGACCCCTGGATCCGGGCCGGCGGTGCGGCGACCAGTCCCATCACCGTCAATGCGGTCACGCTCTTGCCGCACCCGGACTCGCCGACCACGCAAACGGTCTCGCCCGGCCCGACCTGCAGGCTCACGCCGTCCACGGCCCGTGCGAGTCCCCGGGGCGTGTCGAACGCCACCTGCACGTCGCGAAGGTCGAGGATGGGCTTCAATCACCGTCTGCCTGGGTCGCCTGGGCAATCGCGCGCTCGATCACCGCCCGATCCCAGACCCCCGCGGGTTGATCGCGCGTCGCGAAGAACCGGGCAAAGTGAACGAATCGCTCGCGGCTGACCCGCTCCAGGCGAGCCAGCTCGGCCAGCGGATCGGCGTGGTCATCGACCCGGAGGTCGAGCTCCGGGTACTCCTCGGTGCCATGAATACGCAGGGCCGCAGACTGCCGGCCACGCTTGTCGCCGCCGGCGGCCTCGCCTGCGGCCAGTGCTTCGATCAGACGCTGGGCGAAGGGCAACGTGCGGCTCGCCTCATACACCCGTGCGGTTTCCTCGATGACCTGGGGGCCTGCAAGCATGTTGCCCGCAACCGAAAAGCCTTCGCGGACCCGATGGCCGCACCAGTCGATGCAATCACGACCGGTGTGGACGGCGATCCGGCCCTGCGCGTCCTGCAGATGAAGCTGCCGGACCGACTCGCCCGGGTCGCTGGCGATCAGGGCATCGAGCACCGCTTGCGCGGGAATCCGGTCGCGCAACATCCGCAATCCGCGCACGCCAAAGAGCGGATTGATCAGCGCCTGGGTGGCCAGTGCGCCCACGCCTCCGTCCGCATGCGGACAGAGCGCACCTACCGCAAAGAAGCGGGTGGCCACGGCCACGCCGAACGCGCCGGACTCAGGATCTCGTGCAACGATGGACCAGGTCATGTCTGGATGGACTTTCTGCGGGGAAGCGCGCGAGTCTATCGCCCCGCGCGGGCGTGCCCCCCTGTTCTCCCTCCATCGAAATCGGGATAGACCGCATGCGCCCCCTTGCCGGCGGGCCCCATCCCGCGCGACACTGCGGGCATGAGTGCGCCGCGCCAACCGGATCCCGATCATGACTGCCTGATCGTCATCGACGTGCAGAACGATTTCTGCCCAGGGGGTGCGCTTGCGGTGCCTGAGGGCGATGCCGTCGTCCCTCTGATCAACCGGCTCGCTGCGAGCGTTCGCAATGTGGTGCTGACACAGGACTGGCACCCGCCGGGCCATCAGTCGTTCGCAAGCAGCCATCCCGGATCGGCGATATTTTCAACGGTTTCCCTGGCGTATGGCGATCAGACGCTCTGGCCCGATCACTGCGTGCAGGGCACGACGGGCGCCCAGTTCCACCCCGATCTCGACGTGGATCGTGCGCAGTTGATCCTCAGAAAGGGCTTTCGGCGCTCGATCGATTCCTACTCGGCGTTTTTCGAGAACGATCGTGTGACGCCGACCGGATTGGAGGGCTATCTGCGGGTGCGGGGCCTCAGCCGGCTGATCTTCGCGGGTCTGGCCACGGACTACTGCGTGGCCTACTCGGCGCTTGATGCCGCCCGGCTGGGATTTGACGTGACCGTGGTGCCTGATGCCTGCCGTGCGATCGATCTGTCCGGGTCGCTCGAGGCGGCCTGGGCGGCCATGCAATCCGCCGGTATCCGGCTGGCCGGTCTACCTGGCTGAGCCCGGCCCCGGAAATCCTTCAGAAGCTCGGCAGCATTCTGGGAATGATGAATTGCCCCTCGCCCCACCGTTCGGTATGGGTCGGGGCGCCGCAGGCCACGGCGCGCACCGCTTCGGCAATCCGATCGCCCGCCTGATCGAGCCCGATCCGGCCGTCGATCAGTTCGGCCAGTCCCACATCGATGCCATCGGCCCAGTGCTTGAGGGTGTCCGGATTGCCACAGATCTTGACGGTCGGGGCCAGCGGATTGCCGGACGGATTGAACACACCCATTGCGAAAAGGGTCAGTTGTGCGCCGGCCGCCAGCATGCCTGTGATCGAGCAGGGACTGAAAAAGGGCGTATCCATGAAGTGCAGCCCGGGCCGATCGGGCCGCTCACCAAAGGCGAGGCAGCCCGCGAACCGCGCGGATCCGATCTTGCATACCGCCCCCATTGTCTTTTCGACCAGCGTGGTGAGGCCCGCTTCGATGTTTTCCGCGGTGGGGTTGACGCCGCGATAGTGATCTCCATCGCCCGACATCCGCGCCTCGACTTGAGCGATGCGGTCGATGATGGCCTGCGCGATGTCCGGATGCATGGACTGGGCGCGTACGACGTCCTCGGCGCCGATGAATTCAGCGGTTTCAGAAACGATCACGGTGGCGCCTGCGACGACCGCGCGATCGACAAACCGGCCGATCGCCGGGTTTGCGCAGACGGCGCTCGAGGCATCCGAGCCTCCGCACTCGAGCGCGATGCTGAGTGACGAGAGCGGGCAAGGCGTTCGGAACGCGTCCTGCAGCGTCCGCGCCAGAGCCTTCAGGGCATGGACGGTTCGGTCGATCGCTCGTTCCACCCCATTGCTTTCCATCAGCGCCAGGACTTCGACCGGCCGCCCGAGCTGAGACAGTCGTCGGTTCCACGACTGTGCAGCGCGCCGGTCATGACACAGCACAACCGCTGCACCGACGTTCGGATGGCCAATCAGTTGTTCGATGATCTGATCCTGCACCATCGCATCGGGGGTCTGGAGACCGCGCTGAAAGTCACCGCTGACCCGCAGCACGGGATCGCTGCCCGGGGGGCGTTCCAGATCGAAGCGTGAGGCGGC
Organism: Pseudomonadota bacterium; assembly: GCA_039800205.1. Classification (GTDB taxonomy): domain Bacteria; phylum Pseudomonadota; class Gammaproteobacteria; order Burkholderiales; family Burkholderiaceae_E; genus SYIM01. The sequence goes on along the minus strand of JBDLRB010000185.1, from coordinate 45,564 downwards.
GAGCTCGGCCACCCGATTGGCCAATGCGACCGTCGAGACCAGCGCAAGGTGATTGCGCACGCCCACCCGCCCGTCCGGGCGGACATATCCGTCGAACACGAACGGTGACTCAGCGGCAGTTGTGGACATGAACATGCTCTCCGGCAGCGATGCTTTGGGTGGCCACGCCGATGGGTACCCCATACTTGATGATGGGCTCGCCGCTGGCGATTGGGCGCGAGGCGGCTTTGTGACCAAAGGGGATTCGACCGCGCAGCAGCAAGCCGTCGCGGGTACTCGGATCGGTCTCGTCGAAGTCGAGCAGGGTGACGACGTTGTCGTCAGGGTGAACGGTCAGCGCGATCCGCGGCATCGGCGCAGTCTCCTGGGGCATTGGGTTGCGGTCAACGGGCGCTCAGACCTTCAGCGCCATCTTGAAACGGATGTACTCCGCCCGGTAGGTCACCTCGGCGAAGTAGATCACCCGATCCTGATCGTCGAAGAAGAAGCGGGAGACTTCGCCCACCGCAGCGTGTCGCGCGATACCCAGCAGTCGTGCGGTCTCGGTATCGGCCACAGACAGCCGGAGCGTCTGGTGCGCACGCGCAATCCGGCACTCGGGCAGATCGAGCAGAACGGGAATGATGGTCTCACGCCGGAAGCGGGTCGGTGCGCGACGAAAGAGCGACTCGTCGAGATAAAGCGCGATCACGCAGTACGGTTCGCCTTCACGGGCGTGCACCCGGTGCAGATGGCGGTAGCGTGCGACGGGTGTGCCGGCCTCGAGGATAGCGGCGGGGGCTCGTGCGCGCCGCTCGTCGATCAGGGTCAGTGAGGGTTGGTCGGTGCGATAGGCATTCGCCAGTTCGGTCAGCGAAGTCTCGAGATGGAGCGTCTGTTCACGGGAGGGCGCGGGCTGAACAACGGTGCCGCGGCCTCGACCGACGGTGACGCGGCCCTCCTGTGCGAGCAGGCCAATCGCCTGACGGACCGTGACCCGGGCGACATCGAACTCGGCCATCAGTTCCTCGAGACTCGGCAAGCGGTCGCCGGGCTGCCAGATACCCTTGTTCATCCGCTGACGCAGCAGTTGCGCGACGCGCGCGTAGCGGGGGACCGGATCAAGGGGAGCGGGAGCAGTCATTGCAATTCGTGGCCCATACAATGCATAGTTCTATTTATAATCCTTTATTCGGACAAAAAACAACTCTTGGTGGGAGACCGTCATCGCATCGCGACTGCGTTACCTGATTCTGCTGGTGTTGCCCTGGCTGCTGTTGATCGCGATCTGGCAGGGTGTCGCCGTGTCCGGCCTCGTTGCGGCTGGCCTGATGCCGACGCCGGGTCAGGTCGGTGCCAAGCTGATCGAACTGCTCTTCAACGATCGGCTGGCCGTCGATATCCTGCGCTCGACCCAGCGTGTAACGCTGGGGGTCGCCCTGGGTATTCTGCTTGCGGTGCCGGTCGGTTTTCTGATCGGCTGGTACAGGAATGCGCGGACCTTCCTCGATCCCCTGATCAACTTCTTCCGCGCCTTGCCGCCGATCGCACTGATCCCGCTCGTTGTGGTTTATTTCGGCATCGATGAACCCGCCAAGGTCATCATTCTTTTCTATGCGAGCTTTTTTGCCGGCGTCATCGTCATGTATGAGGGCGTCGCGCAGATCAGTCCCATCTTCATCAAGGTGGCGCGTACCCTGGGTGCGAGCGAGGGCGAGATTTTCCTTCGGGTCATCGTGCCGCTCACCATGCCTCACATCCTGACCGCATTGAGGGTTGCGCTGGGCGTGGCCTGGGCCACGCTGGTGGCTTCCGAACTGGTCGCTGCGCAACAAGGTCTGGGTGCGCTGATCCAGAGCGCGGGCTCGTTTTTTCAGATCGACGTGATTTACGTCGGCATCGTCTGTATCGGCACGGTGGCGCTCAGCATGGATCTGGCGCTTCGCGCCCTCACCCGGCGGCTGATTCGCTGGCAGGATCGGGTCGAGACCGCATGAAGGCTGCAGCATGAGCACACCCCGTATCGTCTTTGATCAGGTGTCGGTCGAGTTTTCGACTGAACGCGGCCCACTCCGGGTGGTTGATCAGGTGTCGCTGAACATCCACGAAAAGGAATTCATCTGTGTCGTGGGGCCGTCAGGGTGTGGCAAGACCACCCTGATGAATCTTCTCGCAGGCTTCGTTCAGCCCAGCACCGGTCAGGTCCTGCTCGATGGCCAACCCATTCAGGGGCCCGGACGCGATCGCGGCGTCATCTTTCAGGAGTATGGCGTCTTCCCCTGGCTCAGTGTCGAAGACAACATTCTTTTCGGCCTGAAACTGCGCAGCAGCCGCGTACCTCCGGCCGAGCACAGCGCGATCTGCCGCAAGTATCTCGAACTGATGGGCTTGAGCGATTTTGCCCGCGCCTATCCGAAGACCTTGTCGGGCGGTATGCGTCAGCGACTGGCCATCGCACGCGCCTATGCTGCACAGCCCGATTTCCTGCTGATGGATGAGCCCTTCGGCGCGCTCGATGCCCAGACCCGTTCGCGCATGCAGAACCTGCTCCTCGAGGTGCTCGAACGCGAGGGCAAGACGGTGATGATGATCACGCATTCGGTCGACGAGGCGATCTATCTCGCTTCGCGGATCGTTGTGGTCACGGCGCGCCCCGCTCGGGTCAAGACCATCATCGAGGTGCCCTTTGGCTATCCGCGCCGAGAGGGCCTGCACGACACCGCCGAGTTTGGCGCGCTCAAAGCGCAGGTGCGCGAGCTCGTGATGGCCGAATATGAAGCCCAACAGATGCTCGGTTCCAGCAACGACTGATTCACAGTGTTCGATTCGACAACCATGAGGAGACTCAGATGAACGGCAGCTTTCCCACACAACGGCGGCAGGTGATCGCAGCCGGTCTCGCCGGTACCGGCCTGGCGGCCCTCGGCATCCCCGCGCTGGCTCAGGGCCCAACCAGGATCCGGATCGGCTACGTCGACACGCTGGCGGTCACCGGACAGCTCTGGACCGGAATGCATCGCGGGCAATGGGCCAAGGAAGGCCTTGAATTCCAGGCAATCAAGTTCAATACCGGCCTTGAGCTCTTCAATGCCATGATCGGCGGCAGCCTGGACATGTTGTCCACGGGTGCGGTGATCTCGAATTTCCCGGCGCGTGGGCAGGGCAAAGCCTTCCTGATCAACAACATCGAGTTTGCAACGGCCCAGCTCTGGGTACGCGGCGACAAAGGGGTGTCGAGCTGGGCCGAGCTGAAGGGCAAGCGGATTGCCACGACCCTGGGCACGACCGCGCACGTGTTTCTGGATGCGGCGCTGCGGGCCAATGGCATCGATCCGGCCAAGGACGTCGAGTTGGTCAACCAGACCATGCCGGTTGCGGTGACCAGCTTCATTTCTGGTGCGGTACCTGCGGTGGCGCTGTGGGTGCCCTTCAACATTCAGGTCAAGCAGCGCGTCCCCGCGGCCAAGATGCTGGTTGATGCGTCGGCGTACTTCCCCAAGTCCGCAATCGTCGGCGGCTGGGCCGTTCGGGCGGACTACTACGAGAAGAATCGTCCGGTCCTGGCACGCGTCGTTCGGGGGTGGGCAGCGGCCAACGATGACATGATGAAAAATTCCGAGGCGATCCTGCCCGTCATCCAGGCCAAGAATTACGCGCAGGTTCCCCTCGCTGAATTGCAGGAGCAATTCAAGGCCTCGCGCTACTACAGTTCAGCCGATTGGCGAAAGCTCTACCAGGACGGCACGGCCGTGGGCTGGCTGCAGCAGGTCACCGACTTCTACACCCGGTTTGGCGGAATCAAGGACCCGGTGCCTGCGCGGACCTACTTCGATACCTCGCTGTATCTGGACAACGTGAAGGGCTGATCGATGCGCACCGCTGGCCAAGCCGAATGGGACCACATCATCGTGGGCGCCGGTTCGGCCGGCTGTGTGTTGGCCAACCGCCTGGTGCAGGCCGGGCGGCGCGTGCTGCTCCTTGAGGCCGGCGGGCCGGACCGATCGCTCTGGCTGAAACTGCCGGTCGGTTACTTCCGTACGATCTTCGATCAGCGCTTCTCGCGTTTATTCGAGACTGAGCCGCAGCCCCAGTCCGGTGATCGGCGCATCCTCTGGCCGCGCGGCCGTATTCTGGGCGGCTCGAGCTCGATCAACGGGCTGCTGTATATCCGGGGCCAGCATGCCGACTACGATGACTGGGCGGCGGCCGGTGCGCAGGGCTGGTCCTATCGCGAGGTCTTGCCCTATTTCCGTCGATCCGAACGCTTCAATGGTCCGGCCAACGCCTATCACGGCACGGAGGGCGAACTCGGCGTCAGCGAGCTCCGTAATGACGACCCAAGTTGTCTGGCCTGGCTCGAGGCGGCGCAACAGTTCGGATTGCCCTTCAACGCCGATTTCAACGGCGAGACCGAATATGGCGTGGGGCGCTATCAATTGTCGATTCAGGGCCATTGGCGCTCCAGCGCGTCGGCGGCGTTTCTGCGGCCGGTCCTCCGTCACCCCAAGCTCACGCTGCGCACCGGTGCGCTCGTCTCACGGGTGCTTTTTGCGGGCGATCGCGCGACGGGCGTCGAGGTGATCGAACCCGGGGGGCCGCAGCGCTATCACTGCTCGGGCGACGTGATCCTGAGTGCGGGTAGTCTGCAGTCTCCCCAGTTGCTGCAGCTGTCCGGCATCGGCCCGGCTGATTCGCTCCGCGCGCTCGGCCTTTCGGTGATGCACGATAGCGCCGAGGTCGGCGAAAACCTGCAGGATCACTACCAGGCCCGGACGATCGTGCGGCTTCGCGATCCAATCTCCCTCAATGATCAGGTCCGCAGTCCGATCGGGCTGGCCCGCATGGGGCTGCAGTGGCTGTTTGCGGCCCGCGGCCCGCTGACCGTCGGGGCCGGGCAGGTCGGTGGTTTTGCCTGCACGCCTCATGCGCGGGGCGGGCGAGCAGACATTCAGTTCAATGTCATGCCGCTTTCGGTCGACAAGCCGGGCGACCCCCTGCACCGCTACCCCGGGTTCACCGTGTCGGTGTGTCAATGTCGTCCTGAGTCACGCGGTTCGGTTCGCATCCGCAGCACCGATCCCGCAGCCGCACCGGTGATCACATCGAACTACCTGCATGAGCCGCTCGACCGGGCGACGCTGGTGGCCGGCCTCGAAATCTGTCGTTCGATCTATCGACAGCCTGCCTTTGCCGATCGCTGGGTCGAGGAGAAGCTGCCGGGCGATGTCGATCTTGAGACCTTCGCCCGGCGCTTTGGCGGCACGGTCTTTCATCCGACGAGCACCTGCCGGATGGGATCGGATGCAGGCGCTGTGGTCGACCCCCAGTTGCGGGTACAGGGTGTTCAGGGCTTGCGCGTGATCGACGCCTCGGTGATGCCGCGCGTGATCTCGTCGAACACCAATGCCACATCAATCATGATTGGCGAACGGGGCGCGGCCTTCTTGCTCGCGTAGTACCGTAATCACCCACGGGACTATTTTTTCGGCTCGCAGTCCGCATTGCCGTACCGCTGCTGGCAGAGTTGCGCCGCGCAGGCGTTGACCATCGCGGATCGTCCGGGATCATTGACATCGACCAGCGCCATCTCCTGATAGGAGCGGTACTCGGTTCGCATCACCTGCTGGCAATTGGTTTTCGAGACGTTGCCGGTCTGAACCGTTGTGCAGCGGCTCTCGCCGGTCGGCACCTGGACGGCGCGGGTCCGAGTCACCGGCTGCATCACGTTGACAATGGGGTACTGCCGCATCGCCTCGGGCGTGCATTCCTGTTGGGCAGTGCGATATTGCGGCGTTGCACAGGCGGCCAGGCCCAGTAACACGGGCAACAGCGCGAGACATCGTTTCATCCGGGATCCCCTTGGACGGGCAAGTCCGCAGCATCGCGGGAGGCGATTTCGGGCACCGTCAAGCAGAACTCTATTTCAGGGCCGATCACTCGACAAGTCAGGCGTCCGCCCAAGGCGTGAGCGGCGTGGCGAGCCAACCAGAGGCCCAGCCCCGCGCCCTGCTGAGCGCGCGCGCGATCATCGCGCCAGTATTTCTCGAACATCCGCTCGGGATCGGACTCAAGCGGCCTCGCCATCCGATTCTGAACGGTGAGATCCACCATCTTGTGCCGGACGAGCTGGGCACGAACCCGAATGACCGTCCCCTTGGAGCGGTACCGGTCAGCGTTTTCGAGCAGGTTGGCCACGATCAGCTCCAGATACGTCCAGTCTTGAACGAGTGCCATTGACGGGTCGATTTCGACCATGACATCGTCGACACTCAGTCGGTCAAGGATGCTGTCGATGCGCTCTTCGAGCTGCGCGATTACGGGCTTGAGTGGCAGGGGACCCTCGAGCTGTCGGGCGACCTGAACCTTGTCGAGTACCGAGGATGCGGAACGCAAGGCCGCCGCGGCCCTGCGCAGCGACCGATTGAACTCGGGATCAACCTGCGCGCCGGGCTCTGAATCCGTTCGCTCATCCCGCCCGCGTACGCCTGCAGTCAGCCCACGGAATTCGCCGCGCTGAAGCCGCGTCACGACCAGCGCTGCGGTGCTGAGGGCGTTTCGCAACTCATGCGTCAGCATGGCCAGCAGCTGATCATATTCGTGATTCTGTGCGGTCTTGATCCCCAGTTCGCGACGCGCCTGTTCCTCGGCCAGGGTCAGACGCTGACGTTCGAGCATCTCGAGTCGGCCCAGTCGTCCGAGCATGAGCGTGATGATGATCGAAACGATCAAGCCGTGACTCATGGTCAGGTGGATCCCGAGCAGGCCGCCGAAGTCAAGCCCGAGGATGGGGAGCATGGTGATGCCCAGCGCCACCAGCATCAGGGCGTAGGCTACGAAAACGGTCTGGTCCGCGCTGGTCTTCCGGGCCCTGGGCAGCATGGCGGCGAGTGATACCGCTAGACATCCAAGGATCACCAGCCAGGCGTTACTTTTCAGCGCGAGCTCTGGCCCGATGGCCAGCCAGACTGCAAGATTGACAAGCGAGGCGGCCAGACAAAGATCCAGTATGCGAAGGATCCAGGTCGGCGGCTCAAGCCGAGCCAGAAAGAATCGATGAAACAAGGACGCACTGAGCGTCGAGCTGAGTACGAAAGCCGTCGTCCAGCCGTCGCTTCCTCGATCGGTCAGCAACATCGCGCCCGCCAGCCCCGTGATGCCCAGCCCCAGACCGAGCAGCATGCACAAATACACCCCGAACAGGGCGAGCGACCGGTCTCCGCGACTCCACGCGCTGATGAAGGCCCAGAGGGTCAGAAAGCCCATGAGACCGAAATAGACGCCAAAGAGCAGGTGCTCGAATGCAGCCGCCCAGTACGCATCGGCCTCGTCGACCAGTTCCAGCTGAACCGCCATGGTGCTGCTGGTCACGACTCGAATGTAGATCGGCCCGGTCTGAGCCCCATCGACTTCGGCCGAAAAGGCCGACTCACGGACCAGATTGCCGCCCCGGGGTTGTCGGTCGCCAAAGGATTGCAGCACCCACCGGCCGTCCTCCACCGGTGTGAAGACATCGACCCGGTCGAGATAGGCCGGACGCATCCTCAATCGCATCGGGATCGGCAAGGCATTGGGCGCTCGGTCCACCCGGATCCAGAGGGTCGAACGCGTGAAGCCCAGGCTGACATAGGCGCCCGCCGGACGCCAGTCCGGGCGCTCACGGACCGTGTCGAGGCTGAGGTTCCCCTCCTGATCCAGAAGGATTGAAACCTGATCGATCCAGTCGCGAGCGAATGCGGATGAGGACCCAAGCATCACCGCAAGCACGAGGCCGATCCATGCAATGAAACGCATCAGGGCAGTTCGCCCCGGGTGGACGCGTTCGGTTTGGGGGTGTGCGTTCATCGCGCCGGAGTTTAATCGGTCGCGACCCGTCGGGTGTAAGGCAAATGACGCGACGGAGACGCCACGAACTTGACCGATGGTTAACCGGCGCGTGGCCTGGCCATTCGCCGCGCCCCGGCACTGACTGCAGCACCCACCAGCAGCCCCCAGAATGCGCTGCCGATTCCGGCAATCGTGACCCCGGACGCCGTGCAGAGCAGGGTCAGGAGTGCGGCATCCCGTTCGGCCGGCGTCTCGAATGCGCTCACGAGACTGCTGGACAAGGTGCCGAGCAAGGCGATGCCTGCCATGGCGGCGAGCAGCGCGGCGGGCAGCGCGGCGAACGCCGTCACCACGGTCAGCCCCAGGAGGCCCGTGATTGCATAGAAGACGCCCGCCCAGATCGCCGCGTGGTAGCGGCGCTCGGACACCGGATCCGCATCCGGGGACATGCAGATCGCTGCTGTGATCGCGGCGAGATTGAACGCGAATCCCCCGAAGGGCGCGAGCAGCATACCCGTCAGTCCAGTGACCACGATCGGTGGCGATGCGGGGGTCGCATAACCGTTGCCCCGCAGCACCGCCAGGCCAGGCAGATTCTGGGAGGCCATGGTGACCAGAAAAAGCGGTACGCCAATGCCGATCATCGAAACCCAGGAGAAGGTGGGCGTGACCCAGACGGGCTGCGCCCAGTCGAAGCTCAGACCGCCCCACTGAATCTCGCCAAGCAGTGCGCATCCGCCCACCCCGGCGGCCAGGCTGATCAACACGGCGTAATTGGGCCGCCAGACTCGTGCTGCGCACCAGACAACCAGCATCAGCGCGACCAGTACCAGCGCGTCCGCGAGCGTTGTAAAGAGTCCTAGTCCGAATCGAAGCAGCACACCCGCGAGCATGGCCGCAGCCACCGAACGCGGGATCCACCGCAGTAGTACCTCAACCCAGCCCAGCAGGCCGAACAGGGTGAGGAGCCCCGACGAAAAGAGGAAAACACCGACCGCGTCCGACAGGGGCACACCGACCAGTGCAGTCGCGAGCAATGCCGCTCCGGCGGTCGACCAGGCGGTCAGCACGGGTGCCCGATAGTAGAGCGAGAGCCCGATCGAGGTCGCCGCCATCCCCAGGCCGAGCGCCCACAGCCAGGACGCGATCTGGGCGGTGTTCGCGCCCGCCGCACTCGCCGCCTGAACGACGATCACGGCCGAACTGGTGTAACCGACCAGGACGGCGACAAAGCCTGCGCCGATGTGCGAGGGGCGGATCCCGGCCATGACGTGCCTGCCCCGCGTCAATCGCACCAACTGCCCCCATTGATGTCGAGAATCTCGCCCGTGATGAAGCCCGCCTGATCGCCCGCGAGAAAGGCTACGGCATCGGCCACTTCGTCGGGTCGGCCCAGACGTCCGACCGGGATCTGGCTCTTGAGGCTGTCGGGGAAGACATTCAATAGCCGTGGGTTTGAACCAATGGGCCCTGGCGCAAGTGCATTGACCGTGATGCCGCGGTGCGCATTCTCCTTGGCCAGGTAAAGCGTCAGCGCATGGACGCCCGCCTTGGACGCACCGTACGCGAGATTGCCCGCGCGTTGCTGTTCGGATTCGTCGAGCCAGGGCCGCGGATTGCCGCCATTTTTGGCCAGTAGCGAACCGATGTTGACGATGCGCCCGTAGCCCCGCGCGCGCATGCCGGGCAACACCGCCTGACAGCACACGAAGACGCTGGTCAGGTTGCAGCGCAGCACACGATGCCACTCGTCCTCGGTGACGTCCTCAGATGCGCCATGCGAGCCCACGCCTGCCAGGTTGACCAGGACATCGATACCGCCCCATTCATCGTTGACACGGGCAACGATCGAATCGACGGCCGGTCGATCGGACACATCCGCCTGGGCCAGGATTGCCCGGCGGCCCGCCGCGCGGACCGCTTCACCGACCTCTGAAGTATCGATCAGATCGATCAGACAGAGGTCGGCCCCCTCTGCGGCAAGACGGGCGGCGATCGCACGGCCCAGTCCGCCGGCTGCGCCGGTGAGCATCACCTTTCGATGAGCGAGTCGCATCGGAGGGGTGCCGGGCGTCAGTTGATCTTCACCTGGGCGGATTGCACAACCTTACCCCACTTGTCGATCTCGTTTCTGAAGAACGCGCCGAACTGAGCCGCAGTGGTGCCCAAGGGCTCGGCGCCATTGGTCCGGAACGCTTCCTGGACCTTCGGGTCGCGAAGCGCTTTGATGGTCTCGGCTTCGAGACGACCCACGATGGCCGCAGGGGTCCCCGCCGGAGCGAACAGTCCGAACCAGGCCTGTGCATCAAAGCCGGCGATGCCCGCTTCGACCATCGTCGGAACCGTCGGCACAACCGATGCGCGGGTCGTGGTGCTGACGGCGAGCGCCCGCAGCTTGCCGCTCTTGGACAGGGGCCCCGTGGTGATGACATTGTCGAAGGTGAGGGGTACCCGGCCGCCGATCACGTCGGTCATGGCGGGTGAGGTGCCCTTGTAGGGAATCGCCTGCATCTTGATGCCGGCGAGACTGCTGAAATATTCCATGAACAGGTGCGAACCCGACCCGGAGCCTGCTGTCGCGTACTGCAGGGGCTCCTTGGCGGCCTTGGCTGCAGCGATCAGTTCGGACACGGACTTGATCGGCGATGAGGGATGAACGACCAGCATGAAGGGCGTTGATGCGATCTGGCTGATGGGCAGCAGATCGGTGCGCGCGTTGTAGGTCAGATTCTTGTAGAGCGACGGATTGATCGACAGCGAGATCGTGCCCAGCAGAATCGTATAACCGTCTGGCGCTGATTTTGCGACATGGTCGGCGCCAATGTTGCTTGCCGCGCCCGGTCGATTTTCGACAATCACGCTTTGCCCCATCTGCTCCGACAGGCGGGCGGCGATGGCGCGACCCATGATGTCGCTTGCACCGCCCGCCGTGAAGCCGACCACCAGACGCACCGGTTTCGTGGGGTAGGCCTGCGCAAGCACGGGGGTCGAGGCCAACAGGTTGGCCGCGCCGATGACCGAAGCGGCGATGATCGTTGATTTGAAGTCCATGGTTTCCTCCTTTTGATATTGAATCTCGCGCGCGGCGGCGCGATCAGAGCAAAGCGGCCTGCCGAGCGGCGTCCATCCCCGCGATCCGGCCGAATACCGTGCCTTTCAGCACGGACGTCGCGCCCGTATAGTGCCCGTAATAGAGGCCCTGTGTTTCGCCCACCGCGTACAGGCCAGGGATCGGGTCGCCCTGGTGATTGATCACCTCGGCACGTGGCGAGGTCTTCAGCCCGCCGAAGGTGAAGACGATCGAGGATACGATCGGATACGCCTTGAAGGGGGGGCGATCGATCGGCCGTGCCCAGTGGCTCTTCTGAGGCCACAGGCCACGCGTGGCCAGACCGTCCAGCGACCGGGGGTCGAATCCTGATTCGGGCGGGCAGGCCCGGTTGTACTGCTCTACCGTGGCCTGCAGCACTTCGGACGGCAGGCCCAGGCGAGGGGCCAGCGCCGCGATCGATTCGGCTTCGATCGCGGGCTGCTCGGTTCGGATCGCGACCGACAGGTTGGGGACGTCGGCCAGTCGTGCGTCGAGGATCACCCAGGCCAAGCCACGGGGTTGGGCAAAGATCTCGCGCGTGACGCCTTCATAGGTCTCGTCGGTGTGTCCGGGGCCCTCGTCGACAAAGCGCTGACCGTTCTGATTGACGAGAATGCCGTACGGATAGACGTACATCGACGCGCCCGCGCGCGCCGAGCGTGGATCCATGGGCGACGCGTGCCAGCTGCCGAAGTCTCCGCAGGGCGCCGCGCCAATGTCGAGCGCCATGCGAATCCCTTCGCCCTTGTTGAAGTGACAGCCGTTGGACATCATCTTGAGGTGGAGCGCACGCGGCCCGATGTAGCGGGTCATCATTTCGGCGTTGCCCTGAAACCCACCGCAAGCAAGGATCACGGCTCGGGCCCGAACACTCACGGGTCGATTGCCCGGCCCGTATGCGAGCACCCCGGTCACTCGACCGTCCTCAACGATCAGTGATTGTGCTGCGGTCTCATAGATTACCGTGCCGCCCAGACGTTCGTAGGCCGCACCCAGTGAATCGACCAGCGCGCGGCCCCCGCCACTGGGCTGGATCCGCGGCTGGATCGAAGTGGGAAAGGGAATGTCCAGCGGAATGAAGCGCACACCATGGCCCTTGAGCCAGGCGAGTGTTGGCGGCGCCTGCTCGGCGAGCGTGGTCACGACATTGGGGTCGACCATGCTCAAGGCGCGCACGGTGCGGGACCATTCTTCGGCGGGCCGTCCCGCCTCGGCCACCAGTCCCGGATCGAGAGATCCCCCGGCATTGACCGCGAAGTGTTCCTCGAAGTCGTCACTGACCTCGAATTCGGACTTCATCCGCATCCAGGCGCCGGTATGACGGGTATTACCGCCTCGCTCGTCAACGGTCGCGCGCTCGAGTACGCAGACCCGAGCGCCAGCCTCCGCCGCGGCGACGGCCGCCGAAAGCCCGGCCCCTCCAGAGCCCACCACGAGCACATCGTATGTTTCGCTCATCTGATCCTTCCTGTTGAACATTCAACGGGCTCGAGCCCGGCGCGTTGGCGAGGCCCGTCCGACGCCGTACAAATCGAGCACCTTCGACGGGATGCCTCCGCCGCGCATCAAGTCACGTTCTGCGCCGGTCAGCAGAGCCGGCCGCGCGGCAAACACGCGCTCGGTGGTGCCGCTGACCGCATGGACCCGGACCGGGTCACCGCGATCGATCGCCGTGCTGATGCCCTGGATCGTGAAGTGCTCATCACCCGTGAGGCCGAGCGATCGCCAGCTGTCTCCAGGCTCGAAACTGAGCGGCAGCACCCCCATCGCAATCAGGTTGGCACGATGAATGCGTTCGAACGATTCGGCGATGACGGCGACGATGCCCAGCAGTACCGTGCACTTCGCCGCCCAGTCGCGACTGCTGCCGCTGCCGTAGTCGCGACCCGCAAGCACGATTGAAGGCGTACCGGCCGCACGATTGCGCATGGCGGCTTCGAAAATACTGATCACCGGCCCCTCCGGACGCTGCCGGGTGTGTCCTCCCTCAATCCCTGGGACGAGTTGGTTGCGCAACCGCAGGTTGGCGAAGCCCGCCCGGGTCATCACCCGGTAGTTGCCGCGTCGGCCGACGTAGCTGTTGAATTCCGATGGCCGTACACCGAGTGTTGACAGATAACGTCCCGCAGCAGATTCAAGCGGGATTTCACCCCCCGGTGAAATGTGGTCGGTGGTCACGGAGTCATCCAGCAGAACCAATACCCGCGCTGCATCGATTCGGTCGGGATCCGGACGGCGGGTCAGCGGGCGGGCCAGGATCTGGTCGCCCAGCGATTCGGTCCACGCGGTGGTTGCTGGAATCGTCGGTTCAGGTTCGATCGACGGCGCCTGGGCACTCCGTTCGAAAAAGGGCGGTTCGACCAGATAGCTGGACTGCGCATCCCAGACATAGCGCGCGCCCGATGGCGCATCCAGCGAGGACCACAGCGTGCGATCGGCCCCCTGCTGATAGATCGTGCGAAATCGTTCCGGGCGCTCGGCCAGCGGCCGCAGTGCCTGGACGGCCGATGGATCCGGGAGAAGATCGTGGGCGTACACCGGCTGACCGTCTTTGGCGTGTCCCAGCGGTTCGTGATCGAGATCGATGTCGATCCGTCCCGCCAGGGCGAACATCACCACCCAGTGCGGGGCACCGATGTAGTTGGCACGAATCAGTTTGTGGATGCGGCCTTCGAAGTTTCGGTTACCCGAGATGACTGCAGCGGTCACCCAGCCCTCGGCTTCGATGGCCTCGGCCACACCGGGGTTCAGCGGACCGGACTTGCCGCCGCAGGTGGTGCAGCCATGCCCGACGATGCCAAAGCCGATTGCCTCGAGATCAGCCAGAACGCCCGCATCGCGCAGGTAGTCGCCCACCACGCGCGAGCCCGGCGTCATGGAGGTCTTGACCCAGGGCGGGGGCCGAAGTCCGAGCTGGTGTGCACGGCGCGCCACCAGACCGGCCGTCAGCATGGCTGTGGGATTGGCCGTGTTGGTGCATGAGGTGATCGCTGCGAGGACGACGGCGCCCTCTTGCATGGCTGTCCCCGCTGAAGGTGCCGGTCGAGCATAGCCCCCCGCCTCGACCGGCGCGGTGAGGCGCGTCTGAAAATCAGCGGCCACGGCGCCGATCGCCAGGCGATCCTGCGGGCGCCTGGGGCCGGCCAGACTGGGACATGCCTTTGAGACATCGATGTCGATCAGACGACTGTAGCGAGGCACCGCCGAACTGGGCGTTCGAAACAGGCGGGCGGCGCGGCAGTAGGTCTCGACCCGCGCCACATGATCCGCGCTGCGACCGGTCGCGCGCAGATAGTCCAGGGTGCGCGCATCGACCGGAAAGAAGCCACAACTGGCGCCGTACTCCGGACACATATTGGCGAGGGTTGCGCGCTCGGCGACGGGCAGGCCGTCCGCCGCCGGACCGAAAAACTCGAGCGCACAGGCGGTGACCCCTTCGCTGCGCAGACGCTCGGTGAGCAGGAGCGCCAGATCGGTCGAGACCACGCCTCGCCCGATCGTTCCCGACAGTCGGACCCCGACCACTTCGGGAATCGGAAAACCGTAGGGCTGCCCGAGTAGTGCCGCCTCGGCATCGAGCCCGCCGACGCCCCAGCCCAGTACGCCCAGTGCATTGATCATCGTCGTGTGGGAATCGCAACCCAGCACGAATTCCGGATACCACCAGGGGCTGCCCTCATGGTCGCGCTCGGTGACTGCCTCTGCGATGCGCTCGATGTGAATCTGATGGATGATCCCGCTGCCGGGGGGATGAATCCGCACCCCCTGAAACGCCTGATGCGCCCATTTGATGAAGCGATAGCGCTCTTCGTTTCGCTTGAACTCCCGGGCCAGGTTCAGATCAATGGCATCGGGCCGTGCCCAGTGGTCGACCTGCAGCGAGTGGTCGACGATGAGGTCAACGGGCAAGAGGGTATCGACCGCCGAAGGGTCCAGGCCGCGTCGCGCCAGGGCGTCGCGCAGCGCCGCCAGATCCTGCAGCAAGGGGAGCCCGCTCGAATCCGGCAGGACCACCCGGCTGACCGCAAGGGCCACGTCACGCCCCAGATGCTGATGCCAGTCGATCAGGCGCTGGATCTCGTCATCGGGCACGCGTTCTGCGCCGTGCAGCGCACGACTGCGCAACACATTTTCGAGCATCACCCGTACACAAAACGGGTAGTCGTCGATCGAGCGGCCCTGCGCCTGCAGGGCCGCGCCGACATCGCACCAGCGTTTCTTCGACGCCGTTTCGCGCAGCCAGGCGGGCTGCATCATCTGATCCTCCCGTCCCGGGTCGAACGCCCGGGTGCCGCCTCCAGACACGCCCGCAGTCTAACGACAGCTTTGGCAAAGCGTCAACACTTCAACCTTGAACTTACTGTTTATTCTTGACTGATGGGCAAAGAGTGTTGACACTATTGGCATGCAAACCGAGTCTCAAGTCCATCGACGGTCCGAGCCTCCAGCGAGCGCAACGCTGGCCGACAGCGTGTTCGATCACCTGTTGAATGCGATCCATTCGGGTGAACTCGCCCCCGGCGCCGTGCTGAACGAGGTCGCGCTTGCTCAGAGCCTGGGCGTCTCACGCGGCCCGGTCCGCGAGGCGATTCGACGCCTCCAGGGGGTGCAGCTCGTCGAGCGCGAGGCCTACCTGCGGGCCCGCGTGGTCGAACTCACGGCTTCGGCCGCCCGCGAGCTGTTCGAAATGCGCGAGGCGCTCGAGGGCATGGCCTGTCGCCTCGCTGCACTGCGGATGACCGAGGCCGAAATCGATCAGCTGGGCGACGCGCTCGAGTCCGCGCGGGCTGACCGGCGGACGGGTGCCTCGCGTCGGACACGGGCCGCTCAGCCCTTCGATTTTCACGAACGGATTGCACGGGCCAGTGGTAACGCTCGCATTCACGCGATGCTCACGGGCGACCTGCATCACCTGCTGCGCCTCTATCGGGTGCGTTCGGGGGCTGTGCCGCACCGCAAGGACAACGCCTTTGCCGAGCATTGGCAGGTCCTGCGTGCGATCCGGGCCCGCGATGCTGATCTGGCCGAGTCGCTCATGCGATCGCACGTCCGACGCGCAGTCGAACAACTGTTTCGCGAGTTACCCGATCACCGTCCTGCGGGTACGCACTGAACTTCATTGACCGCTCCGAGCCATTGACCATGACCACATCCGCCGCAACGCGATTTCGAGCCTTGCTTGCCCGCGACGAACTGATCGTTGCGCCCGGGGTCTTCGATGGATACAGCGCACGACTGGTTGAGCTCGCCGGGTACAAGACCGCGGCCACGAGCGGTGCCGCCGTATCCAATTCCTTGCTGGGCATCCCCGACATCGGCGTGATGGGCCTTCGTGAAAACGTGGACCATTGCCGCAATCTCGCCCGCTCGATCGCGATCCCGCTGACCGCCGACGCCGACACCGGCTATGGCAATCCGGTCAATGTCTGGCACACGGTTCAGCAGTTCGAGGAGGCGGGCGTGGCCGGGATCAACATCGAGGACCAGGTCAGCCCCAAGCGATGCGGGCACATGCCCGGCAAACAGGTGGTGGACGATGCCGAAATGGTTCGCAAGATCGAGGCCGCCTGCCTGGCGCGTCGCCACGATGACTTCGTGATCATTGCGCGCACCGATGCGCTGGCCGTCGAAGGCATCGAGGGCGCTGTGCGACGGGCCCGCCTGTATGCGGCCGCCGGCGCCGACATGATTTTTCCCGATGCCGTCCGGACGGAAGAAGACATTGCCCGGATTGTCGATGCCGCAGGCATCCCGGTCACCATCAACATGGGCTTTGGCATTCGCTCGCGCCCCACCACACCGCTGATCCCGCTCCCGCGCCTGAAGTCGCTGGGCGTGCGGCGGATCAGCTTGCCCCGCATGCTGCCGGGTGCGGCCATTCGCGGCATGAAAACCGCCCTGGCGCTGATGCAAAGCGTAATCGAGACCGGCGAGCCGATCGATCGGCCCGATCTGGTGGCCGGCATCGATGAGATCACCGAACTGATGGATTACGGCGGCATGCGCGAGCGTGAGACCCAACTGCTTCAACTTTGAACCGACCGATCCCGGTCTCCACCCACGGCCCTTGAAGGACTGCTGCCACCATGAGTGAACTCCGAATTGACCCCGCCACCAGCGCGCTGGTTCTGATTGACCTGCAGTACGGTATCGTTGCGATGAATGTTGCCCCCCAGCCCGCTTCGGAGGTCGTTGCCCGTGCCAGCCGCCTCGCTGCGCGATTCCGTGAGGCGGGCGGAACCGTTGTCCTGGTCAACGTCGCCAATCTTGCCGACGGCCGCGACGCCCTGGCCCCGACGCTGGATAACCCGCCGCCGGCCGGCAAGCGTCCCGACAACTGGTCACAGTTCGTGCCCGAACTGAATCAGCAGGCGAGTGATCTGGTCATTACCAAGCGGCAGTGGGGGGCGTTCTACGGAACCGAGCTGGACCTGCAACTGCGGCGCCGCGGCGTTCGGACGATCGTTCTGGCGGGTATCTCGACCAACGTGGGCGTCGAGTCGACCGCGCGTGATGCCTTCGAGCGCGCCTACGATCAGATCTTTGTGGACGATGCCATGGCCAGTCCCTCGGCCGAGGCCCATGCGGCCACCTTGAAATTCACGTTTCCACGCATGGGCCGGATTCGTTCGACCGAGCAGGTTCTCGCCGCGATCGGCGCCTGATCGGCGCGCAGCGCCTCAGGGGGTGGCGTTGAGGTCGACCACAAATCGGCCTCGCCCGCGCCCCTCGATCAGCGCATCGAACGCCCGAGGGAGTTCGCTCAGGGGGATGATCTGTGCGATCCGTTCGAGATGTCGAGGGCGGAGATCATGGGCGATTCTCGCCCAGATACGCTCTCGCAGCGCCCTATCGCTATTGGCGTTGATGCCGATCAGGCGCACGCCCCGCAGGATCAGGGGCATCACCGAAGTGGCAAGCTCGTTCCCGGCGGCGTTGCCAAAGCTGGCAATCAGCCCATTGGGTTTCATGGTTCTGAGCAATTCGTCCAGCGGCCGCCCGCCCAGCGAATCGATGGCGCCGGCCCAGCGTGCGCGCTCCAGTGCCCGGGTGCCGACTTCGGGTGGGGGCAAAACCTCGGCGGCGCCCAGTTCACGCAGCCAGCCGTCGTCGGGCTTTCGACTGAGCGCGCTCACCGCATAGCCGCACCCCGACAGCATGTCGATCGACAAGGAGGCCACGCCGCCCGTCGCGCCGTTGACCGCCACCGGCCCGTTCCCGGGCGAGAGTCCGTTCAATTCGAGTGCGTCGATTGAAAGCGCCGCTGTGTACCCAGCCGCGCCAATGGTGCCGGCCTCGAACAGTGACAGGGACTCCGGCAGTTTGACGACCAGATCGCCCGGGACCGCCATACGCTGGGTGAAACCGCCATCGCGTTCAGCGCTCAGTCCAAACCCATGAACGATGACTCGATCGCCCTCGCGAAACCGCGGGTCGCGCGACTGCTCGACTGATCCGGCCAGTTCGATCCCGCCCGTGCAGGGGAACTGCCGCACGATGGGTGCGCGGTCGAGCCCGGCCAGTGCGTCCTTGAAATTGACCCCGGCATAGGCACCCCGAATGACGACGTCACCATCGCCCGCGATGTCGGCGAGCTCGCGCTCGACCAGCAGACTGCGAAAACCCTGTTCGTCCTTGAAGAGCCGCCAGGCCAGAAATCGCTCACTCATCGGAATACCCTCGGTTCAATCGTTGTCAAAAACAATTAAATAGACCTAAATCACGCCCTCGGCCCGCAGGCGCTCGAGCGTTGCGCCTTCGATGCCGATCTCGCCGAGCAGCTCGGTATTGTGCTCGCCTGTCGCCGGGCCGCTGCGAAGGCGTGGGGCGGCCTGCCCCACAATGCGGGGCACGACGCAGGGAGCCGGCAGCGAACCGAGGTCGGGGTCCTCAATCCGAGTAATCGCCTGCCGCGCGATGAAATGGGGGTCCTTCACGATGTCGTCGATGGACTGCACGCGCCCGCACGGCACCCCCGCCTCCTGAAGTTGTTTCACGGCTGCGTCAGCGGATCGGGCAGCAAACCATTGTGCGATCAGACGGTCGAGCGCGTCGCCATTTTTGACGCGTAAGGCAATCGTGGCCAGGTCCGGATGCTCGGCCAGATCGGGACGCTCGAGCACCTGACACAAGCGGCGGAAGGTCGCCGAATTGGACGCGACCAGCGAGACATACGCGCCGTCCGAGCTTCGGTACATGTTGGAGGGTGCGGTATAGCTCGCCCGGTTGCCAGCCGGTCCCCGCACCGTGCCGCATTGCTCGTGTTCGACGGGCAAGGGGTCGAGCAAACGGAACAGGGCCTCAGTGGCGGCCAGGTCGATCTCGAATCCCTTCGCAGCCGGGTCACTGCGCATTCTCACCATGGCCGCGGCAATACCGAAGGCGGTGAAGGTACCGGCTACCAGATCGCCCACCGGGTAGTTCATGTGCAGGGGCGAGCCGCCGGCTTCGCCGCACAGGTTGGTAAAACCACTCATCGCCTCAAAGATTCGCGCAAACCCCGGGGCCGACCGCATCGGCCCCGTTTGCCCAAAGCCGGTCATGCGCAGTACCACGAGGCGCGGATGGGCCGTCATGAGGGTCTGGACATCGAGACCCCAGCGATCGAGCGTCCCGGGCCTGAAGTTTTCCACCAGGACGTCAAAGCGCGGGAGAAGCTTCAGAAAGATCGCACGCCCCTGCTCGGACCGGACATCCAGCGACAGGCCTTTTTTTCCCCGGTTGGTGACCTTCCAGTGAAGCGCATGCCCCTCATGAACGGGCAGCAGGGTGCGAAGGGGGTCGCTGCCGTCCGGCAACTCGAGCTTGACGACCTCGGCGCCCCAGTCGGCACACAGTGTGGCGCCAAAGGGCGCCGCAATGACGGTGGCCATGTCGAGGATTCTGACCCCTGAGAGCGGCCCCGCGGATCGCCCGGCTTCGGACTCGGGCGATGATTGGGCGCGGCGTTCAGTCGTGGCCGACGGGCCGGAGCCATCTGGAGGATCTGAGCGGTTCATGCCCGCGTTTATGCCAGCCTTCAATTCGTCTGTCCAACTGTTTCGCTCTGCGAAACCAGAGATTCGCACGCTTGACCGGAATCCAAGGCTGAATGAGCATCGAGGCTTCATCTTCGAGCCAAGTGATGTCAGGACATCCTGTTCGTGCGCGGACCGCAGCGGTCGCACACACCGACCGTCAGTATTCGATCAGCCTCGCGCGCGGGCTGTCCTTGCTTCGCGCCTTCACAGCCAAGGATCGGTCACTGACGCATGGCGAACTGTGCGAGCGAACCGGATTGGCCAAGGCAACCGTGTCACGCTTGACCTACACGCTGAGCACGCTGGGCTATCTGAGCCGGACGACGGATCAGCGCTATGCGCTGTCTGCAGGCGTTCTGGCGTTGGCGCATCCGATGCTCGCAGCGATGCAGATCCGGCAGATCGCGCGTCCCTGGATGCAGCAGCTGGCCGATGAGACCGGCAGCACCGTCAACCTGGGCGTCCTGGACCACTTGAACGTGCTGTATGTAGACACCTGCCGGACCGACAGCCGAAACCGATTCGATCCGGACATCGGTACCACGGCACCCGTTCTGACCTCGTCGATCGGGCGAGCCTTGCTGATGGGCTTGCGCCCGTCTGACCGTACCGCCGTTCTCAATCGCTTGAAGGTCGCCGAGCCGCATCGCTTTGCCGCAGACCTCTCGCTCTGGTCCCGCGATCGCGACGCCTTCGATACCGTGCGCTTTTGCTCAAGCCGCAGTGACTGGCGGCCGGGCATCCATGCCGTGGCGGCCCCACTCAAGCAATCCGTTCACCCCAGCGTGGTTGCCCTCAACTGCACCTGGTGGTCCCCCAGAACCGAACCGATGACGCGAGTCAAGCGCATGGGCCGGGTCCTGCTGGAGACCGTCGCCCGTGTTGAGCGGGCCTGTCTGGATAACGATCTGCTTGAGCGGCAACGTGCCTGAGCCGAATCGATCACCCCATCCACTTCTGGAGTTCGAGTACTCATGAGTGTCCACGTCCATGATCCCGCCTTCGCCGAGATGCTCGACCAGATTCGGCGCTTTATCCGGGAAGTCTGCATGCCGCTTGAGGAACAGATCGACCAGAACGATCAGATCCCGGAGCCTGTGGTCGAAGAGATGCGAGCGCTGGGCCTGTTCGGACACAGCATCCCGGCCGAATATGGTGGGGGTGGCCTCGATACCGAGGCGCTTGCCCGGATCAATATCGAGGTTTCGCAGGCCGCACCGGTCATTCGCGCGCGCTTCGGCGGCAATACCGGCATTGCCTCCGAGTCGCTGATCGCAGATGGCACCGATGCCCAGAAGCGGCAGTGGCTGCCGCTTCTCGCCTCGGGTCGCCTCACAGGCTGCTTTGCGCTGACCGAGGTGGATGCCGGCTCGGACGCGACGGCGCTCGGCACCCGGGCCGAGCGAACCGAATCGGGCTGGGTGATCAATGGACGCAAGCGCTACATCACCAATGCGCCGATCGCCGATCTGTTCACGGTCTTTGCACGCACAGATGATTCCCGGCGAGGGGGCTCGGGGATCAGCGCCTTCCTGGTGCCGCGCACGACACCCGGATTGAGTGCCCCACCGGGGCCACGCAAGATGGGGCAGCACGGTTCGCCGGTCGGCGAGGTTTTGCTCGACGACTGTCGGGTGCCGCATGAGGCCTTGCTGGGCGGGCGCGAAGGCCAGGGCTTTCGCAGTGCGATGAAGGCGTTGAACAAGCAGCGGATCAATCTCGCTGCGTTGTGTGTGGGCCCGGCGATTCGCCTGGTCGAAGAGATGTTCGCCTTTGCCCGTCGCCGCAAGCAGTTCGGCCTGCCCGTGGCCGAGTTTCAACTCATTCAGCAGATGATCGCCGAGAGCAATACTGAAGTGCATGCGGCCCGGGCCTTGGTGCTTGAGACGGCCCGCGCACGGGACCGCGGCGAGGACGTCACCATGGAGGCCTCGATGTGCAAGCTCTTTGCGTCGGAAATGTGTGGACGCGTCGCAGACCGGGCGGTGCAGGTCATGGGAGGCGCAGGCTACATGGCGGGCAATGTCGCTGAGCGCTTCTATCGCGACGTTCGCCTGTTCAGACTCTACGAGGGTACCAGTCAGATCCACCAGCTGAACATCATGCGACAAATGCAGAGCCGGGCGGGTGATGCCCGGGATTGATTCACGGATTCGCTTGACCACCACGAACGAAGGAGACCTCCATGCGTAAGCGATTGAACATTCATGACGCCCCTCGATGTGCGAGCGGCCCGACCGGCCTCGGACGGGCGTTGCTCTGGTCGGGGCTTGCCGCCTTTGCGCTGACCGTGTCGGGTGCAGCAACCGATGCGCGGGCCCAGGGGGCGCCCTGGCCCAGCCGCCCGATCACGATGGTCGTCCCCTATCCGGCGGGCGGCGTCGTCGATCTGGTCGGCCGCGCAGTCAGCGAGCGCGTGTCGCGTGCCTTGGGGCAGCCCATCGTGGTCGAGGCCCGGCCCGGGGCCAGTGCCAATATCGGCACCGGCCATGTCCTGAAGCAGCCCGCCGACGGCTACACCATCCTGATGGGTGCGCCCTTTCTGGCGACCAACCCGCTGTTGATGGCCAATACCTCCTGGAAGACCAGCGATTTCGTGGGTCTGGGCCTGATCGGTGCGCCGCCTAATCTTTTTGTTGTCGCGAACAACATCCCTGTCAAGACCGTCAGGGAATTCGTCGATTACGTCAAGGCCCGCCCGGGCAAACTCAATGTCAGCAACCCGGGAACTGGCACCTCGAATCATCTTGGACAGGAACTGTTTTTCAGCCTGACCGGTCTCGAGATGCAGAACGTCCATTACAAGGGACAGCCGCAGATGTTGCCGGACATCGCAAGCGGACAGCTTGCTTTTGGGGTCACGACGCTCGCGCTGGCAGCGCCGCATGTCACTGAAGGCCGCTTCCGTGCACTGGCCATCAGCGCGCCGCGGCGCTCTCCGCGGATGCCCGACGTGCCGACGCTGGCCGAGGCGGGTTATGCCGATGCCACCTTCCTGCCCTGGTACGGAATGGTTGCGCGACGGGGCACGCCTGCTGCGGTCGTTCAGCGGATGTCCGATGAAATCATGGCGGCGCTGAAAGATCCCGCAGTGATCGCGCGGCTCGAGCAGATGGGCGCGCTCGTCACCCCCGAACCGGCATCGGCGTTTGACCAGTTGCTTGTCCAGGAGGCGGGGCGCTGGACGAAAGTGATTCGCGAGCGCAATCTGGCGGCGCGTTGAGATTGATCGGTTCGGCTCGGCGGCGCTCAGGCAGGACAAGCCGGTCGGCGCGGTGGGCGGGGTGCGTCCGACCGTGACCGCGCCCGGAGGGGCGGCCTGAAGCCGCTCATTCCGGTCGCCAGGCGGGAATTTCCCAATCGAACTGAATGGCCAGCAGTCTCAGTATCGCAACGCCGGCAAAGCTGACTGCGAAGCTGATCAGGGGGCCGACCGACCAGGCATCCAGGATCAGATAGAGGGCGCTCCCCGCGAAGGCAAACACCGCGTAGGGCTTGTGGTCGGAAAACGCCTTGGGGATCTCGTTACACACGATGTCACGCAGCACGCCCCCGAAAATGGCGCTGATCACCCCCATGAGTATGGCAACAATGGCCGGCTGATCCGCTTCGGCGGCGATTCGTGTGCCCAGAATGCTGAACAAGGCGAGACCCAGCGCATCGGGAATCTGGATGGCCCGCTCGGTCCAGTCGATGTGGCGGCTACGCACGAAGGCGATACTCAGCATCGACAAGGCCAGCAAGACCCAGAGCCAGTAGTGATGCTCGATCCAGAAAAGTGGTCGTCGATCCAGGAGCACGTCGCGCAAGGTGCCGCCCCCAAAGGCGGTGAGCCCGGACACCATGCAGACCCCCACGGCGTCCAGACGCTTGCGCAGGCCCGCGATCAACCCTGAGGCGGCGAAGGCCAGGGTGGCGAGGATCTCGATCAGGAGTTCGAATAGAGGCATCATGCGCTCCGGCGCGCCAGGCAGTCGTCCAGGACCGACTATCGTAGCGTGCCTGACCGTTTAACAACCGGCCCATCGCCGCGGAGCGCCGCTGCCCGACAAGGAGTCGTCCGATGAACACACGCAATGATCTGGAGTGGCCGTTCTTTGAGGACCGGCATCGCGAGTATGGCGCCCGGGTGCAGGCATGGGCGCTCGAGACCCTGGATCCGCTCCTCGAATCGAGCGCGTACCGGTCCGCCGATCTGGATGCCCGATGCCGGATCCTGGCGAGTGCCCTGGGTGTGCGCGGGTTGCTGGCGGTCTGTGCGCCAGAGGCCGGGCCGGATCATTTCGATGTGCGATCGATCTGTCTCGCTCGAGAAATCCTGGCGCAGCATTCGACGCTGGCGGAATTCGTCTTCGCCATGCAGGGGCTCGGCAGCGGGCCATTGACCCTTTTTGGTACGGCCGCCCAGCGCGAACAGTATCTGCCTGCGGTGCGCGCCGGTCGTGCGATCGCAGCCTTCGCACTATCCGAACCCGAGGCGGGATCCGACGTGTCGGCGCTTTCGACCCACGCGCAGGCCACCTCGGGCGGTTGGGTCCTGAATGGCGAAAAGACCTGGATCTCCAATGGGGGCCTTGCGGATCATTACGTGGTTTTTGCACGCACGGGAGAGGCCCTGGGTGCGAAGGGCCTGTCGGCGTTCCTGGTACCGGCCGATTCACCCGGCTTGAAGATCACCGAGCGGCTCGAGATGATGTCGCCGCACCCGATTGCGCGTCTCCGATTCCAGGATTGCTTCGTGCCGAGTGCGCAGCAACTCGGTCAAGCGGGTGAGGGGTTCAAGATTGCGATGGCGACGCTCGACGTGTTTCGTACGACCGTTGCCGCGGCGGCGCTCGGCATGGCGCGGCGCGCACTCGCCGAGGCTTCGGCGCACGCGGCCAGACGCGTCGTCATGGGGCGGCCGCTGATCGAGCATCAGATGATTCAGGGCAAGATCGCCGACATGTGCAGTGCGGTCGATCAGAGTGCCTTGCTGGTCTATCGTTCGGCCTGGACCCGAGATGTTCTTAAGCGACGGGTGACCCGCGAGTCCTCGATGGCGAAACTCTGCGCGACCGAAGCCGCGCAGCGCGTGATTGACGAGGCGGTGCAGATTTTTGGCGGGCTGGGCGTTCAGTCGGGTACGCCAGTCGAGGCCTTGTACCGGGACATCCGCGCGCTTCGCATCTACGAGGGGGCGAGCGAAGTCCAGCGGGTGATCATTGCACGTCAGCACATGTCGGGCCTGCAGGGGACGCCCTGACCGGTCGTTCAGGAGTGCAGGCCGTCCCGGGGCCGCGTGTACGCACGTGCGCCGCGCCGCCCGCGCGGGGCCGGGCCCGTGCTTGCGCGAAAAACGAGTTGCACGGGCAGACTGAGGCAGCGTTCCCAGAGTCGGCCTTCCAGGCGCGCGATCAGATGCTCAGCCGCAGCGCTACCCACCTCGACGATGGGTGTGGCGACACTGGTCAGACCCGGCTGCTGGGTCTCGCCCAATTCGGTGTTGTCGACCCCGGTGATCGAAATTTCATCGGGGACCCGGACCCCCAGCCGCCGACAGGCGAGCAAAGCGCCTACCCCGAACACATCATTGGTGCCGAGCACGGCCGTGGGGCGGTCGGGCAGCATCAGCAGTTCGCTCATGGCCGCCTCGGCCGCACGCACCGAGATCGGGGCATAGCGGATATGTCGCGGGTCGAGGGCGAGTCCCGCCTCCTTGAGTGCGCGGCGAAGCCCCGCGCCGCGTGCACGGGCGCGATCGTTGTGCTGGGGCGGCGCACTCAGTAGCCCGAATCGGCGGTGACCGAGCGCGATCAGATGACGCGCCAGCGCGTAGGTGGCTGCGGCGTTGTCGAAACCGATGTTCGCATGCGGCGAACGCGGATCGGCGCCCCAGGTGAGCACATAGGGGCGCTGATGCTCTTCGAGCAGTGCATAGAGTTCCGGCGCGTGATCGAGACCGACGAACATGAAGGCGTCGACGCCGTGCTCGATCAGTTGCGATGCGACGCGTAATTCCTTGCCCAGGTCGTAATGATGTTCGGCCACGACGACCGAGTACGACTGGGCGTCGAGCCTGCGCTGCAGCGCGCTGGTCGTTCGCGCGTAGAGCGCGTACTCGAAGGAAGGAACGACCGCACCGATCATTCGACTGCGACGACTGCGCAAGGAGCGCGCCGCACCGTGGGGCACGTAGCGCAGGGCCGCAACGGCCTGCAGCACCCGGTCGCGTGTTTGCGGATCGACCCGGTCGGGCGTATTCAGCACCCGAGAGACCGTCGCGCTCGACACCTGCGCCAGGCGCGCCACGTCGAGCGCGGACGCCCGGGCCGAGACGGCGCGCACGCTGGCTTGTGTGGGCGAGGCCAGGGGCTCGTCGTCAGACGGGCGGGGCGGTTGGATGGGCATGGGTGCAGAAATTGTGGACGGCTCCGGAAACCTTTGCTATTTTCCCGGATGTAAACGATTACACCAAAATGCTGCGCAATTGCGACCCAAGCCGCGAACGCGTGGCCCGCCCATCCAGGAGGAGACGACGATGAGCCGTTCTGACACCCAGCATCAACCCGACGCCGGCCGACGTTGCGCAATCGGTCGCACGGTTGCGCTGTCCGGCGCTGCATTGGCCGCGCAGGCGCTGCCCCTGAGCGCGAGCGCGCAGGCCGACGATCTCGCGCCCTACAAGGCCGCCAGGATCGATTGGCGGCAGGCGGCCGGCGAATCGATCACCGTCGCGGTGATTCCGGCCAGTTATTTCGAAAATCTGATCGGCCTGCAAGGGCAGTTCGAAGCCTTGACCGGCATCAAGCTCCGATTTGAAAAGGTTCCGCCCGGACAGATCCGCCAGAAGGCGATGCTCGATCTGTCGTCCAAGACAGCGACCTATGCCACGCACGCGGCCGACCCCATGTACTACCCGCTGTATGTCGCCAACAAGTGGGTCGACCCGCTCGACCGGTATCTGAATGACGCCAAACTGACCGACAACGCCTGGTTCAACTTCAACGACATCAACAAGGCCTGGCGCGACTCTGCATCGATCGACGGCAAGCCTTATGGCGTGCCCTACGACGGTGAGGTGACCGTCCAGGTCTATCGCAAGGACCTCTATGCGGCCAAGGGCCTCAAGCCCGCCACGACCTATGACGAACTGCTGGCCAACGCCAAGGCCATTCACGACCCGGCCAATCGCATCTATGGACTCGCCATGCGTGGCTTTGCCGGGGCCGGTCAGAACATGTACATCTATCCATCGATCCTGCGTGGGTTTGGCGGGAGCTGGTTCGAGGGCAGGAATCTCGTTGTCAACACACCGACCGCCGTCCGGGCGCTCGAATGGTATGTCGAGGCCTTGAATCGTTTTGCGCCGCCCGCGGTGCGGAACTGGAACTGGCCTGACATTGCGGACGCCTTTTCCCAGGGGACGCTCGGCTGCTACCTCGATGCACACTCCTCGGCTGCCGTCCTGAACAATCCGGCCAAATCGAAGGTGATCGGCAAGATCGGCTTTGCCCGCTGGCCAAAGGGGCCGTCGGGCAAGGGGGTGACGTCGATCTGGAACTGGAGCTTCCCGATCAACGCGGCGCTCTCCGCACGAGCCAAGACGGCAACCTGGCTGTTCATCTCGTGGGCGGGCTCGGCTGAAACCCAGGCGCGCACCTCCTGGAAATTTGCGGGCGCAGCCAAGCGTTCGGGCGTGAACCGCACCTCGAGCTGGCAGTCCGCCGAGTTCGCCCAATCAATGGCGTCCATGGGGGACAACTTCATCAAGACCGCGATGGATTCACTCGCGCAAGACACCGATGTCGACTGGCGGCCCCGCGTGCCGCAGTGGCCGGCCATCGGTGAGACCATGGCCACCAGTATTCAGGCGGCTCTGGTCGGCCAGAAAAAGGCCAAGGCTGCGCTTGATGAGGCCCAGGCGCGTATTCAGCAGATCCTGCGTACCTGAGCGCGCCTGCTGCTCGAGACTTCGGAGGCGGTCTCGCCTCCGAAGCCCCCGGACGACCCGATGCCTCCCACCCCGCTGTCCCTGGAAGCCCAGGAGCGACGCTTTGCGTTGATGCTCCTGGGTCCGGCCTTGCTCGTGCTGGTACTCACCACCACGATTCCGCTGGTCTATCTGGCCTGGAATTCCCTCCAGCAGCTCAATTTCAGCATGCCCTGGTTGCGTGGTTTTGCTGGCCTGGGCAACTATCTGGCCATGGGGACCGACCCCCGTTTCTGGAATTCGCTCTGGCTGACGCTGGTTTACACCGGTACGACGGTCACGCTCCAGGTGATGATCGGTCTCGCGTTTGCATTGCTCGTGCTGCGCATGCCGAGGGGCCAGGGCATCATCCGGATTGCGCTTATTCTGCCGATCGTGCTGGCGCCCGTGGTGGTGGGGCTGTTCTGGCGCACTCTGATGCTTTCGCCGGATTTTGGCCTGGTCGATCTGGTGACCCGGGTCCTGGGCCTGGGCTCTTACAATTGGCTGGGCGACCCCCAGCTTGCGCTGATCTCCGTGATCGCCATTCATACCTGGCAGTGGACCCCGTTTGCATTTCTGGTGCTGCTTGCCTCGCTCGCGACCCTGCCCCCCGACGTCTATGAGGCGGCGCGCCTGGATCGCGCGAGTGCCTGGCAGCGCTTTCGCTACATCACGCTTCCCTTGGTGCGGCCTGCGATTGTCATGGTTGTGATCCTCCGGATGATGACGGCCCTGTCGGCCTTTGCGGCCATCTATGCTGCAACCGGGGGCGGCCCCGGATCCGCAACCGAGATCCTGAACCTCTATGCGTACCGGACCTCGTTCGTTGAGCTCAACCTGGGCTATGGCAGTGCCCTGGCGATGGTGCTGCTGTCGATCACGATCGGTGTGTCCTGGCTGATGTTCCGGCTGAGGCGCGGGCGATGAGTGCCGTGGGCAAAACCGGAGCGGGTGCAGCGGCTCGGCGTGTGCTCTTGCTCGTCGCAGCGGCGGCTCTGGTGATGGTCTGGGCGTTTCCGGTGCTCTGGGGCCTGCTGACCTCATTCAAGACCGAGCGCGACGTGCTGGCCTGGCCGCCGGTCGTTTTCTTTACCCCGACGCTGGATAACTACCGGGCCGTGACTCAGGGCAGCAGTTCCATCCTGCCCAACCTCTGGTCGAGTTTCGTGGTGACGTCCACGGCCACTCTGATTACGATGATCTTTGCCGTCCCTGCGGCCTATGCGATGGCCCGGCTGCGCATGCGCTACAAGCGCGCCACCGGTTTCTACGTGCTTGCGACGCAAATGCTGCCGCCGGTCGGGCTGATCATCCCGTACTACATCGTGTTGCAGAAGATCGGGGGGCTGGATACCTACTCGGGCATGACAGCCATCTATCTGAGCTTTTCGCTACCGTTTGCGATCTGGCTGATGATCACCTATTTCGAGGATATTCCCCTCGAAATGGAAGAGGCGGCGCTGCTCGACCGGGCGGGCCGCCTGCGTACCCTCTGGTACGTGATCCTCCCCCAGGTTCGCGGCGGCATGGCGGTGACCACGATCTTTGTGTTCCTGAACGCCTGGAACGAGTTCCTGTTTGCGGTCGTGCTGGGCGGCAACACGGTGCGCCCGGTCACGGTCGCGATGTACAACTTCATCTCGGTCGAACAGACCCAATGGGCGCTGTTATCGGCGGCTGCGATGCTCGCCATGGCGCCGGTCATCGTGATCGGGCTTGCTGCGCAACGACACATCGTCAAGGGACTCACGGTTGGGGCGGTCAAGGGAGGAGGCAGACGATGAATCGCTCAGGCAGCGTACGCATCGAGGGTGCGGTCAAGCGACACGGTAAGACCACGGTACTCCACGGGATCGATCTCGAGGTTGAGCCCGGCGAGTTCTTTGCGTTTCTGGGGCCCTCGGGATCGGGGAAGACCACCACCCTTCGGCTGCTTGCCGGACTCGAAACACTGGATGGTGGCCGGGTCCTGCTCGATGGTCAGGATGTCAGTCATGCCGAACCCGGCGCGCGTGATGTCGCCATGGTGTTCCAGAGCTATGCGCTCTACCCTCACATGAGTGTCCGGGAAAACATTGCCTTTCCGCTGAAGATGATCCGCGAGCCCGCGGCCTCGCTCGACGCGGCCGTCGTCGAAGCCGCGGATCGCGTGGGCATCGGCCACCTGCTCGAGCGGCGCCCCGGACAGTTGTCGGGCGGGCAGCAACAGCGCTGTGCGCTTGCCCGTGCGATTGTGCGAAAGCCTCGCTTGTTTCTGCTCGATGAGCCGCTGTCCAACCTCGATGCCAAGCTGAGGCTGGAGACCCGCGCCGAACTGCGACGCCTGCAGCGCTCGCTCGGTACGACCGCGATCTATGTGACGCACGATCAGGAGGAGGCGATGACGATCGCCGACCGGATCGCGATCTTCATGGATGGGCGGCTTGCGCAGGTGGGTTCGCCGCACGCGATCTTCGATCGGCCGGCCAATGCGCAGGTGGCTGCCTTCATCGGCACGCCGCCGATGAATCTGCTCCCGGCTGCGCTCGAGGGTTCGGCGCTGCGAATCGGCGGGGACGGCCTGGCGATCGATCAACTGTTCGTACCCGCCGAGGCGGACCCACGAAGCGACGCCGAACCCGTACCGCGCGCGCTCCTCGCGGGAATCCGACCCGGGGACCTTGAGATCACCGATACCGGGGGGCTCTCGGCAGACGTCGATTTTGTCGAAGATTTTGGCGACAGCGCGATCGTCAATCTTTCGATTGCGGGCACGCGGGCACGGATGCGCACCGGCCGGCGAGATCTGCCGGGCGAGGGCGCGCGATTGCGGGTCCGGCCGCGTCCCGGCAGCGTTCATCTGTTTGCGGCGGACAATGGCCGCAGAATCGAGATCTGAGGCCCGCCTGCGGGTCGTGGCCGCTCATCCATCCAGGAGAAAGAAACTTGAGCCGAAAACCCAATATCGTGCTGATCCTGAACGACGACATGGGATTCAGCGACATCGGCTGTTATGGCGGGGAGATCGACACGCCCGCGTTGGACGCACTTGCTCGGCGCGGTCTGCGTTTCTCGCAGTTCTACAACACCGCTCGCTGCAGCCCCTCACGGGCATCGCTGCTGACCGGTCTGCACCCCCATCAGACGGGGATCGGGGTGCTCACCTACGACCTGGGCCCCGAGGGGTATACCGGCAACCTGTCGGAGCAGTGCGTGACGATCCCCGAGGCCTTGCGGGGCAACGGGTACCGGACCTACATGAGTGGCAAGTGGCATATCGCCAGCAATCTGGTCTCACCCACGAGCGCCTGGCCCTTGCAGCGTGGCTTTGATGAATTCTTTGGAACCATTATCGGCGCGGGCAGCTTCTATGACCCGAACACGCTGACCCGCGGCAACCAGAACGCCGAGCATGAGGCTCGAGACAACCCGGAGTTCTTCTATACCGACGCGATCAGCGATCAGGCGGTCGATTACGTCGACGCCCATGCGCGCGACCATGCCGATCAGCCGTTCTTCATGTATGTCGCCTACACCGCGCCGCACTGGCCGCTCCATGCCCACGACGAGGACATCGCCAAGTATCGGGGCCGCTTCGATGCGGGCTGGGATCAGTTGCGCGTCGAGCGCCTGCGCAAGCTCGTCGCCTCCGGCATCCTCAAACCGGAATGGGGCCTGTCGGATCGCGACCCCAGTCAGCCGCCCTGGACCGAGGCCGAGGAAAAGGCCTGGCTGCTGCGCTGCATGGAGGTCTATGCCGCACAGGTTGACCGGATGGATCAGGGCATCGGTCGGATCGTCGAGGCGCTGAAACGCAACAACTGCTTCGAGGACACGTTGGTCATTTTCCTCGCCGACAACGGCGCCTGCGCCGAGGATATTCCCGAAGGGGTGACAGTGGATGTCCTGGTCGACAAGCTGATGATCGCGCGTTCCCACACCCGTGCCGGCGATCCCGTACAGTTCGGCAACATCCCCAGCCTGATGCCCGGGCCAGAGCATACCTATCAGAGCTACGGCACGGCCTGGGCCAACCTGTCGAATACGCCCTTCAGGCTGTACAAGCACTGGATCCACGAGGGCGGCATTGCCACTCCGCTGATTGCGCACTGGCCCGCCGGCATTGCGGACCAGGGGGGCATTCGCCACACGCCTGGTTATTTGCCCGACATCATGGCCACGGTGCTTGACGTCAGCGGGACCGCCTACCCCACCGAACGCCAGGGTCTCCCCATTCCGCAACTCGAAGGCACCAGCCTCAGACCCGCGTTCGCAGGCGATGGGCTCGAGGACCGGCCGATGTTCTGGGAGCACGAGGGGAATGCGGCGGTGCGAATCGGGCGCTGGAAGCTGGTGCGCAGGTACCCCGATCCCTGGGAGCTCTACGATCTCGAGACCGACCGGACCGAGCTGGATGATCTTGCCGGGCAGCAGCCGCAGCGGGTCGCCGAGATGCTCGCGCACTATGAGGCTTGGGCGGCGCGCTGTGGTGTCATTCCTCGCGAAAAAATCCTCGAGATCATGGCGCGCAATCCCGAGCCCGCGTTCTGGGAAAAAGACGAAGACTGAGGGTCGGGGGTGGTCTCGTGCTGTGGGCCGCAGGGCCGCTTGACTGGACCGGCGGAGATGGACGTCCGTTGCACGCCGGCGGGGCGCTCCCGGCCATCACACACCGCTCAGCCCTTCGGCGCTGAGGGGCTGGTCCAGATTGCGGGCGGGACGGTGTCAATCGGTAGCGAGGATCCCGAGGGTTTTTCGAGCGACGGCGAGGGTCCGGCGCGCCGGGTTACGCTGAGCCCGTATCGAATCGGCCGCACCACGGTCACCAACGCGCAGTTTGCCCGCTTCGTTCAGGCCACGGGCTATCAGACCGAGGCCGAGCGCGCAGGCGAGTCCTTTGTCTTTTACCTGCAACTCGACCCCGCTGCCCGTGCAGCGGTGCGACGAACGGTGGCGGGCCTGCCGTGGTGGCTGATTGTTCCGGGCGCGTGCTGGCGGGACCCACTCGGCCCCGGTTCGGGTGGGCACACCCGTGCGGATCATCCCGTCGTGCACGTATCCTGGCACGACGCCCAGGCCTACTGCGATTGGGCCGGTGTGAGCCTGCCCAGCGAAGCGCAATGGGAGCATGCCGCGCGGGGCGGTCCTGAGGGCGCTCGCTACCCGTGGGGCGACACCTTCGAGCCGGAGGGGGCTCGTCGGTGCAACACCTGGCAGGGACAGTTTCCGAATGGACCCGCCCCCGGTTGGCGGCCGGGTACAACGCGGGCCGACGATTTTGCCCCCAATGCCTACGGTCTGTTCAACACCTCAGGCAATGTCTGGGAATGGTGCGCGGACTGGTTCAATACCGACTACCACCGAGCGACTGCCGCGACGGATCCGCTCGATCTCCGCCCGAGCGGCCGGCGCTCGCAGCGAGGAGGCTCGTTTCTCTGTCACGCCTCATACTGCAACCGCTATCGGAACGCGGCACGCGGCGCGAACAGTCCGTCCAGCAGCACGAGTCATACGGGTTTTCGGGTGGCGGCTTGAGCACAGGGCTGACGTCCTGGCGCTGACTTTGACGATTGAAGGGATGAGACATGGATTACGTTCTCGCATTGGACCAGGGCACCACCAGCTCGCGTGCGATTGCCTTCGATCGCGGCGGCGCAATGCTGGCCATCGCCCAGCAGGAATTCGGTCAGTCTTTCCCTCAGCCGGGCTGGGTCGAGCATGACGCGATGGAACTCTGGCGCACGCAACTTGCGGTCGCCCGCGAGGTGGTCGCTCGAGTCGGCCGGATGCCTGCGGCCATCGGGATCACCAACCAGCGTGAAACCACGGTCGTGTGGGATCGTGTCACGGGCCAGCCGATCGCGCCCGCGATCGTATGGCAGGACCGGCGGACTGTGGGGTACTGCGAGCGCTTGCGGACCGACGGGGCGGCTGCCCTCATCGAAGCACGCACCGGTCTGGTGGTTGATGCCTATTTCTCTGCGACCAAGCTCGCCTGGCTGCTTGAAAACGTGCCGGGAGCGCGGGCGCGCGCCGAGTCGGGTGAACTGGCGTTCGGGACCGTTGACAGCTGGCTGATCTGGCACCTGACCGGGGGTGCCCGCCATCTGACGGATGCCAGCAACGCCTCGCGGACGATGTTGATGGATCTTCGAACCCGATGCTGGGATTCGGAGCTGCTCGCCCGTTTCAAGATCCCCGCCTCAATGCTGCCCTCGATCGTTCCCTCATCGGGCTGGGCCGGCGACACCGCGCCCGATCTGTTTGGTCAAGCGATTCCGATCGCTGGCATTGCGGGCGACCAGCAGGCGGCGACATTCGGACAAGCCTGCTTCCAACCAGGCCAGGCGAAGAATACCTACGGAACGGGCTGTTTCATGCTGATGAACACCGGCGACACGCCCCGGCAGAGCCATCATCGCCTGTTGTCGACGCTGGGATGGTTCACGCCCGCAGGGACACGTTACTGTCTCGAGGGCGGTGTCTTCATGGGCGGGGCGACGGTCCAGTGGCTGCGCGATGGGCTGGGCCTGATCGACCAGGCGTCGGACATCGAGCCCCTCGCCCAGAGTGTGGCCGATACGGGCGATGTCTGGCTCGTGCCGGCCTTCGCGGGCCTCGGGGCGCCCGACTGGGATGGCCATGCCCGAGGGCTGATCATCGGCATGACCCGAGGCACGACTCGGGCGCATCTTGCCCGCGCGGCGCTGGAGTCCATTGCCTTGCAGTCGGCCGACCTGATTTCGGCGATGGAGGGTGATGCGGGCGTGCCCCTCACCGAACTGAGGGTGGACGGTGGCGCCACCCGTAACAATTGCCTGATGCAGATGCAGGCCGATCTCTCGGGTGTCCCTGTGTTGAGGCCGGTGCTGACCGAGACCACCGCGTTCGGTGCGGCCGCGCTTGCCGGGTTGGCGGTCGGTGTCTGGTCCGGGCTCGATGAGATTGCTGCCTGCTGGCAGCTCGATCGCCGATTCGACCCCATCTGGAGCGCATCGAAGCGAAGCAGCCATCGCGCGCGCTGGCGTGAGGCGGTTGAACGCTCGCGCCAATGGGCGCGCGATCAATGACCGTCCCGTCGACCCTTGCGGGCCGGCGCGCTGCGGCGCTCGCTACGCTTGCCCGCCCGGAGGGATTTGACCTCGCCGTCGTGGGCGGCGGAGCAAGCGGGCTGGCCGTCGCGCTCCAGGCCGCACGTGCGGGCCGCTCGGTTGCACTGGTCGAAGCCTTTGACTTTACAAGCGGGACGTCCTCGCGTTCAACCAAATTGCTGCACGGTGGCGTGCGCTATCTGGGCCAGGGACAGATCAAGCTGGTTCGGGAGGCGCTGGGCGAACGCGCACGCCTGCTCGCCCTGGCACCGGCCCTGGCTCGGCCGCTTCGCTTTGTGATGCCCGCGTATCGCTGGTGGGAGCAACCCGTTTATGGCCTTGGGTTGAAGCTGTACGATTGGCTGGCCGGTCACGCCAGCCTCGGCGCGACCCGGACCGTCGGTCGTGACGAGACAATCCGCCGCTATCCTCAGCTCAACCCGAACCGTTTGCGTGGCGCGGTGAGTTACAGCGACGCGCAGTTTGACGATTGCGGATTGGCGATCGCGATGGCGCGGGGCGCTCAAGAGGCGGGTGCAGTGCTGGTCAACCGTGTCCTCGCGCAGGCGATGAGCCGTTGTGAAGACGGCCGGATGCGGGTTGCACTGGTGGATCGCGAGACCGGTGCTCAGATCGAACTCACCGCGGGCGACGTGGTGAACGCCACGGGCGTCTGGGTTGATCAGCTCCGAGGGGGGGCTCCGATGGTGCAGCCCAGCCAGGGCGCGCATATCGTGGTCGGGCGCCATTTTTTTCCATTCGACGAGGCGCTGCTTCTGCCCCGCACAGCCGATGGACGAGTGCTCTTCGTTGTCCCCTGGCTCGGGCACTGCGTGATCGGTACGACCGATACACCCCGCGACGCCCGGGACCTGGCCCTCGGTCAAGAGTCTTTGCCCTTTTCCGACGAAATCGACCTCATTCTGGACGAGGTGTCCCGGGTCCTGCGCCCGGCCCCCCGGCGCGCAGACATCCTGAGCGCCTGGGCCGGCTTGCGGCCGCTGGTGCGTCCGGATGCAGGGGCGGGGCAGGCGGGGCCCACGCGCCGCCTCAGTCGCGAGCATGCGATCGAGATCGGCCCTGAAGGGCTGGTTTCAATGACGGGGGGCAAGTGGACCAGCTGTCTGGCGATGGCCGATGATGTGCTTGAGCAGCTTCCCAATCGGCCCCTCCTGCATCATCCGGGTGACGAGACACCGTTGCCGGCGGACGCCCCAGACTGCTCAGCCCGTGTACCCACTCCGGCGGAGGTGAAATGGCTGGCCGAGCAGACCTGGGCGCGGACGGTCGAGGACGTGCTCGCGCGGCGGTCGCGACTGATGTTTCTTGACCTCCGGGCGGCGATCGAGGCGGCCCCGGCCATCGCTGAAACGCTTGAAGGCGAGACCGGGTGCACGGCCGACCTGGCGGGTTTCATGCTGACTGCGCAGGCCTGGCTCGCTCGATTCAGACCGTGACGCGTGGGCTCGTCCGTCCGCGAAGCACGTGTATTACCATCACAGCCCGAAACTGTATCTCTGCATGGATGCTTCAATGACTGCTGAAATCCTCCCGGTGCTGATTGCGGGGGCGGGCCCCGTCGGATTGGTGCTCGCGTGGCGACTGGCCCGCGCGGGCGTGCCCGTCAAGGTGTTCGAGCGCGAACCTCGCCTGATCCCGATGTTGCGCTCATCGACCTTTCATCCGCCCTCGCTGGATATGCTGGATGAGGACGGCGTGTCGGCCGCGCTTCACGCGGCCGGCCGGATCACCCCCACCTGGCAGATTCGCCTGCACGAGACCGGCGAGCACGCAGAATTCGACCTCGCGATCATCGGCGACGCCACCCGTCACCCGTGGCGCCTGCAATGTGATCAGAGCGTGCTGGTCACCGAGCTCGAAAAACGGCTGGCCTTGATCGATCCGACGATTGTGTGTCGCGGGGCGGCGGTTGTGGCTGCGGGTGAGGATGCCGACGGTCCCTGGATCGACTGGCACATGCAGGGGCGCGAGCCGGTTCGCGAGCGGGGACGCTTCGTGGTGGGCTGCGACGGCGGGCGCAGCCTGATCCGTGAGGCGATCGGCGCGAGCTTCGAGGGCAGCGTCTACCCCGAGACCACGATCCTCGCGACCACGACCTTCCCCTTCGAGGACCACCTGCCGGGCCTGTCCGGGATCAATTACGTGTGGGCGCCCGATGGCACATACAGCCTGTTGCGGCTTGCGACGCTCTGGCGGGTCAGCCTGCACCCCCCTGCGGATGAAGATCTGGATCATGCGATGCGCCCCGATCGAATCAGCCAGCGGCTGGCCGCAATTACGCCGGCCGCCGGCGGTGCGCCCATCGGAGAGGTGCGTCCCTACCGAGTTCATCAGCGGATCGCTTCGCACTGGCGTCGGGGTCGGATGTTGATCGCGGGCGACGCGGCTCACCTGAACAATCCGAAAGGCGGCATGGGCATGAACGGTGGTATCCACGATGTGTTCGAGCTCGCCGCCTGCATCACCGAGATCCACCAGGGGGCCGCACCCGAGACGATCGAGCGCTATGAGGCAAGACGCCGCCCCGTTGTTCGCGACGACATCATCGGCCAGGCCGACCAGAACCGATCCCGGATGTGGGAGCCCTCGCTCGAGGGGCGTCGCAAGATGCTGGCTGATCTGCAGGCGCTCGCTGCGGATCGCGAGCGCTGCTACCGCTATCTTCTGAAGACGTCGATGATCGAGGGCCTTCGCCGGGCCGCGACGCTCGCTTGAGGGGGGTGCGATGCAGATCACTCCGAGGATCGATTCGCGAGCACAGACCCCCCAGAACCCGGGCGCACCGGCTCGCCTGCTAGTGGCGGGCGGCTGCGGTGGCATCGGTCGTGTGCTCGTTCAGGCCGCACGGACTCAGGGCATCCGGGTGGCGGTGCTCGACCTGCCCGCGTCGATCTCACGCCATCCGCCCCCGCACGATGTCGAAACCTTCGCGGCCGATGCCGGAGACCGGGCATCGCTTGCGAGCGCCTGCGCAGCGCTCGGTGAGCGCTGGGGCGGGCTGGATGGCGCCGTCAACCTGATCGGGTTCATGGCGGCCGCGCAACCCCTCGCCCAAACCCCCGCTGAAGTCTGGGATGAGGTCATGCGCGGCAATCTGGATGCGGCCCACGCGCTGTCCTCCGCGCTGCAGCCCCTGCTGGCGGCCGGCGCGGGGGCCAGTCTGGTTCATGTGTCTTCGGGTCTGGGCATCACGGCGCGCCCTCACTACGGGCCCTATTCGATCGCGAAGGCCGGCCTGATCATGATGACCCGGCAACTGGCGCTCGAGTGGGCGCCGGTCATTCGGGTGAACGCCGTGGCCCCGTCGGCGGTTGACACGGCTTTCCTGCGCGGGGGCACCGGTCGCTCGGACGAGGACCAGCCCACCCGTTTCGATGTGGCCGCCTACGGCCGTTCGATTCCACTGGGGCGCATTGCCGAGGCCGACGACATCGTGGGCCCGATCCTGTTCTTTCTTTCAGACGCCTCGCGCTACGTCACCGGCCAGACCCTGCAGGTCAATGGCGGTGCGTTCATGTCCTGAGCCTCTCAATCCGACCCAAATCGAGCCCATGAACACGCCCCGAAGCTTTCCGTTCCGAACCGTTGGCAGCCTGATTGCCGGTCGCGCCCTTGAGGGGACCGGCCCCCGGCTACCCATTATCTATCCCGCCACCGGCCAGGCGGTGGGCGAATTGATTGAAGCCGACGCCGCGCTGGTGGACCAGGCGGTCGCCGCCGCGCGTGCGAGCTTTCGCTCGGGGGTGTGGTCGAAACGTTCAGTGGGCAAGCGCCAGGATGTGCTGATGCGGATCCACGATGTGGTGCGCGCGCATGCCGCCGAACTGGCCGAGCTCGAATGCCTGAACACCGGCATCGTGATGCGCGAACTCAAGCTGCGTCACATCGAGCGGGCCGCCTACAACTTCCGCTTTTTCGCCGAGCATATCGGCCAGAGCGCCGGTCAGGTCTACACCCAGACTGAGGGCTACCAGACGGTGGTGGTCCGAGAACCGGTCGGTGTGGCGGCGCTGCTGGCGCCCTGGAATGCACCGGTCGCACTCGCTTCGATGAAGGTGGCCGCGGCGATTGCCTTCGGCAACAGCTGTGTACTGAAGCCCTCCGAGCAGACGCCGCTCGCACTGCACCGCTTCGTCGAACTGCTGCACGACGCCGGCCTGCCGCCTGGGGTCGTCAACCTGGTCAATGGCCGGGGGCCGGTCACCGGTCATTCGCTGGTGTCGCACCCCGATATCGACCTGGTTTCGTTCACCGGCGGGACCGAGACCGGTCGCTCAATCATGGCGGCAGCCGGCCAGAACCTCGTGCCCTGCACGATGGAGCTGGGGGGCAAGTCGGCCAATATCGTGTTTGCCTCCGCCGACGCGGAGCGTGCCCTCGATGGCGCGCTGCTCGGCATCTTCTCGAACAACGGCCAGCAGTGTCTGGCCGGCTCGCGCATTCTGGTCGAACGCCGGATCGCCGACGATTTCATCGCCCGGTTCACCGAACGCGCCCGCCGGATCCGGATCGGCGACCCGATGGACGACGCGACCGAACTGGGGCCACTCGCCTCCCGGGCGCACATGCAGCGGGTGCTGGGCTTTGTCGAGACCGCCCGGGCCGATGGTTGCAGCCTGATCACCGGCGGGCGTCGGCCCGATTCGGCCGGCGAGGGCTTTTACGTTGAGCCGACGGCCGTGCTGGCCCCCTCCAATGCCGTTCGGGTCGCACAGGACGAGATCTTTGGGCCCTTTGCCACGTTTATCCTCTTTGACACCCTTGAGCAGGCGATCGACATCGCGAACGACAGCCGTTTCGGCCTGGTGTCCTATGTGTGGTCGGAGCATCTGCCGACCGTGATGCGTGCGAGCGAGGGGCTGCGCTCTGGAGTGGTCTGGGTGAATACGCCCATGATGCGAGAGCTTCGCGCACCGTTTGGCGGATACCGCGAGTCCGGGGTGGGTCGGGAGGGCGGCGCTGCGTGCGAGGCGTTTTACACCGAACCGAAGACGATCTCGATCCCAACCGTGCCCCCGGTGCTGCGCAGACTGGGGACGGGCTGAGGGTCTTGCCGGGCGCCCCGCCTGGGGTCAGTCCAGGGCGCGTCCAGGGCGGCCGAGGATCAGATCCGCCCGCAGCGCTCGAGAAAGCGATGTCGCCAGCTTGCGCCTTCAATGAAGGCCAGGAGCGATTCGGCGTCATGCGCTGCGCCGCTCGACCGCTGCACCGCATCCCAGACGGTGGCGAGCAGGCAGGAAAACACCGGCGCATCACCCACTCGCGGATGCTGCAGGATCGGCCCAAGCGTGGGCATACCGGTGCCCAGCATGACGATGGCGTCCACGTTTCGCCCCTGCATCCGCGCCAGCGCTTGTCCCGCGCCGTCGGCACGAATCGAGTAGATGGGGTGAAACTGCGAGGCATCGCTCTCGACACGCTCCAGGTGCCCGATCGTCAGTCCGCGGCTCTCCCAGTAGCGCACGCTCGCTTGCGTCAGTGAATCGGGATAGGGTGAGACCAGACCGATACGACGCGCGCCCAGCGCGCGGAACGCGGCCACGACCGCGTACGCCGAGTTGGTCACCGGAATCCCTCGTGCGGCCGACAGCGCGCCAAAGATCTGGTCCTCGCGCTCAGCGCCGATCAGATAGGACGCACCCGTGCAGGCCGATGTGATCGCGGTGAGGGGTGCATTCGCAAACTGCGCGACTGTGGTCTCGAGTGATTCGTAGTAGTCGATCAGGCGCGCTTCAACCGAATCACGCTGGCTGACCATTCGGCCATTCAGTGCGGCGAATCCGACCGGGCACAGGATGCCGAATTCGGGTTCGACGGTGGTGTTGGCCTGAGGCGTCAGCACGCCAATCAGTCCCTTCGGGGCATATTCAACGCTCATCATCGCGCTCCTGGTTGGTCGGGGAATCATACAATCCACATCCGGCAGTGCCGAGCGGCCGCAGTGCGCCATCGGCGATTTCGAATCGACCATGACCCGGAGACGAAGATGATCGAGACGCCCGTGCTGATCGTGGGGGGTGGGCCGGTGGGTCTGACGCTGGCGGCGGAGCTGGGCTGGCGAGGCGTGGGCTGCACGCTTCTCGAGACCCGCACGGCGCCCACCGAGCACCCCAAGGCGACGCTGCTTGGCGCGCGTTCGATGGAGTATTTTCGGCGCTGGGGCATCACCGACGACATCTACCGTGCAGCGCTGCCGCCCGAGGTCAACTACTTCATCACGTTTTCCAGCCGGCTCGCCGGGCACGAGCTCTACCGGATTACGTCGCCCTCGATTCGCCAGACCATCGAGCGCACGCCCGAGGTCATGGCGCGCTGGCGCGAGCTTCAGTGGTCGCCGTTTTACAAGACGCAGATTGGTCAGCAGGCGCTCGAGCCGGTGCTCTGGCGCTTTGCCGAGCAGCAGTCGGCGGTCTGTCTTCGACACGGCTGGCGCTTTGACGCGTTCACCGAAGATACCGAGGGCGTCACCGCCACCGCGACCGAGCTGTCCAGCGGCCGGACCGAGCAGATCCGCAGTCGCTGGCTGATTGCCTGTGATGGGGGAACCAGTTCGATTCGGCGTGCGCTCGGTATCCGCTACAACGGCCGGGGGAAGATGCGCGCGAACGTCAGTTTCTATTTCCGGTCCAGGGAATTTCTGGCCATTCACGGCAAGGGTCTGGGCAACCTCTATTTCGTGTTCGCGCCCGACAGTTTCGGCGTGTTCACGGCGATCGACGGCGCCGAGCTGTGGAGCTTCCAGTACTACTTCCTGGATCACTCGAAATCCACCGACTCAATCGACGCCAAAGAGGTCCTGACCCGTGCAGTGGGCCGGCCCTTTGAATTCGAGCTTCAGGCTACGACGCACTGGCATCACCATCAGTCTGTTGCGCGTCGATGGCGCTCGGAGGCGGGCCGGGTCTTCCTCGCGGGCGATGCGGCGCATCTGTTCGTTCCAACGGGCGGTGTGGGCATGAATACCGGGATTGGCGATGCGATCGATCTGGGCTGGAAGCTCGCTGCGGTCGAGCAGGGCCAGGGTGGCCCGGGATTGCTTGAGAGCTACGAGATCGAACGCAAGCCCATCGCGGTGAGAAACAGCGTCGTGTCGGCCAACAACTCTGACAAGATCGACATGGTGATGGATGAGGTGCCGCCCGAAATCGACGAGGACGGGCCCGCGGGCGAAGCCGCGCGCGCCCGTATCGTGCCGCGAATCCGTTGGATGAGCCGACAATTCAATTCGGCTGGTCTGCATCTGGGGTATCGGTATGTGGATTCTCCGGTGATCCTGTCCGACGGCACACCCGAACCGCCCGATGACCCGTCGCAGGTGGTCCCGTCGACCTGGCCCGGTGCGCGTGCCCCGCATGCCTGGCTGGAGGCTGATCAGAGCCTGCGCGGCCGCAGCACGCTGGACTGGTACGGACGCGGCTGGGTACTGGTTCATGGCAGTCAGATCGAGGCCGCTCGGGCCACTTCGCAATCGCTCGCATTGATTCAGGCATTCGAGTCCCGTGGCGTCTCAATCGAGATTCGTGCGCTGCCCGGTGAGGCCCAGGATCGGCTCTACGAGCGTACTTGGGTACTGGTCCGGCCGGACGGTCACGTTGCCTGGCGCGCAGACCACCTTCCGGATCACGCGGATCGGATCGCGGCCACCGTCCTGGGCTTCGAGCCAACGCTCGGGATTCCCCGATCTTCGGCCGACGATCGCCGAATGAGCGCCCGCACCGATTACACTTGCCAACCAGATTCCGCACACCCGGATATCGCTTCAACAAACAACACCGGAGACCGCCGATGAAAACCGCTCGCAGACAACTGATGACCGGCGCCGCAGCGCTTGCGTCCGCACCCCTCATTCCAGCCGTCCACGCGCAATCCGCACCGCTGGTCAAGGTTGCGACCTTCGTACCCGAGCAATCGGTGGGCGTCGCACGGGCGATCAAGCCCTGGATGCTCGCCACCCAGAAAGACGTTGGGACAAAGGCACGGTTTCAGGGGTTCTGGGGCGGGTCGCTCGGCAAGGATGCGTTCAAGCAGTTCGATCTGGTCCGCGCAGGCGTGGCCGATGTCGCCTGGATTCTGCCCGGCTACCATGGTCGACAGTTCGAGGATATGCAGCTCTTCGAACTGCCCTTTCTGTTTGAAAACGCCACCGAGGCCGCCCTGGTG
The DNA here is from genome assembly GCA_039800205.1 of Pseudomonadota bacterium. Taxonomy (GTDB): domain Bacteria; phylum Pseudomonadota; class Gammaproteobacteria; order Burkholderiales; family Burkholderiaceae_E; genus SYIM01. The sequence continues at coordinate 2,445 of JBDLRB010000185.1, read as the reverse complement.
GGTTGGGATCTGTGCCAGAAGAAGATGTTGCGCGGGCTCGAGGATGTCCACCTGGTGGGTTTTTTCGCCTCCGAAGTGTCGAACGTCTGGCTGGCCAATCCACTCAAGTCTCTGGATGAACTCAAGGGCAAGAAGATCCGCTCGGTCGGCGCCGTTCACGCCGAATGGCTGAAGGCCATGGGCGCCAGCGCTGAAACCATGGACAGCCCCGAAATGAACGAGGGGTTGCAGCGGCGCACGCTCGATGGCGTGATTCAGAGCTGGTCCGGCATGCGCACCTTCAAGACCCTGCCCCTCGTGCGGCAGAACCAGCTGGCGCCCGTGGGCGTCATTCCTTTTCTGTTGCTGATGAATCGCAAGACCTTCGACGGCCTGCCCAAGGACGTGCAGGACGCGGTGATGAAGAACGGCGGGGCCAGCTTTGCGCGTACCGCAGGCGCGGCCTACGAGGGCGTTGGCCAGGAGATTCGTGCGGGCGTCGAAAAAGAAGGTCGGATCCAGTTGGTGCAGCTTTCGGCGGCCGACAAGGCGCGTTATGCCGAGCGCTCGCAGGCGGTACACAAGTGGTGGATCCAGAAGTCGCCCAACGGTGAAAAGATCTATGCCGAGACGCTGTCGCTCCTGAAGAAGATCCGCGGCTGAGTCAGGCCAGGCGGTGAACGCACACGGCCCCATGTTCAGCCGATTCGAGCGGCTGACCGACCGCCTCGCACTGATCGGGTTCTCCGGTCTGTGCGTGGCGGCTGCGCTGACCACCTACGAGGGCGCCGCCCGTTATCTGGGCTGGCCGCGTCTTCCGGGATTGACCGACATTCTGAGTCTCGTGATGGCGGTCATCATCGCCTCGGCCTTTCCCTCCGGGCTGCTCCGACAGTCCAATGTCACGATCCGATTCCTGGGGCAGGCCTTGCCGCGAACCGGTTACCGTCTGCTCGAAATCGTCGGCAATCTCGTCACACTGATGTTCTTCTCGCTGATGACCTGGCAGTTTCTGCTCTTCGTGCTGGATCAGCATGGCCGGGGCGCGACGACCCGGACGATCGAGGTCCCGGTGGCGCCTGCGTGGCTGCTGGCCACGGTGATGCTGGCGGTGGCGCTGCCCGCACAGATCATCGTGATCGGACGCTGGATCCAGGCGCTGCGGGGGCAGGCCGAAGAGCCGGAGCACTGACCCCTCATGGACCCGCTCGTCACCGGCCTCCTGGGCCTTGGCCTCATGTTTGCCCTGATCGCGATCCATGTGCCGATCGGCGTCGCGATGGGGATGGCCGGCCTGATCGGGTGCGGGCTCATCGTTGGTTGGGAGCCCGCGCTGTCGCTGCTGTCGACTGAACCCTCGAGTGCACTGGGCAGTCTGGCGCTTGCGGTCATTCCGCTGTTTCTGTTGATGGGGAATTTCGCCCATGCGGGCGGACTCTCCACAGAGTTGTATCAAGTGGCCGGGGCGTTCTTTGGTCATCGCCGCGGGGGGCTCGCCATCTCGACGGTTCTGGGCTGTGCCGGTTTTGGTGCGGTCTGCGGCTCCTCCGTCGCGACTGCGGCAACGATGTCGCGGATTGCCTTACCCGCGATGACCACGCACCGCTACGGCGAGGGGTTCGCTGCGGCAACCATCGCCACGGGCGGTACGCTGGGCATCATCATTCCGCCTTCCGTGGTGCTTGTGCTCTACGGCGTGCTCACCGAAAACTCGATCACCGCCTTGTTCGTCGCGGCCATCATCCCGGGTCTGCTCACCGTGGTGTTCTACATGCTTGCCGTCTCGGTCTTCGCGCGGATCGCGCCCGATCAGGCGCCGGTCGGGCCGCGTGCCGACTGGGCGACCCGGATGAAGACGGTGCGGCAATGCTGGGCGGTGGTGCTCCTTGCGCTGGTCGTCGGCGTCGGGATCTATACGGGGATCTTCACGGTCACCGAAGCGGCCTCGGTGGGTGCGAGCTTTGCGTTTCTGATTGCTCTCGTGCGCGGTCGGATGTCGAAGGATCGCTTCATCGAATCGATCCGGGACACGGTGACCTCCACCGCCCTGATTTTTGTGATCATCATCGGCGCGTCGGTGTTCAGTTATTTCGTCACGCTGTCAGGCATGCCCCAGGCGGTGGTGGCGTCGATCGAAGCGCTCGGGGTCGCGCCCTTGCTGGTGATCGTGATGCTGCAGATCGTCTATCTCATTGCGGGTGCGATCTTCGATGAAATCGCGGCAATGGTGATCACCCTGCCCTTTGTCTACCCCCTGATCACCGGCATGGGCTACGACCCCCTCTGGTGGGGCGTGGTCAATGTGATTCTGATCAGCATGGGCATGATCATCCCGCCCATCGGCATCAATGTGTTCGTCGTCCAATCGATGGCGCCGCACATTCCGCTGACACGGATCTATCGGGGCATTGCACCCTTCGTGGTCGGCGATATCGGGCGACTGGCCGTTATCACGCTCTTCCCCGC
>JBDLRB010000184.1:0-5001 GCA_039800205.1 Pseudomonadota bacterium | reverse complement strand
ATCCATCTGAATGCGCTCCGACAGAACCTCTCCCGGGTCCGTGAGCGAGCACCCTCGGCCCGCGTCTGGTCCGTGGTCAAGGCCAACGCTTACGGTCATGGATTGCTCGAAGCGATGCGTGCGTTTGCCCAGACCGACGGCCTGGCGCTGGTTGAATTTGAGGGCGCGATCCGACTGCGCGAGGCGGGATGGGGACGTCCGATTCTGATGCTCGAGGGCGCGTTCGGACCCGATGATGTCGCGCTGGCCCTCCAGCACCAACTCTCGCTGGTCGTTCATGACGCGGGGCAGGCGGCCTGGCTGGAGCACCCAGTTCAGCACCCGATCGATGTCTATCTGAAGATCAACACCGGGATGAACCGCCTGGGCGTCCCCATCGACCAAGCCATGGCGATACATCGTCGGCTGATGAACGCCGCAGCGGTGCGCTCCGTGACCCTGATGACGCATTTCGCGAATGCTGACCTGCTGGGCGGGATCGATGGGGCCTGCGCCCGCTTCGAGCGCGCAGTGGCCGGCCTGGTCGGCGCGCGATCGCTGGCCAACTCGGCGGCCATTCTCGATTCGCCTCGCGTGCATCAGGATTGGGTTCGGCCGGGCATCATGTTGTACGGCGCCACCCCCTTCGCCGACCGATCTGCGGTCGACCTGGGTCTGCGGCCGGCCATGGGCCTGCATTCCCGTCTGATCGGTGTGCAATCCCTGCAGGCGGGCGACGCTGTGGGCTACGGGTCGAGCTTCGTGGCCGACCGTGCCATGCGGATCGGCATCGTTGCAGGCGGCTATGCGGACGGATATCCGCGTCATGCGCCGACCGGCACGCCGATCGCCGTGGATGGCGTGCGGACCCGGACCGTTGGGCGCGTCTCGATGGACATGCTTGCGGTCGACCTGACACCTGTTCCGCAGGCCGCTGTCGGAGCGGCCGTTGAGCTGTGGGGTGAGATCATCCCGGTGGACGAGGTCGCGGCCCAGGCCGGCACGATTGGTTACGAGCTGCTGTGCGCGGTCGCGCCCAGAGTCCGCAGGGAGGTGCTCGACGATGGCCACGCGTCAGAAGACCCAGTTCGTCTGTAACGCCTGCGGTGGGGTCAGCCCGAAATGGTCCGGGCAGTGCCCCCATTGCTCGGAGTGGAATGCGCTGATCGAATCGCCCATCGAGCGCGTCGGGTCCCGCCATCAGGGCCTCGTCAAGGCGCAGGCGCTGGTCACCCTGGACACCATCGAGCCCGAGACCGTCGCGAGGATGCCGACGGGCAGTGAAGAGTTCGACCGGGTGCTCGGCGGCGGTCTGGTTGCAGGCTCCGTGATTCTCATTGGCGGTGATCCTGGGATCGGGAAATCCACCTTGCTCCTGCAGGCGCTTGCGGGCCTGGCGCCATCGACGTCCGTGCTGTACGTCACTGGGGAGGAGTCTGCGTCGCAGGTTGCGCTTCGGGCTCGCCGCCTGGGGCTGGGTGAGGCTCGAATCCCGCTCCTGACTGAAATCGATCTCGAGCGAATCCAGGCCGAGGTCGAGACCCGACGTCCGCTGGTCGTCGTAATCGATTCGATTCAGACCGTTTATTCGCCGGCGCTCCAGTCTGCGCCGGGTTCGGTGGCGCAGGTCAGGGAATGTGCTGCGCAATTGACCCGCCAGGCCAAGTCGATGGGCGTCGCGCTCGTCATGATCGGACACGTGACCAAGGAAGGCACGCTCGCAGGACCGCGCGTCCTGGAACACATCGTGGACACGGTGCTCTACTTTGAGGGCGATCCAGGGTCATCATTTCGCATGGTTCGTGCGTTCAAGAACCGATTCGGTGCGGTCAACGAACTGGGTGTGTTTGCGATGACCGACCGCGGACTGAAAGCCGTATCCAACCCGTCGGCTTTGTTTCTCTCACAGCACGAAAAGAAAGTGCCTGGATCGTGCATTCTGGCGTCGCTGGAGGGTACGCGTCCCTTGCTGGTCGAGGTCCAGGCGCTCGTCGATCACAGTCATGTGCCGTCTCCCCGACGCCTGTCGGTCGGACTCGAGAGCAACCGGCTGGCCCTGCTGCTTGCAGTACTGCACCGCCATGCGGGGATTGCCTGTCATGATCAGGACGTCTTCGTCAACGCGGTGGGCGGTGTGAGGATCAGTGAGCCCGCAGCCGATCTGGCGGTCTTGCTCGCGATCGTCTCGTCACTGAGAAATCGTCCGCTCCCAGAGGGTCTGGCTGTGTATGGTGAGATCGGACTCGCGGGCGAGATCAGACCAGCCCCGCGTGGGCAGGAGCGGCTGCGCGAGGCGGGCAAGCTCGGATTTCCGAAAGTACTGATCCCTAGAGCCAATTTACCCCGGAAGCCCCTCGAGGGGGTCGAAGCCGTCGCGATCGAGCGCATCGATCAGGCGATTGCGATGGCCTGGGAGTAAGCGTCCAACCCGTCCGCCGCGATTTGACCCGCGCGCATACCGCTTCGGACCGCTGATTCCAGGGTCGCCGGGTAATGAGCCTCGGTGTAATCGCCCGCCAGCCATAACCCCGCCTGTCGGCCGGCAGCCTCGTGTGCGACGCCCGCCCGGCCGGGCACACAGGCAAAGGTCGCGCGCTTTTCGATGATCAGGCGGGCGGCGACGGGGGCTACGAACCCGTAGGTTCTGCATAGCTCGCGGGCATGATCGATCGCGCGCTCGGGGTCCAGCGCAGGCTTGAGTTCGTCCGCAAGGCTGATGACCCATGCGCCGACCCGGTGTCCGCTCCAGACGCCGCGATCAAATAACCAGTCTGCCTGACGGTCACCACCGGCCTCACGGTGGAGCATGAGCGGGGGCCCGATCGCGGGCTGATGGGAGGCCGGCCACGACACCCACAGTGTCGCGATCGAATGAAATGAGAAGCTCGACAAGGCGCGAAGCGTACGCCTCAGTTCGGAACGCCCCACCTGGGGTCTGCCGGGTGTGCCCCGTCCCGCAAGCGAGACATCGTCTACGATCGGCGGCGTGTCGCTGGACCCGATCCGCTCAAGCAGTCTCAGGCTGTTTGACACGTTGCAGGCAAGAATCACCCCTCGCGCTGCGATCGACCCCCCGGGATGATGCAGCTGCCAGGACGAAGCCCTCCCAGGGTCGGGAACCAGCGTGCGGATCGGGGTTCGCAGGCGAATGACGGCGCCCTGCCGCGAGAGCCAGCGCAGGGCGGGGTCGGGCAGGCAGTCGGACAGGGTGGCTCGGGGGATCAGAAAATCCGAGTTGGCCCGGGCGCTGCCCAGCGAGTCGCGCAGGACCGAAGCAAAGGTCTGCGCGCAGGCCTGCCGGCTTGGGGTGTTGAGCGCCGAGATGCACAGGCGTTCCCAGAGCCGAGTGCGCACGGTGCTCGGCTGAGACATCCGGTCCAGGAGGGTACTGACGGTCTCCCCGGCGGTGACCTGCCACGCGTCACGTCGCAGGCCCGAGATCATTCGCACGACGGCTCGCCGGTCTGACCACGGAAATCCGCGTGCGGCAAGCAGAGCCCACACCAGGTGGGCCGGGGCCGGCAAGTGCGGCGCGGCAAGGTGTAGCCCCTGCGTGTCCCTGAGCAGCAGGCGCTGTCGATTGAAGAGTTGCTCGGCGCTCAGACCGATCCGCTGGGCAAGCTCCAGCGTTTGCCGGTAGGCTCCGATCAACAGGTGCTGACCATTGTCCAGATCGATGGGGCCAAAACCGAGGTCGAGGCTCTGTCGGCGCGCGCGTCCGCCCGCCTGGGGTGCGGCATCGACCAGCACAATGCGTTTTCCGGCTGCGCACGCAACCACCGCTGCAGCCAGCCCGGCCCATCCGGCCCCCACAATCGCCAGATCGAAGGGCGACGACGCCTCGAGGCCGCCCGGGACGGCCCGGTTCACGGGCGTGACTCGATCGCGAGGACTGGCCGACGCCAGGTACGCCAGGCGATCCACAACTTTCGGAGCGGGGTGAGCGAGGTTCGGTGGGTCAGCGTGCGAAACCCGTCCCGGTCGATCTCTGCAAGCAAGGTCGAATAGATCGCGGCCATGATCAGCCCCGGGCGCTGCGCCGGCCGATCGATGGGGTCGAGGTGCTGAAGGGCTTCACGGTAGAGTTCGCGGGCGCGATCAGCCTGCATCTTGAGGAGCACAGTCAATTCAGGCGAGCTTCGCCCCCTGAGCAGGTCCTGCTCGTGCACGCCGTATTGCCGAAGTTCGGCCATGGGCAGGTAAATCCTGCCCTGGCGCGCATCCTCGCCGACGTCACGGATGATGTTGGTCATTTGAAACGCCAGACCCAGCTTCTCAGCATAGATGAGGGTGGCTGGGTGGGTGTATCCGAAAATCGAGGCCGAGAGAATGCCTACGACCCCGGCCACACGGTGGCAATACAGTCTCAGCGCCTCGAAATCGAGATATCGGTTCTGGTCCAGATCCATCTGCATCCCGTCGATGAGGGTCATGAGATGTTCGATGGGCAAGTTCATGGGTTCGAGATGCGGCTGCAAGGCCCGCGTGACCGGATGTTCGGGGTGGCCCTGTCTCAGTCGCTCGATTTCCGCGCGCCACCAGCCGAGCTTGGCGCGCGCGACGCCCGGGTCCGTGCAGTCGTCGACCACGTCGTCAACTTCGCGACAGTATGCGTAGAGCGCCGTGATCGCACGCCGTCGCTCGGGCGGTAAGAACATGAAGCTGTAATAAAAGCTCGAGCCGCTTCGTGCCGCTCGATCCTGGCAGTAGGCGTCCGGGCTCATCGTGCGGCTCGCGCAAAGAGGGTCATGAGCGGCAGCGCATCGCGCAGGCCCAGGCGGGGACGTTGACGGATGGGATCATGCCCCGCCGCCTTCAATTGATCGAGGATGCGTGTGCCTCCGGCCAGTATGGCGCGTAGCTCAAGGCTGAAGCGCCACGGAGCGTGGCGTACCAGGGGACGTCCGAGGTCCAGCAGGCCGCGCGCCCACGCGCATTCGTCGGCGATCACTCGGGCGAGCTGCGGTCCAGCACGCCCCCGGGCGACCGCCTCGTGCAGGTCATCACTCTGCAGACCGGCTG
>JBDLRB010000183.1:0-12942 GCA_039800205.1 Pseudomonadota bacterium | reverse complement strand
ATCGCCATCCACCCGGACGACTCGCGCTCGGCCATCCTGTCCTGGGAGGCCCCTGAACAGCCGCTTCGCCCAGAAGACATCCTGCTCTACAACGTCTACCGCTTCAGCAGCACCGAGGCTGCGACACTCGTCGCACAAACGTATGCAGGTCTCTTTATCGACACGCCCCCCGTGGCCGGCGTCCCATGGTCGTACCGGGTCAGCGCAGTCACTGTCGCCGGAGAAGGCCCCGCGTCCGCAACGATCAGCATCACGACCTCATCGAGCGAGGACGACAACGCGGGCGACTCCTCAAGTATCCCGGAGGGCGTATTCGATTGCGGTGAGCCTACAGAATGCTGGGCCCCGCAAAGATGACGGGGCGGCGTCGTCCAGGCAAGAGACTGAAGGGCGCCGCATTCAAGGTGCGGCGCCCTGTGCCTACCGATTCAGCCACGCTTCGATCGACGCCCGTCAGCGTTCGGTCATGCCGCGCTTCATCTGCTCGCGCACGGGCTTGAGCAAGTAATCAAGCGGCGTGCGCGTACCGGCCAGCAGGAAGACCTCGGCAGGCATACCGGGCTGAAGCGTCAGATCGCCGGTCAGATGCCGATCAAGGGCCACTTCAGCGACGTAGTACGACCGTTGCCGGGTCGGGTCGTTGACCCGATCGGGGGACACCCGAATCACACGCGCCTCGAAAATCGGGGTGGCTCGCGTGCTGAATGCTGAAAATCTGACTTCCGCAGGCATCCCGGCCCAGATCCGGTCGACGTCCTGAAGCTGGACCTGAACCTCGACCACCAGCGGCTCACCGGTCGGGACGATCTCCATGATCGGCGCCCCCGAGGCGATGACGCCGCCCGTTGTGTGGGTGCGCAAACCCATGACCGTACCCGTCGCCGGCGAACGAATGACCGTACGGGCGAGGCTGTCCTCTGCAGCATCGAGCCGCTCGTCGACATCGCGAAGCCGCGCCCTCAAATCCTGTAGCCGATCGGCGGCTTCGCTCCTGAATCGGTTCCGGAGATCAATGATCCGAAGATCGGTTTCGCCGATCGCCGCCTGCGCTTCAGCGATATCTCCATTCAGGCGGCCGATCAAGCCTTCCAGATCGGCCTCGCTGCGCTTGAGTGCGTAGTACCTCGTCTTAAGGTACATGCCCGACTCAAGGAGCGTTTCGGCGCCCTGAATTTCCTGAAGGATGAAGGACAGCTTTGTGCGGGTCGCTGCAATTTCGGTCTGCCGGCCGACGATCTTCTCCTGGGTCTGACGCTTGCGCTGCTGAAGGACATCGACCTGGCCCAGCAGCGCATCGCGTCGGTTACGGAACAAACGCCGCTCACCCTCGATCAGCCGGGCAACCGCCGGGTCCGCACGACGGGCCCGTAAGCGATCGGAGAATCGCACCTCGGCCAAATCATCCAGTTCAGCTTCAAGCCGCGCAATTTCCGCGGATACGGCGTCGTGCTCGAGCGCGAGCAAGGACAGGCGTGCGCGCGGGATCACATCCATCAGCCGCACCAGCGGCTGACCCGCCTGAACGGACTCTCCTTCGCGAACCAGAACAGCGCTGACGATCCCCCCTTCGAGGTGCTGTACCAGACGCCGCTCGCCCGCCACCTTGACGACCCCCGGTGCGAGCGCTGCGCTGCGAAGAGGCGCCCAGGCGGCCCAGCCCACGAGCCCTCCCGCGCCCAGCAGAACCACCAGACTGCCCACCCAGATCAGCCCGCGGCTGCTGCGGGCGACCGATCGCTCGAAACGTACAGGATGCGCCAGCGCCGTCTCCGACCCCCGAGACCACTCAATGACCGAGCCACTCATCAGACCTGTCCTTCATCATTCAATGGCCTCGCCAGGGCGAAGGGCGCGTTCACGAGCCCCGCCGCCGCTTCCGGTCGGCGGACGGCATCGACCGGCCCGCCCGGCGGGTTCCCGGCAGCACTGAAAGGATCCCCAACCGTCCCACGTCGTGCCATCCCGCGCCCCTGACCCGCCAACTGACGCAGAACTTCGTCACGCGGACCGAGGAGTTCGATTGCGCCCCCCCGCATCACCGCAATCCGGTCCGCACTGCGCAGCAGCGTCGGTTGATGCGTGATGACAACCACCCCGGCCCCTCGCTCCCGCGCGCGTTCAATCGCTCGCGAGAGGGCAGTCTGCGTGGCCTGATCGACCCAGGCCGCCGGCTCATCCAGAACGATCAAGGCGGGGTCACCATAAAACGCTCGAGCAAGCGCGACCTGCTGACGAAGCCCCGCCGAGAGCGGAAAGCCTTCTGCGCTGATCCGCGTCGAATACCCATCGGGCAGGGCCTCGATCCGATCGTGCAGGCCCAGCTGCTGCGCCGCGCGCACAACCGTATCGAGCCCCCCGACGCCGGAAAATCTTGAAATGTTGTCTGCGATTGTTCCGGAAAGAAGCTGCGGGGCCTGCCCGCAGTAGCCCACGGCCGCACCATCACCCGCTGAACGTACGCCGTCCGTACGCCGCCCCTGAACCATGACCAGGCCGCTCCGAGGCGCGATCAGCCCGACCAGTAATCGCCCGAGCGTCGACTTCCCCGCACCCACCGGACCAATCACCCCGAGAAGTTCTCCGGGCGCCAAAGACAGCGAAATACCGTTGAGCAGTACCTGATTCGACTCCGGCGCGAAGACCGAGGCGCGGCGGACCTCGACCAGTGCACCGGCCCGCTCGTCGTCGGCTCGGTCGGATCGGGCCAAGGCCGGCCGCTGATCGAGCAGCGCCCCCAGACGCCGGTGGGCCTGCCGCAAGCCCATCGCGGAACGCCATGCGAACACGACATATTCGAGCGGCGACAGCGCGCGTCCCAGCAGCACCGACGACGCAACGATCGCGCCCACCATTAACTGGTCCTGCAGGAAAAGCCACGCGCCCACGCCATACAAGGCCATCTGAATGCCAATTCGAAGCGTACGAACGATCGAACGCGCAATCGCGGCGCGGTCAGCGCCCCGTTGCAAGGCATCCAGCGCATCCACACCGCTTCGACGACACCGCTCAATCACAGCCGCCGTCATGCCCATCGACCGAACCGCATCCGCATTGATCAGCGATTCGACGGTCAAGTCCGCGCTGCGACGGCTTGCACGCTGAGCGGCCTCAGCCGGACGGCGGGTGAGCCCGTCGTTGATCAGCGCAAGCATCAAGAGCATGATCGCTGCCAGGGCGCCAAGCACACCCAGCGCCGGGTGGAGCCATCCGATCACGAGCAGATAGAGCGGGACGAAGGGCAGATCGATCAGGCTCATCACCCCCACATCGGATACGAACCTCCGGATCTCCGACGCATCGGCCAAGGGTCGCCGGTCCGCGATGGGTTCCGGACCGGCATGGATGATCATCGCCTCGATCACCCGGGGCGCAAGCGCCAGATCCAGTGCAATCCCGACGCGGACAAGGAGCCGCATCCGGACATAATCGATCACGCCCTGAACGAGCAGAGCCCCTCCCGCTGCAAGACTGAGCAGAAGCAGGGTATCGACGTTCTTGCTGGTCAGCACGTTGGAAAAGACCGCCAGCATGAAGATCGGCGAAGTCAGCATCAGGACGTTGAATACCGTACTGAAGAGAGCCACCATCGTCAGGGCACGCCACTGCCCATGCAGGATCGAGTCGAGCATTCTGGAACGCATGATCGGTGAGAGCCCTCAAAGTCGTTGTCAGCGTCCCCGACCTCCACCGACAGATTCTCAAAACATGCGGGGCGGAATTCTTTCGAACCCCGCCCCGATCTTAGACACCGGGATCGATGAGCTTAGTCGCTCAGACGACTTCGATATTGATCGAACTCAGGAGCTCGACCAGAGACGAGATGCCTTCTGATCCAGGCGCAATGCCCATGTCACGCAAGATGATGATGTCCTCTGCATCGCCGGTCCAACTACCGTCGCCATCCCGGTCGAAGTAGATCATCACATCGGTTCCATCGTCGACCACGTGGACGTACGGGTCGAGATCGGCGGCACTGAGGATCGTCGGATCGTCGACATCGAAATGCAGAATGTCGATGAACTCGGGATCCAGGATCTCATCCGAGCTGGCCAGCTCGGGTGAGTCGAGCCAGCTCCGCCCGCCATCGATATCACCTTGCTCGGTGAACACATGGAAGACAAACTTGTCGGCCCCCTGCCCGCCGGTCATGGTGTCATCCTGCTCACCGCCCACAAGTGTGTCGTTGTCGGTACCACCATCGAGGATGTCGTTGCCGTCACCGCCGCACAACGTGTCCTTGCCCGCCTCGCCGTACAGCTCGTCCTGCTGCTCGCCCCCGGAGAGCATGTCGTCCTGTGCGCCACCGTACAACGTGTCGTCTTCGGTTCCGCCATAGAGTGAGTCACGACCCAGACCGCCGAGCAGCAGGTCATTGCCCTCTTCGCCCGCAAGTTTGTCGTTACCCGACCCGCCATCGAGCGTGTCATCGCCCAGCCCACCCATCAGCGAGTCGTTACCGCCATCGCCTCGCAGGACATCATCGTTGTCACCGCCATCGAGCAGATCGGCACCGGTTCCTCCAACAAGCGTGTCGTCACCATCCTCGCCCCACAGAGCATCGTTACCCGATGCGCCGTTCAGCAGATCGTTGCCGGTTCCGCCATAGACGACGTCGTTACCGTTCTCGCCATAGAGCTTGTCGTTGCCGTCTTCGCCGTAGATCTCGTCGTCGTCGTCACCACCACGCACGGTGTCATTCCCCGACCCGCCGTAGAGCGTGTCGTAGCCACCGTTGTCCCGGACGAGGTCATTACCCTTGCCACCGGTCTGCAGATCGTCGCCCGCACCGCCATACATCACATCGTTGTCATTGCCACCGTCCAGGGTGTCGTTGCCGTCGCCGCCGTCGATGTTATCGGCGCCGTCACCGCCTTCGATCGAATCGTCACCGGTGCTGCCCAGCAGCGTGTCGTTACCGGTTCCACCCATCAGGGTATCGTCGCCGTCGCCGCCGTTGAGGCTGTCGCTGCCCTCGTCGCCCGACAGCATGTCCGCGCCGCTCCCACCGGTCAGCGTATCGTTGTCAGAGCCGCCATAGAGCTCGTCGTTGCCGCCGTCACCGATCAGCACATCTGAGTCTGCTCCGCCTCTCAGGGTATCGTCACCTGCCCCACCCGACAGACGGTCAGCGCCCGCATCGCCGGACATCGAGTCGTTACCATTGCCACCGTTCATGGTGTCGTTGTCATCTCCCCCCGACATCGTGTCATCACCGTCCCCGCCATTCAGCAGGTCGGCACCGGCTTCTCCGTTCAGCACATCGTCACCGTCATCGCCATTGAGGGTGTCCTTGCCATCGCCCCCGTTCAGCTCATCGTTGTCGTCGCCGCCGCTCAGCCAGTCGGCTCCCGCACCACCATTCAAGGTGTCATTACCGGTCTCGCCATACAGCTTGTCGTTCCCGGCCTCGCCGTTCAGTTCATCGTCGCCGTCGCGTCCGTAGATCGAATCGTTACCGCCACCGGCCAGCACGCGCGAGCTCGCTCCCGCCACCACATCCTTCCAAAGGTTGTTGCTTTCCGAAAGCACATAGGTCTTGTCAAAAGCCATGGTCATTCTCCAATTGAGTCCAATGAAGCGTCGCCTGGATCAGCGGCCGAGGCGGATGCCCGGCCCGCAGGCCGGTGTCCTTTCGCAAGGGCCATACCAATCCGCCAGGTCCTTGTTTTCATGGAGAATCGACGCGTAATGGGGTGCACGAGGCCGCCCGAACTGTTCAACGATCGATACACGGAATGATCGATTCCGTTACAGTCGGAAGAGCTGCGCCCGGTGCGCCTTCGCGATCAGGACTCGATGTCCCAGACTCGCCCGGTGTTGGCGAGACGGTGGAGCGCCCGCCTTCGGCCAGGCCCAGTTTTTCCATCATGCGGTAGAGGGTGACGCGCGACACGCCCAATGCGCGGGCGGCTGCGCTGACCGAATGACCGTGCAATCTGAGACTGTCGCGCACCAATGCGCGTTCGAACCGCCGACGCGCGTGGGCGAGCGTGGTCGGCTCGGCTACGCAGAGATCGTTGTCAACACCCATATCCTTGACGGTGATCAAGGGCCCCTCGGCCATGACCACTGCGCGCTGAACCCGATTGATCAGTTCGCGAACATTGCCTGGCCATCGATAGGCCTGTATCCAATCCCGGGTCTGACGGGAAAAACCACGGGGATAGTCCGTCCGCCGAGGCGCATAGAACTGTTCACGAAAGTGCTCGGCCAGCATGATCACATCGCCCTCGCGTTCGCGCAGGGGCGGCACCTTGATCGAGAGCACATTGATCCTGAAGAAGAGGTCCTCCCTGAAGCGTCCCGAGACGACGGCCGCCTGCAGATCGATATGCGTCGCCGCAATCAGCCTGAAGTCGACCGGCACGGCCTGACTGGACCCCAGGCGAGTCACGCTTCGTTCCTGCAACACCCTCAGGAGGGCCGGCTGAAGGCCCAGCGGCAATTCGCCGACCTCATCCAGGAAGACCGAACCACGATCCGCCGCTTCGAAGCTCCCGGCGCGTCGTTGCATCGCGCCCGTGAAGGCGTGCCTCTCGTGTCCGAAGAGTTCTGACTGCATCAGGCTCTCGGCGATGGCGCCACAATTGACCGCGATCATGGGCTCGTTCGATCGTCGGGATCCCTGGTGGATGGCCCGTGCAACCAATTCCTTACCCGTACCGGTTTCACCCAGAATCAAAACCGGCGCGTCCGAATCCCGAACGCGTCGAATGGCGGCCGCCAACTGCCGCATCGGCGGGCTGCTCCCCTGAATGCCCGGCAGCCCGTCATCATCCGGTTCATCGACCCGCGCACGACCACGAATCGCTCTGACGCGAACGAGGCCCTCAATACAGGCCAGAATCTCTCGCACCGAGGCCGGCGGGGACAAGCAGGCATCGAAGGCATCGCCCGCGAGCGAACGCAGAGGATCACACTCGAGGATCTGCGGGTCCGCAATGCCCACCCACACCAACTCCGGATAGGCGGCCTGAATCGCCTCGAGACGCGCACGCTGCGCGCCCAACGCGGAATCGATCCGAGCCACGCACCCCACCGGGCGATCGATCTGAATCAACGCGTGAGCGGCTTCTGGTGAAGGCACCCGCTTGAGCGACCAGGCCTGCGAGGGTTCAGCCTCATTGGCCAAGCCCCCGGTGCGACGACGCCCGACCAGCAACATTCGCCAGGCGTCGTCCAGCCGCTCGTTCGCGCCCTGCCCGGTCACCGCTCCACCACCTGCCGATGGCATCGGCGGATCCCGGCCGGCCGACGGCGCAGTGGCCATGCGCTCCTGAAGCTGAGGGTCCGCGTAGCGGGGCGTTTGCGCATACCATCGAGTGCGGCGGGCATCAGTCGTCGTTCCTGTTTCAACTGCGGAGGGACCGGCACCTTAATCGCCTCGAAGCCAGTCGTGGTTTACGGTTATCAACAATCCGACTGAACCGCCTGATCAGCGGCGGCAGACGCTAAACTGCTCAGGCGTGTCAGGTTCAGGCCGCTCCCGGCGCTTGATGCCTGTCGGCGCTCGATCACAACGAATTCAGGAGACACAACCATGTCAAGCATGACCAGGCCTCTGAGCAGATTCGCCCAGTGGGCGGGCACCGCCCTTGCGCTCAGTTGCAGCCTCGCAATGGCCCAGCCGCAATCCGCGCGAATCGTCGTGGGGTTTCCGCCCGGGGGCTCAGCAGATATCACCGCCCGGCTGATCGCTGATCAACTCAAGGACAGCCTGGGTCTGCCCGTTCGGGTCGAGAACCGGGCGGGGGCCGGTGGACGGGTCGCGGCGCAGCATGTGAAGGAATCCGCCCCGGATGGCTCAACGATGATGCTGGTTCCCTTCGCCGTGATGGTCATTCAGCCCATGGTCTTCCCGGGTCTGAAATACGACACGACCCGCGATTTCACTCCGCTGACGACCGCCGTCAGCTTTCCGCTGGCCATCGCGATCGGAGCCGCCAATCCGTCGAGGGACCTCCAGTCGCTGGCAACCTGGCTCAAGAGTCATCCAGCCAAGGCGAACTACGGAACGCCGGGCGCCGGTTCAATGCCTCATTTTCTTGGGGAGATGCTCGCGCAGCGCATGAACCTCAAGTTGACCCATGTCCCGTTTCAGGGCGGCGCCCCCTTGCTGATCAACCTGATCGGCGACCAGATCGGGATCGGAATCGACACACCGGCCGAGTTCGCCGAGAATCATCGGGCAGGCAAGGTCCGCGTGCTGGCCACGTCGGGTGCAACACGCGCGGCACAATTTCCAGACGTTCGGACGCTGCGCGAGCAAGGCGTCGATATCGACGCGAGCGCCTGGTTCGGCATGTTCGCCCCCGCGGGCATGGATCGGGCACTGACGCTCAAATTGAGTGCAGCGGTCGGGCAGGCGCTTCGCGCACCCGCCGTCGTCCAGCGGCTGAGTTCGCTCGGACTGACGGCGGAGCCCGGAACCCCGGACGCCTTGCGCGACCGGATGGCGCGAGACATTGCGCTCTGGGGCCCAGCGGTCAAGGCGAGCGGATTCAAGGCGAAGCAGTAGGGCCTTCCGCTTGAGTCGCGAGCGCTCCGCGGCTCAAGCGACTCGAAACGAATGACGGTGGGTCGAGCGCGTCGGGCGAACCGGCCGACCCTCGCGTAGCATCATCGTTACAGGTCGACCACGATCTCGGCGCCCGCATCGCGCGCACGCGAGCAGCACAGGAGAATCGTCGACCGACGCTGCTCAGCGCTCAGCACGTAGTCCCGGTGATCCACGTCGCCCGAAATCAGGGGTGCAGAACAAACCCCACAAATGCCGTCAGAGCATTTGATCTCGACCTTCACCCCGGACTCGATGAGCGCCTGGGCGGCCGATTGATCCGCCGCCACCGCAATGCTGGCGCCCGATTTCGCCAGACGCAGGACGAATGAAGCGCTGGTCCGGGGGGGAGCCGCCGGTGCGGAGAAAAATTCGCGATGCAGGCTGGCCTCAGGCCAGCCCTGGTGCACGGCCGCATCAAATACCGCCTGCATGTAGGGGGCGGATCCGCACACGTAGAGGTGAGTGCCCTCTGTCCATGTCCCGATCAGTTGTGGGAGATCGGCCCGAGCGCCCTCTGCACTGAAGTGGAACGATACACGGTTCGCCCACGGTACCTGAACGAGGTCATCGACGAAGGCCGCCCGCTCTCGGTGCGGTGCACTGTAATGCAATTCGAACTCGGAACCGCTCGCGTGGAGCGCATGCCCCATGGCGATCATCGGGGTGACACCGATCCCGCCTGCAAACAGCAGATGGCGCCTGGCCCCGGCCACCAGCGGGAAATGATTGACCGGCGGCGTGACAAACACCCGCCGGCCTTCACGAAATGCCCGGTGCATCAAGGCGGATCCGCCTTTGCCCTGCGCCTCGCGCAGGACCCCCAGCACATAACGCCCACGATCGGCCGGGTCACCCGCCAGACTGTAGGACCGCCGATACTCGGGCGCGATCACGACATCAATATGAGCGCCCGCCTCGAAGGGAGGGAGCGGCTGGCCGTGCTCGTCCTCGAATTCGTAGCGTGCCATTTCGGAACTCATCTCGCTGCGCCTGCGCAACACGACCGGAAAGACAGGCGGGGGACCCTCGGGCATACGGAAGGCGGGCGCGAGCCCTTCAGTCTCGCCCCGCGCCAATCGCTCGCGATAGGCCTTGGGCGTCAGCAACGCGCGATAACGTCGAATTCCGGCCTCACGATCAAGGGGCGATGCGACGGGGTAAGGCGGCGGCATGACATCGGCCGGGTAGACCGCAAGCGTCTGATCCTCAGCCCGCAACTTCAGCGACCGGCTAAGCCCACGCGCATGAACCTGGCGCGCCAGAATGTAGCGACCGGTGCTGCGTTCAAGCTCGAGATCCCACCACCATTTCTTCACGGGGTTGATACTGCCGCGGCCCAAGCCGTCATCGAGCGCCGCGAGCACAGGCGCGGCCTGTGGAAGATTCATCGCCAGCCATCGGAACCCGGACTCGGCGAACAGGCCTTCGAGATTCCACGGACAGGTCTTCATGCAGCGTCCGCACATCCCGCCTGCCTGATTCGTCACACGGTAGCGGGCACATTTTTCGGCATCGGATTTCCAGATCTCGTAACCGTTGTACATGAGCTTGGGCCCGGCCGTAATCGCCCCGGACGGACACTCACGCGCGCACTTGTTGCACTGCTCGCAGAAGCGCTGCAGACCGAAGTCGATGGGTCGATCCACACGGACCGGCATGTTTGTCGTGACGGTGCCCGATTTGAGGCGCGGCCCCAGAAATGGATTGAGAATGACTTCACCGATGCGGCTGACCTCGCCCAGACCCGACAGGAGCAGAAGCGGCGGCTGCAACACATCGCCATCGATCACCGAATGCACGCGAGCACTGAACCCCAGCCGGCGGATCTGCTCGGCCACGATGCCACCGATCATTGAAAAACGAAGATAGGCGCGCATGCTCTGCGCAACCGATATCCAGTCGTCACCGCTCGCCCCCTCCATGGTCTCATGACCCTGATCGATCAGGAGATTGATCGCGTTCGAATGGTAGGGGGGGATGGGCCGCCCGCCCGCATCGTGTGAGTACCATGCCCAGGGCGGCACCTCGCACAAGCCCACGGCATCGCTGCTCAGATAGTAGGCTGCCGCCTTGAGATGATCGGCATTTCGATCTGGATCGGTTGCAGACGGATCCACCGGTCCGCGGGCGTCGCCGAATTGCAGCAGCAGCAAGGCACCCAGCGCACGTCGTGCACAGGCCCCAATCGGGCTTTTCATCACGTAGTGGGCACCCTTGGCTTCCTCCTGGATTGCCTCACCCATGTCGCCAAACAGGATGCGCGCAAAAAAATCCGCACGCTTTGGAAACCGTGGCACCCGATCATGGTCGATGAAGGTGGTGGGCTCATCGCGTCGCTTCAAGCGCTCGAACGGATGCGGGCCCAGGCGAAATTCCCGGTCGCGAAACGGATCCTGACGGCCTGCCCTCGTCCCGGTCCCGACCCCCAGCCACCACGCCGGCCCCAGGGCCCCCACGCGATCGCGCAGCGACAGGGGGGCCAGCGGGCTGTCAACGGCCAGATCCATGGCCGTGGTCACCGCAGCCAACGCAAAGCGCCGACCACAGAACGGGTTGATCAGATGGGCGGTTCCGCCCGCCTCGCCCGCTACCCAGGCCAATCCCGCCGACGCCGCCAGCCGTTGCAGGTCCACATCGCTGCAGGTCGCCGTATGCGAACGCGCGGAGTAGCCCAGCAGCCTCAAATAGGAGGCCAGGAGGACCGCCGTCTGCGCGGCCAGCGTCGCCGCGCGCTGGGTCTGCGTGCCCACGATCCAGTCCGCACCCGGCTCACCCTCGCGCGGTTCGCGGGGAAAATCGACCAACAGGACCAGCGCGTGGGAGTGCGCCGTGATCGGCTGATGGGTCATACGGGCTGAAGCGATCACGTCCGCGAGGATCATGTCGATGCCCGCGGCAAAGCTCCCCGGCTGTGTGGTCTCGAGCTCAGCGGCCAGGGCGGGCACGCCCGGGTTGGTGATCGGCGACGCGAGCCTGTGGTGGCGCTCGATCCTGCAGATCCCCGTCATCGCGCTATCGAAATAATGGGCCGCCGCCTTCAGGTGTTCGGCTCGGGCGACCGGATCGGGCGGAATCTCGGCGACGCGTTCGTTGACCGGACCTTCACGGATCACGTCGAACATGCTGATGAAACGCGCCATCGCATGCGCCAGCGATAAGGGCCGATCCGGATCGTCAAAGCTCAGCCCAACGGGATCGGGCAGGCGGGACAGGTCGGGCGCAACCGGCGCTCGGGACAGCCGTTCAAGGGGAAACCGGCCCAGGTGAACCGGCCGGTTACGGTAGGAAAAGAGCCTCATGCGGTCACGATAGGCGATCGGACGCGGCGATGCAATCCAGGCGATCGAAACAGCCGCGCATCAGGTCCGCGCTCAGCCCGGGGGGGCTACGGGGGTCGTCTGTGCGTCGCGCCAGCGCCGAAACACCACGGCCAACGCCGCGGAGGCCACTCGGGCACTCACCGGGTCCGCGCGACTGGTGAGCGCGATCGGCACTTGTGCACCAAGCACCACCCCACAACTGGAGGCCTCCGCCAGATATTCCAGCTGCTTCGCCAGCATGTTGGCCGATTCCATGTCGGGGGCCACGAGAATGTCGGCGTGCCCCGCCACGGGCGACTCAATGCCCTTGATCGCAGCGGCCTCAGCCGAAATGGCATTATCAAAGGCAAGCGGCCCGTCCAGCAACGCGCCCTCGATCTGTCCCCGGTCGGCCATCTTGCACAAGGCGGCCGCATCCAGCGTGGACGGGATGCGTGGCGTCACGGTCTCGACCGCCGAAAGCAAGGCCACCCGGGGCAGCGCAAGACCGAGGGCATGGGCCAGATCGATGGCGTTGCGAACGATATCCGCCTTGGCGCTCAGGTCCGGAGCAATGTTGATCGCCGCATCGGTGAGGAGCAGGGGACGGGGACAGGCGGGGACAAACAAGCGGAACACATGAGACATTCGTCGGCCCGTACGCAGGGCGGGCTCGGCGAGCACCGCTTCCATCAATTCGTCCGTGTGGAGACTGCCCTTCATCAAGAGGCCGACTTGACGCGCTGCCGCAAGCGCAACGGCTCGGGCCGCCGAGGCGTGGCTATGCTCGCTCTCGACGAGGGTCCGCCCTTCGAGCGTCCGCCCCAGTCGCGCAGCCACCGCCTCGATCCGGTGACGGGGTGCAACGATGACCGGATCGATCAGCCCAGCATCGGCCGCATCGAGCGTCCCCTGGAGCGAACGCTCATCACACGGGTGAACCACGGCACAGGACAAGGGATCCCCTCCCCGAACCCGGTCGACCCAGCGCTCGAGTTCGACCTTCGCATCCAGGCGACCCGTATCGTCCATCGCCGACGGACCCCTCGTGCGACCCAGGGCACGTCCGCCCTCAGCATACTT
>JBDLRB010000182.1:0-18698 GCA_039800205.1 Pseudomonadota bacterium | reverse complement strand
CGCCCGACGCCCAGTGTTCGCTCAGCCCGCTCGATAGCACGCGCGACTGCTTCGGCCGACTCGACTTCGGTGGCCTTGATGTCGACTACCCCGAGACCGAAGCCGATCTCGGGACGCAGTTCACGGAAGGCGGCCAGCTCATCGGGTGGGCGGTGTGCACATTCCATGACGATATGGTCCACCTGCAGCGCATTCAGATAGCTCATCAAGGCGTCCCAGCTGCCCTTCTGGATGCTCTGGCCTCCGTAGTTGCCGAAGCACAGGTGAACAGCGGTCTTGCCACGCGCGGCGGACAGGACCTTGTTCATGGCTTGTGCGGCCCATTGCCATTCATGCGGATGGCCCGGCAGATTGGCCTCGTCGACCTGGATGATGTCGGCCTCGCAGTGCGCAACCTGCTCAGCCAGGACCGATGCGATGGCATCGGTCAGCGCGGGCAGACTGCCGTAGTGGCGATCGATCAGGGTCTTGGCGAGCATGTGCGGGCCGGTGAGCGTGAACTTGAAGGTATGGCGGGTCAGTGCGCGTGCCTTCGAACAGGCAAGGGGCAGGTCGAGCGAGCCACTTCCGATCGGACCCGTCACCGTGCCGGGCGGACGGGTTCTGAACTTCATGCCCGAGCTGGATCGATAAGCAATCAGGTCTTCAAATGAGAACCGATCGGTGACGCCATCGAGCGGCCGGACGAAGTACTCGATCATGCCGTTGGTCTCGGGGTGATTGATGTCGAAGCGGTACAACTCGCCATCGCAGACCACATCGATGCCCGCCTGCTCCTGGGTGTGTATCACGACACGCGTGGCATCCTGCAAGGCCTGGCCGGAAGGGGCCGCAGCGAGCCAGTCCGGGATCGGGTATGAACCCACGACCGTAGTCTTGATTCTGGCCATGACCAATGCTCCTGTTTAACCGTTTGGTGAAAATTGAATGCTAGCCGGCACCACGCTTAAACCGCAAGTATTGACGGCGATTGAGCACGCGGCAGATAATTGTTAACCAACGAGTTACAAGATGGTGCACCATGCAATTGAGTGATCATCAGCTGGCCTTCTATCGTCCGTTGGGCCACCTGACGCTGAACCGCGTGTTCGCCGCCGAACTCATGCTGGAGGCGATTGCCGACATTGAGCAGTGGGGCGAGCAGGTCCTGTCGGATCTCCCCGTCGAGCAGCCCGCGCTGCCCTACGACCATGCTCTTGTCATGAGAGTGAGCTGAGCACGTGTCGACGCCCGAGTCCTTCAATTCGACAGGAGTCTTTTTCCAATGAGTCAAACCCAGCGTATCGGCATCGTGATGTACGGCGTCACAGGCCGGATGGGGCTCAACCAGCACCTGATCCGATCGATCAAGGCGATTCGAGATCAGGGCGGCGTGCGCCTGTCCGATGGGTCGCGGCTGATGCCCGACCCGATCCTCGTCGGTCGAGGCGCAGAGCGCATGGCGGCGCTCGCGGCCCAGCATGGCGGTCTGCGATGGAGCACCGATCTGGATGCGGCGCTGGCCGATCCGCATGATTCGGTGTTCTTCGATGCGGCCACCACCCAGATGCGCCCCGGCCTCATTCTCAAGGCGATCGCAGCCGGAAAGCACATCTTCTGCGAAAAGCCCTCGGCCACCAACCTGCCAGAGGCGATCGAGATCTGGAAGGCCGCCGATCGAGCGGGCGTCCGGCACGGCGTCGTTCAGGACAAGCTCTGGCTTCCCGGTCTGCTGAAGCTGAAGATGCTGATCGATTCGGGTTTTTTTGGCCGGATCCTGTCGGTGCGTGGTGAGTTCGGATACTGGGTGTTCGAGGGTGATCTTCAGCCTGCGCAGCGTCCGAGCTGGAACTATCGTGCCGAGGACGGCGGCGGCATCATTCTGGATATGCTTTGTCACTGGCGTTATGTCATCGACAACCTGTTTGGCGAGGTGCAGTCGGTGTCCTGTCTGGGGGCGACGCACATTCCCCGCCGATGGGACGAAGCAGGCAAGCCCTACGATGCGACCGCCGACGATGCGGCCTACGCCACCTTTCAGCTCGCGAGTGGCGTCATCGCGCACTTCAACAGCTCATGGGCGGTTCGTGTTCGCCGGGATGATCTGCTGACGCTGCAGGTGGACGGCACACACGGTTCGGCGGTGGCCGGACTCCGGGGCTGTCGTACGCAATCGCGCGTCAACACACCCAAACCCGTCTGGAATCCAGACCTGCCGCAGCCGATTGCATTCATGGATGGCTGGCAGGAGGTCCCGGATACGGTCGTTTACGACAATGCATTCAAGGCCCAGTGGGAATTATTCCTGCGGCATGTCGTCGAGGGCGGCGAGTTCCGGTGGAATCTTCGCGAAGGGGCCAAGGGGGTTCAGTTGGTCGAGGCCGGATTACGCTCATGGAGGGAGCGTCGCTGGATCGATCTCGAGCCCTTGCCCGCATGATCGATTTCCCCGTCAAGGAGACCTGAATGGTCAGCCTTCTGCTTCCGACCGTCGATCGGAGTCTGAACCGCCATGTACTGAGCGGTCGAAGCCCGCGCGTCGTAACGGGCTCGTCCTGGAATCGAGTGGCGTTTGCGGCCGCACACGTGGTCGCCGACCCGCTGTCTGCGGCCGATCCCTGGCTCGCGCCTGCGATCGACTGGGATCGCACGATTGCCTACCGCGAACACCTCTGGAGACTGGGCCTGGGCGTGGCTGAGGCCATGGATACCGCCCAGCGGGGCATGGGGCTCGACTGGACGAATTCGCTGGAGCTCATCCGGCGTTCGCTCGCAGCGGCACGCGCCCTGGATGGGGGCCCGGGGGGCGTTCGGGCGCGGGTCGCCAGCGGGGCGGGGACCGATCACCTCACGCCCTCGCCTGACCTGAAGATCGAGGACGTGATCGCAGCCTACGAGATGCAGATCGAGGCGATCGAGGCGCTTGGCGGTCGCCTGATCCTGATGGCAAGCCGAGCGCTGGCCGCCTGCGCCCGCAGTCCTGAGGACTATGGCCGTGTCTACGATCATCTCCTTGCCCAGGTGCGCGAACCGGTCATCATCCACTGGCTGGGCGATATGTTTGATCCAGCCCTGTCGGGTTATTGGGGCCAGCGCGATCTCGATGCCGCGATGGATGTCGCGGTTGAGGTGTTGAACCGGAATGCGGCGCGGATCGACGGCGTCAAGATCTCCCTTCTGGACAAGGATCGTGAGATCACGATGCGGCGCCGGCTCGCGCCGGGCATTCGGATGTATACCGGCGACGATTTCAATTTTCCGGAGCTGATTGCGGGCGATGCGCACGGCCATTCCGACGCGTTGCTCGGTATCTTCGATGCGATCGCGCCCGCCGCGGCCGGCGCCTTCGATGCGCTCGCGGCGGGTGATCTGCCTCGGTTTCACCGCGTGCTCGAACCGACCGTGCCCTTGTCCCGACATATCTTCTGTGCGCCCACCCGCTTCTACAAGACCGGTGTGGTGTTCATGGCCTGGCTGAACGGGCACCAGGATCATTTTGTGATGGTCGGCGGCCAGCAGTCGACGCGAAACCTGCTCCATCTGGCGGAGCTGTTTCGTCTTGCCGATGCCGCAAGTCTCTTCGCCGACCCTGCGCGCGCGGCTGCAAGAATGTCAAGTCTGCTCGCGACCCAGGGCATCGATGCGCAACTGCGAGGGGGCGACTGATGGCCCCGTATGCGCTTCAGCGTCGCCCCCTTGGGCCTTTATCCCTCAACACGGCCACGGTTCGCGAGCAGTGGTCCCTGGCGCAGATGATCGAGGCCTGCGCGAGACACGGCATTTCCGGCATTGCCCCCTGGCGCGACAAGCTGGACGAACTCGGGGTCGAGCGCGCGGCCGCCCTGATCCGCAGTCATGGCTTGACGGTGACCGGTTTGTGCCGGGGCGGTATGTTTCCGGCGGCTGACGCCGAGGGCCGTCGGGCAGCGATCGACGACAACCGGCGCGCGATTG
This sequence comes from Pseudomonadota bacterium, assembly GCA_039800205.1. Taxonomy (GTDB): domain Bacteria; phylum Pseudomonadota; class Gammaproteobacteria; order Burkholderiales; family Burkholderiaceae_E; genus SYIM01. The sequence goes on along the minus strand of JBDLRB010000182.1, from coordinate 14,765 downwards.
ACGATGCGGCGGCGCTGGGGGCCCATTGCCTCATTCTGGTGGTCGGGGGCCTTCCACCCGGTTCACGTGACCTCGCCGGCGCCCGAGAGATGGTGCGAGACGGCATCTCGACGGTGCTTGATCACGCGCGCGCGGCAGGGGTGCCGCTTGCGATCGAACCCCTTCACCCCATGTATTGCGCGGATCGGTGTTGTATCAACACGCTGGATCAGGCCCTTGATCTGTGCGATGAACTCGATCCCGTACGATCAACCGATCACGCGGGCGATGGGCCGGCCGCGCTGGGTGTCGCGGTCGACGCCTACCATGTCTGGTGGGATCCGGGTCTCGACGCAGCACTGAGACGGGCGGGGTCGCGTCGCTTGCTGGCCTACCACGTCTGCGACTGGCTGGTGCCCACCACCGACCTTCTGCTCGATCGGGGCATGATGGGGGATGGTGTGATTGAGCTGCGCGCCCTGGGCCAAATGATGCGTGACAACGGTTACCAGGGCTTTGACGAAGTAGAAATCCTGTCCAGACGCTGGTGGTCGGTCGATGGCGATACGGTCATGCAGACGCTCCGGGAGCGGCACCGTCTGCATTGCTGAATCACTTCAGTCATCCACCATCACGTGGTGGTCTGGAGCGACTTCGCGGTAGGTGCGTTTGGGGGGACGGTAATCGTGCGGGCGCATCGGACTGGGCAACTCGCTCGCATCCAGCGCGCCGCGCGTGCGCCTGCGCGCCGGGTCGGGCACGGGTACGGCGGCCAGCAACTTGCGGGTGTAGGGATGGGTCGGATTGGAGAAGACGGCCTCGCGCGAGCCCACTTCCACGATTTCACCCAGACGCATCACTGCGACCCGATGGCAGAGTCGCTCAACCACCGCCATATCGTGCGAAATGAACAGGTAGGACAGTCCGAGCTCATCCTGCAGGTCGAGCATCAGGTTGATGACCTGCGCCTTGATCGAGACATCCAGCGCTGATACCGCCTCGTCAGCGATGATCAGGCGGGGCTCGAGCGCCAGAGCCCGTGCAATGCAGACGCGCTGGCGTTGACCCCCCGAAAATTCATGCGGGAACCGCTCGGCCATGTCGGCTGAGAGACCGACCCGCTGCAACAGGTTCGCCACCCGGTCGTCCGCCTCCGCACGGCTCTTCACCTTGCCATGGACACGCATCGGTTCAGCGATCGAGTCCCCCACACGTCTGCGGGGGTTCAGGCTGGCATACGGATCCTGAAAAATCATCTGCATGCTTTGCCGAACCTGCTGAAGCGCCTGAGACGACAACTGTTCGAGGGCGATGCCGCCGAACTCGACCGTTCCCGAATGAGGCCTCAGCAGCCGAAGGACCGAGCGCCCCGTCGTCGATTTGCCACAGCCCGATTCGCCGACCAGGGCCAGCGTTTCGCCGGGTCGAATGTCGAACGACACGTTTTCGACCGCATGAACGCGTGCGGCGACTCGGCCAAGCAGCCCTTTGCGGATATCGAAGCGGGTCACCAGGTTCCGGACGGACAGCAAGGCGGGAGCGTGGGGGTCGGGCGGCTGTCCGGATTGCCCATCGGACACCCATTGCCCGCTCTGGTCGTCGATCACCGGGAACCGTCTGGGCAGTGATTGGCCAGCCAGTGAACCCAGCACCGGTACCGCACCCAGAAGACTGCGCGTGTACGGATGCTGGGGCTGCGCGAAGACGGTCGCTGTATGGCCTTGCTCGACCGCTTCACCTTTCAACATGACCACCATTCGGTCTGCAACCTCAGCAACCACGCCCATGTCGTGAGTAATGAAGAGCACGGACATGCCCAATTCGGTCTGCAGTTCCCGGATCAGTCCCAGAATCTGGGCTTGAATCGTGACATCGAGTGCAGTGGTCGGTTCGTCCGCAATCAGCAACTGGGGCCGGCAGGCGAGCGCCATTGCAATCATCACCCGTTGGCGCATGCCCCCTGAGAATCGGTGCGGATACTCGTCGAATCGCCGATGGGCGTCTGGAATGCGCACTCGATCCAGGATACGCAAGGCCTCTGCGCGGGCCGCAGACTGATCCATCGCCTGATGAAACCGGAGGGTCTCCGCGATCTGAAAGCCGATCGTCAAGACCGGGTTCAGGCTGGTCATGGGCTCCTGAAAAATCATCGAAATGGCCGCGCCGCGCACGGCTCGCATCGCCGATTCTTCGAGCTCGAGCAATTCACGGCCGCCCAGACGAATCGAGCCTTCGATCCGACCATTGACCTCAGGGATCAGGCGCATGATCGATAGCGCCGTGACGCTCTTGCCGGAGCCCGATTCTCCGACGACTGCGACGGTTTCGCCCGCTCCGATGTCAAAGCTCAGGTCGCGCACGACCGTGCGCCACTCACCGTCGACTCTGAAGGCTGTATTCAGTCCGCGGATCGCCAGCACCGTACTCATTGCTCGCCCTTGAGCTTCGGGTCGATCGCATCGCGCAGGCCATCGCCGAGGAGATTCAGGGCAAGAACCACCAGGAGGATGGCGACCCCAGGGGCCAACGCCAGCCAGTACGAATCGAGAATGTTTTCGAAGCCTTCGCGAATCATGCCCCCCCAGGTGGGGATCGGTGGCTTCAAGCCCAGGCCGATGAAAGCCAGGGAGGCCTCTGTCCGGATTGAGCTTGCCGTCCACAACGAGAACATCACCATGATCTCGGCCGTAATGTTGGGCAGGATATGGACAAACAGGATGCGCAGGTCGTTGAAGCCCAGGGAGCGGCCGGCTTCGATAAAGTCCCGCTCCTTGACTGCGATCGTGGGCGCACGAGCAATTCGGGCAAACGATGGGACCGATGTGATGGCGATCGCGAGAATGATATTGGGCAGGGATGGGCCCAGCATGGCAACGACGATCAGACCCAGGATCAGCGCGGGGAACGCGAGCAGGATATCCATCACCTGCATGACCAGTGAATCGAATCGGCCACCGTAGTAGCCCGCGAGCATGCCGATGATTGAGCCGACGATCATGGCGAAGAAGGTCGATGCGAATCCGATGATCAGCGAGTAGCGCGCGCCATGGAGCAGGCGCGAAAGGATGTCACGGCCAAAGTAATCGGTCCCCAGCCAGTAACTGGCCGATGGGGGCGCGAGCTTGTTCAGGACATCCTGCTCCAGCGGGTCGTGCGGTGCCAGCCAGGGCGCCAGCACCGCCAGGATCAGGAGCAGTCCAAAGACGGTCAGCCCGATCCACGAGGTTCGATTGGCGGAGAAGGCTCGGAGAATCGATCCGGTGGTCGTGGCGCTCATGACAGTTTCACCCTTGGGTCGACCAGACCATAGACCAGGTCCGTGATCAGATTGATCCCCACGACGAGCAGGGTATAGATGACCATCATGCCCTGAAGCATCGTGTAGTCACGCTGATTCAGCGCGCCCACGATCAATTTCCCCAGACCCGGCCGATTGAACACGATCTCGGTCAGCACCGAGTTGCCGATCAGGACCCCCAGGTAGAGGCCAACGATCGTGACAATCGGCATCAAGGCATTGCGCAGTGCATGGCGCCAGACCACGATCGACCACGGTGCACCCTTGGCCCGAGCGGTGCGTACATAGTCCTCGGAGAGCACTTCCAGCATGGCTGAGCGGGTGACCCGCGTGATGTAGGCCGCCATGATCAGTCCGAGATTGAAGGCGGGGAGGGCGAGCGAAAAAAACCATTCGCTAGCTGTCGCGCGTCGGGCACTGATCACCGGGAACCACTGCAGTTGAATGGCAAGCAGGATCAGGAGCACGATGCCCGAAACGAAGGCAGGAAAGGACAGCCCAATCAGCGAGGCCATCCGGGTCAGGTAATCGATCCAGCGATTCCGATGGATCGCGGCCCAGACGCCCAGAGGAACGCCGATCAAGGCACCGAAGGCGAGCGCCACGACGGTCAACTCGATCGTCCAGGGCAGCACCGACAGGACCTCTGCGATGACCGGTCGTCCGGTGACCAGGGAGACCCCCCAGTCTCCGGACAGTGCGGCACTGACAAATTCGATGTACTGCACAATCATCGGACGGTCCAGGCCCAGCCGGCTGCGTAGCGCGGCGACGGCTTCGGCGCTTGCTTCGTCGCCCAGCATGACGAGCGCCGGGTCACCCGGAAGGATGCGGACGAGCACGAAGATGATCGTCAGCACCGCATACAGGGTGACGCAGGCAAAGGCGAAACGCCTCAGGAAAAAGGTTCGCACGGACCGATCCGGAGGACGCTCAGCGGGTAAAGCGACTGGTCTCGAGCACCCCTGGACCGAGGTTCAGCGCACCCTTGATCGTATAACCGAGGTCAAGCGTGTCCTTCATGGCCCAGATCTGCAGAGATTCGTTCAACGGAATCGCACAGACGTCGGCCAGGATCTTGCGCTGTGCCTCGTGCCAGAGCGCGATCTGTTTCTTCGGATCGGTTTCGCTGCGAGCCGCCTCGATCTCGGCATCCGCGATCTTGCAGTGCGAGAAGTTGGTGACGGCGGTGGGACTCCCAACGATTGCACGCGAATGGAAGAACTGCGTCAGGTACACATCAGCGACCGGGAACCGGGCCGCCTGGTAGTGCACCACCTGGCTCAGGTTTTGCCGGATCTGCTGGTGGAAGGTCGCGTGTTCAACCGGTGTGATGTCCAGCGTGATGCCCGCCCGCTTCAGCTGAGCCTGCACCGCTTCGATCATGCTCATCATGCCCGGCAGCGTGGTGTGGATGGTCTTGATGCGAATGCCGTTGGGGTAACCGGCCTCGGCCAGGAGTTGCTTGGCGCGCTGAATGTTGTGCTGGGCCAAGGGCGCATCTTCGAGCGTGCCAAGGTAACCGCTCGGAACCACCGAGACCGGCGGGCGGGTGATGCCCAGACCACGGAACTGATGCAGACCTTTCACATCGATCGCATGGGCAATCGCCTGCCGGACCTTGATGTTATCCAGGGGCGGTATCGTGCGATTGAGGCTCAGGACCGACATCTCTGCCGGGTTCATTGCATAGACCTTGACGCCCGAGAGCTTGCTCAGACGATCAAAGCTTTGCTGGTTCTGACGCGCGTAGATCATGTCCAGTTCACCGGACTGAAAGGCCAGATCTCGGGCGGCATCGGAGGGAATCATCCGGTAGGTGAGCTCGCGAAGCACGGGCTTGCCGCGAAAGTACTTGTCATGGGCAACGAGTTTTCCGTACTGCTGGGGGACGTATTCGACGAAGGCAAAGGGCCCGGTCCCAACGGGCTTGCGGCGAAAGCCGTCCTGTCCCAGTTTGTCAACGGCAGCCTTGCAGACCATGTGCCCACCGTGAAAATTCATCACGACCCCCAGGAGGCTGGGGATGGTGTTTTTCAGGCGAATGCGGACCGTGTAGCGATCAACGGCATCGACGCTCTCAAAGGCTGCGTAGTCAGACGAGAAACTGGAGGTCGCCTTGGTCCCTGCGCGCTTCAGCGAAAACACCGCATCGGCCGACGTGAACTCACCAAAGTCATGGTGACACTGAACGCCTTTTCGCAAATGGAAGGTCCATTCGCGTCCGTCCGGAGAACTTGTCCACCGCTCGGCGAGGTCGGGTTCGATCGTCGCCGGGTTGATCTCGCCGGGCTTCAGGCGCACCAGCCCATTGAAGATCTGCTGCAGAAAGGCCTTGCCCGGGGTCGACGAATTCATGTGGGGGTCGAGTACGCCGACATCGCCCGAGGCGAGTCCAACGACCATTGAGGTCTTTTGTGCTGTCGCGGGCACGGCGAACAGCAGGGCCGTTGCCAGCGTCGCGACCGGCACAATGCGCTGCGTGAACTGAAAGCGAGACATGGGTTCTCCTCCTGTTGAGACCCGTTTTTCGGCACGGGCTTGGCCGATAGTGCCTGAAATGTTCACTTCACGACAAGCCGGGATCACCCGAAGGTGCCAAGGGACGCCCGCGTCACGATGCAGGGCGTAACCCGAGCCCGAGGTCACCGGGCGGACAGGTCCGCGGCCAGCCAGGGGGCGACCTGGCCCTCATCGAGATCCACACCGAGGCCGGGACGGTCGGGAATCCTGAGTTTGCCGCGATGCACCTGGGGTTCGAGCGGGGCGTCGACCAGCGCGAAGTGAGCTGGCACCCGAAAGGGGTAGAGTTCCTGAATCAGGAAGTTCGGGATGCAGGCGTCGAGTTGTAATGCAGCCGCTGTTGCGACCGGCCCGGCACAGAGATGGGGCTGAACGCGCATGCCGTAGAGCTCCGCCATGTCGGCGATCCGCTTCGCCTCCATCAGGCCGCCCACACATCCGATGTCAGGCTGCACGATCGCGGCTGCACGCAATTCGAAGAGCCGTCTGAAACCGTATCGGGTATACAGTCGTTCGCCCGTGGCAACGGGCAGATCCGTGCGTTCGGCGAACGTGTGTAAGGCGTCGACGTCGAAAGGGTCCACCGGCTCTTCGATGAACATCAGATCGTAGGGTTCCATGCGACGCGACAGCCGCAGCATCGCGTCGGGCGTGAGCTCACCGCTCATGTCCACCATCAGATCGACATCGGGACCGACCGCATCGCGGACGGCTCGGACCCGAGCCACCGCGAGGTTTTCGAATTCGCGATCGATCTCACGTCGTGAGACATGCGCGAAGATCCCGTTCGGATGATCCCGGATCGGAGTGGCCAGCGGATAGAACTTCAAGGCATCGTAGCCGGCCTTCAAGGGTCGCTCGGTTGCACGAGCCACTTCATCCGGGGTCACGGCCTTGAAGGACCAACCGTTGGCGTAGCAGCGCACCTCGCTTCGATAGGTGCCGCCCAGCAGTTGATAGACCGGCACCCCGAGAGCGCGCGCTTTGATGTCCCACAGCGCCGTCTCGATCGCGCTGATGGCAGCCCAGATGATGGGTCCTCCGCCCTTGGCCCAGAACGTGTGGTCGTAGAGATCACTCCAGATCGGACCGATTGCATGGGGGTCGCGACCCAGCACGATTTTTTGCAGAAGGTCTTCGAGGAGGGCCGCTGCGCCACTCGATCCAATGCCGTAGGCCAGTGCCGCCTCGCCCAGTCCCGAAATGCCCTCGTCGGTATGCAGCCGAAGAATCAGTGGAAAGCGACCGTCGACCTCGATTCGATAGATCTGTGCGCGAACGAGCTTCATGATGCGTGTGATGGGGTTGGAGCGGGCGGGGCGTCTGCAGTGCCGAAACGGTCTGTCCTGAAGGCCTCCAAGGGGATATCGGTTCGCCCGTCCAGGATCAGCTCGCAGAGAATCGCACCCACAGCCGGGCCCAGCTGGAAGCCATGACCGGAAAAGCCGAATGCATGAAAGAGGCCGGGGGTCGTCAGGCTTGGGCCGAGCACTGGGATCTTGTCCGGCAAATTGCCATCGATTCCGGTCCAGCTTCGAATCACCTGCACGCCGGACAAGGCAGGAACCAGCGATAAGGCTTTCTGCATACCGTGCAAGGTGGCTTCCGGTAGCGGCCGGGACCAGCCGCGTTCGGCATCGTTCTCGCCTCGGCCTGCACCGATGATCACATTGCCCCGCTCGATCTGGCGGAGATAGACGTCACCGCCAACCACACCCAGATTCGGCTCGATAAAAAAGCGAATCGGCTCGGTCACAAACATGTTGGGTGACAGTGGGGCACAAGGGACGGGTTCACCAAAGCGCGCAGCGATCGATCCGCCCCAGAAGCCCGCGCTGTTGATGAGCACGGGCGCGTGGAATCGAGTGGTTGCCCCTTCGATCTCGACGATGAAGCGGTCGTTCTCGAACTGGCATGAGCGGACGGGATGATGTTCCCGAATATCTGCTCCGGCCTCGCGTGCGGCACGCGCGATCGCGGGTCCCAGTAACCTGGGGTTCGCGCAGCCGTCATCCGCGGCAAAAGAGCCCGCCTGCACGCCTGGGCTCAGCCAGGGGTATCGCTGGTGCAGTTCGTGTCGCCGCAACATCTCGAGCGGCAGGTCGTGCTGTCGGGCCACATCGAGGTAGGCGACCAGATCCGCCTCCTCGTTGTCGTTGCGAGCGAGCTTCAGATGACCCGTGGGACGAAATTCCGCATCGGTCCCGATCCAATCGGACAGGCGACCCCAGATCTCGCGCGAGCGCCGTGCAATCGGCAATTCCGCGGGATGTCTGCCCTGCTGCCGGACCCCACCGTAATTGACGCCTGTGGCCTGACTGCCGGTCATCCCGCGCTCGAGCAGGATGACCCGTGTGCCGCGCCGGGCGAGGTGAAGCGCGGCCGAACATCCTGCGCCGCCTCCGCCGATGATGACAACGTCCGCCTCGATGGGTTTCATGACGTCTCGCCCTCGACCGAGGGCGCACTGGGCGCTGGTGCAGCGACGATCGGAATGGGGCGTACGGGCGCCTGGGCGCGCAGATGGCCCACTCGGGCCAAGGGCACCTGGTGATGGGCGGCGAGCACTTCCGCCGCCGCGCTCGAGCACATTCGCCCCTGGCATCGTCCCATGCCCACGCGGCTGAACGCCTTGGCGCGGTTGATCTCGATGGCCCGACCGGTCGCAGCCACCGGCCCCGCCGCTGCTCGTAATTCCCCGGCCGTGATCGCCTCACAGCGACAGAGGATTGCATCGTCGGGGATGGCCGCGCCGCGCCCGAGGGGTGCGGGGAATGCTCGATCGATTGCAGCGCGCAAGCGCCAGTGACGGGCCAGCGCGGCATCGAGGACCCGGGAGAGTTCCTGATCAAAGGGACGCCCGGCATCTTCGAGGAGGGCGAGTGCGGCCCGTGCGCCCGCCTGCTCGGCCAGATCGGCACCGCCGATCGCAGCACCGTCTCCGGCACTGTAGATCCCAGGCACCGCCGAGCGACCCGTGCGTTCGAACTGAGGGACCGCAAGGCCCTGCTCATCGTCGTGGGTAAAGTGGACGCCTGCCAGATCCGCCAGTCGGGCCTCGGACTGAAGCCCCCATCCCATCGCCAGCGCATCGCACTCCGTACGATGTTCAGCGCCCGTCTGATCCTGCCAGATCAAGGCTTCGACAGCCTGCTCGCCGATGATTCGCAGGGGCCACCCGCCTTCGCAGACGCTCCCCGCACGTCGATGGACCGAGCCGGTATACCAGAGCCCTTTGAAGAGCGTCGCGGGACCCGTGGCAAACAGTGCGGGAGCCGCGCGGAATTTGTTTGCAAATCGACTGGTGTCGAGAACGAGTGGTACCGAAACGCCTTCTTTTGCGTGCTGATGCGCAACCAGCCACAGGAGCGGGCCGGTCCCGACGAAGACGACCCGCTGTCCGATCGCACAGGCCTGCGTCTTCATCGCGATCTGCGCGCCGCCGAGCGTGGTGACGCCTGGAAGGGTCCAACCCGGGATGGGGACAACGCGCTCATGGGCGCCCGTGCAGAGGAGTAGCGCGTCCACCTGCTCGGCGGTAAAGCCGCTCCGCTCGGATTGGCAGTGCAACTCAATCCCGGATCCGGCTCTGCGGACCTGCCAGACCAGCGTTGCGGGACGCCAGTCCGCCAAACGGCTGAAGTGTTCGAAGTCATCATGGATACGGCGGGCCTTTCGGGCCTCGAATCCATAGAGCTGTTCGGGTGATCGACTGAGGGGCGCGGGCGGGCGCTGATAGATGCGCCCGCCACCGTCCGCCGACTCATCGATCCAGAGGGGCGTCAGTCCTGCCCTGAGCAGTTGCTCGACCGCCCGGATACCGGCCGGGCCCGCCCCAACCACCGCGATCTTCATCGCCGCGTGACCTCCATACCAGGCGTCACCAGGGTTGCGCAGGCTCGGCTGCTCCCTTTCCCTGCAATGTGCACCCTGCAGTCCTGGCAGGCGCCCATCAGGCAAAAGCCGGCCCGCGTGCCGTCGCCAAATTCACTGGTTCGCAGCCAACCTGCACCAGCGCTCAGGATCGCCGTCAGTACGGTATCGCCCTCCAGCGCGTCGATGCCGGCACCGTCGACGGTGATCCGGACCGTGGGTCGCTCGGTGTCACGAATCCGGACGTATCTCACAGCAGGTCCTCATGGCGCCAGTTGACGAGTAATTCCGAGAGTGCCGCGTTATTGGGTAATCGCATCACGACATCGACCAGTTCGGCGAGATCCTCGGGCTGTGACATTTCATGCCGGCTGACGTGCGACACATCGCGGGTCATGTCAGTGTTGACAAAACCGGGGCAGAGCGCGGTCGCGCGAATCCCGTGTGACCAACCCAGTCGTCGAACTTCCTGGTTCAGCGCGATCAGGGCGAACTTGGTCATCGCGTAGCCGATATTCTCATTGCGGACCCGTTTACCCGAAAGCGATGACACATTGACGACCCGGCCACTTCCAGAGGCCGCCAAATGAGGCCAGGACGCACGGATCATGGCCATGGGGGCCTTTACATTGACCTGCATCATCCGATCGAGCGAATCGAAGAGGGGGCCGTCCTCAGAGCCCAGCAGAGGCATTCTCACACTGAGACCGGCGGCATTGACCAGCCCGTCGATTCGTCCAAAAGCGACCAGGGTCTGATCGACCCAGCGCTGCGCGTGATCGGTGCGGTTTGCGTCATAGCTGAAGGCCTGAAGGCCTGGATCGGTGGGCGCTTGCGAGGGATCTCGAACGCCCGCGCTGACCTGAAAGCCCCATCGAAGCAGGCGTAGCGCGATCGCTCGGCCGATCCCCCGATTGGCTCCCGAAACCATGACCACGCGGCCGGTGGGATCGATCATGTCGACAGGCTCCGATAAAAGAGGGATAGATTCATGACGGTCTCAGTCTACGATGCAATCTGCTCGGCGAAGTGGCAGGCGACCTTTCTCTGTGCTGCCCCGGGGATGGACCGCAAGGTCGGGATACGCTCACTGCAGCGCGGCTGTGCGTGCGGACAGCGGGTCCTGAATCCGCAGCCAGAGGGCGGGGCCGCGACGCTGGGGACCTCACCCTCGAGACGGGAGACTGTGCTGGATCGCCGTGTCAGCGCGGGTGTTGCTGCGAGGAGTGCCCGTGTATAGGGGTGAGCGGGCGAATGGAACAGTTCGGCTGCGGGAGCCTCTTCAACGACCAGGCCAAGGTACATCACCACAACCCGATCACACAGGTGACGAACGACGTGCAGGTCGTGGCTGATAAACATCAGCGCGAGCCCCAGTTCGGCCTGAAGGTCAGAGAAGAGATTGACGACCTGCGCCTGCACCGAGACGTCGAGTGCCGAAACGGGTTCGTCGGCGACGATGAAATCCGGGCGGGTTGCCAGGGCCCGCGCGACGGCGATCCGTTGCCGCTGCCCACCGGAGAATTCATGCGGCAGCCGGCCGGCCTGGACGGGATCAAGACCCACTTGTTTGAGTAGAGCTGCAACCCGGTCGGGGATCTCCACGCTTGCGCAGAGTCGATGGATGAGCAGACCGTCCGCGATCTGTGCGCCCACGGTACGTCGCGGGTCCAGGCTCCCGTATGGATCCTGAAAAACGATCTGCATGCGGCGGCGGAGCGCGCGCAGCGCCTGCGCCGGCAGATCGGTCAGCGAATGGCCATCGAACCGAATTCGGCCTTCGGTGAGCGGCGAGAGACCCAATACGACCCGACCGAGCGTGCTCTTGCCGCAGCCTGATTCGCCGACGACGCCGACCGCTTCGCCGCGCTGAATCGAGAGGTCGACGCCTCGAAGTGCACGGACTGCTCCGGAGCGAGACAGCCAGCCGCCCTTTCGGGCGAACGCCCGAACCAGCCCTTCGCCTTCGACGAGCGCCGGGGCGGTCGGGCCCGAGAGCGGCTGATCCGAATTCATGTACGCTCCCGGTTGAGCACTGGGCAACGCGATTGCCTGCCCGGCTGCACTGTCCGCAGTTCGGGCGAGCGCCCTGTGCTGCACGAGGCCTCTGCCTGCTCACAGCGCGCAGCAAAGCGGCAGCCTGCAGGCATCGCATTGGGTTGAGGCACTGTTCCGGAGATCGTGCTCAGCCGGTTCATCTCGCCCTCTGGCGTACTCCGAATCAGTGCTGCAGTGTAGGGGTGGCGGGGGTCACCAAAGACAGCCGCAACGGGCCCGACCTCAACGACCTCGCCGGCATACATCACACACACACGATCAGCGATTTCGTTGACGACCGCAAGGTTGTGCGTGACAAAGATCATCGACATACCGCGATGCGATTTCCGCAAGCTGTTCAGCAGTTCCAGTATCTGGGCCTGAACCGTGACATCCAGCGCGGTGGTTGGTTCGTCGGCGAGCAACAGAGAGGGATCGTTGGCAATCGCAGCGGCGATCATGACCCGTTGTCGCTGGCCGCCGGACAACTGATGCGGGAAGGCATCGATCTGCTGTTCGGGGTCGGGCAATCCAACGGCTTTCAGGAGGTCCAGCACACGATGACGGACGCCTTCGCGAAGACCGTGGGCGGTCAGACTCTCCGCGACCTGTTCGCCGATTCTCAGAAGCGGGTTGAGGCTGCTGGCCGGGTCCTGAAAAATCATGGCGATCTCGCGACCGCGAAGCGACCGCATCGAATCCTCGGAGCACGACAGAAGATCGTGGGTCGCCCCGCTTCGGTCTCTCAAGCGAATCGTACCCCCGGCCGGATGTACCGCGTCGGGCAGCAAACCCATCACCGACAGGACGGTCAAGGTCTTCCCAGACCCGCTTTCGCCCACCACGGCGAGCGTCTCGCCGGGCTGGACCTCGAAGCTGACGTCCCGGACCAGTTCGATCCCATCGGAGGCCGCCTCGCCGGTATGAAGCGTGAGTTCCTGGACAGACAAAAGAGGCGCTTGGGCCGATGGGGCTGCGGAGGCAGTGGCCGCTCGGACCGATGGGGTCCGAGCTTCGGTCCGGCTCGCTCGTCCAGAGTGCGCACCCAACGGACCCCGGGGGTCCAGGATATCGCGCAAGCGATCGCACAGCTGGTTCAGGAGGAGGACCACGCCGGTCAAGGCCAGGCAGGGCCAGAGCAATTGCAGCGGAGCCATCTCCATGCTTGCACGAGCGCCCCGGATCATCAGTCCCCAGGACGGGGACGGCGGGACAACGCCCAGACCCAGGAAGGACAAGCCGCTTTCGAGAACCATGGCTGAAGCGACGGTCAACGAGAACTGTACGATCAGCGGCGAAGCAATATTGGGCAGCACGGTCCGCAGCAGAATGCGCGGCGATGCCGCCCCCAACGCATGCTGCGCGGCGACATAATCGAGTTCGCGCGCCGAAAGGGTTTCGCCGTAGGCCAGCCGGGCAAATGCTGGTGCAAACAGAATCGATAGTGCGAGCGTGAGGGTGGTCGCACCCGGGCCCAGCAATGTGACGACCAGTAGCGCGAGCAGCAGCGGGGGCAGACAAAGCACGACCTCTGACGCCCGGACCGTGACGAGTTCGACCAGTCCTCTGAAGTACCCGCCCAGCAGACCTAAGCTTGTACCGATCAGGGCGGCGAAGGCTGAGGCCGCCAACGCGACGGATAGCGAGACGCGCGCGCCCCACAGGATGCGAGAGAGATTGTCTCGACCGTATTCATCGGTACCCAGCCAGTGGGTGCCAGAGGGTGCGGCCAGCCGGTTGGCAATATCCTGCTGGACGGGGTCGGGCAGCGGCAGGGCCGGGGTGATGAGCGCAAGCAGCAGCAGCCCCGCGACCAGGCCCGCAGGGATCCGAGCGGCCCGCCATCGTCGTGCGCTACTCACGATTGACGCACCCTGGGGTCGAGCACCCCGTACAGTACATCCACCACGAAATTGAGCAGGACGAACAGCGCTGAGATCACCAGCACAATTCCGACGACTTCAGGATAGTCGCGCGCCTCGACCGCTGTGACCAGGTAGCCGGAGAGGCCAGGCCAGTTGAATACATACTCGACGAGCACCGTGCCGCCCAACAGTGAGCCCAGATGCAGGGCGAGGACGGTGATCACCGGCGACAGGGCGTTACGGACGACATGGCGCAAAAGGATTCGCCGTGGCTCGAGTCCTCGCGCCCGGGCTGCCCGCACGTGATCCCGCGACAGCACTTCGAGGATCGAACTTCGTGCAATCCGGAAAATCACCGCGCTCAGGCCAACGGCGATCGTGCTGGCCGGCAACATCAGCAAGGTGATGTGCCGGACCGGATTCTCGGAGAACGCGACGAATCCGCCCGCAGGGACCCAACGCAGTTGCTGAGCGAGAATGAGCACCATCAGGGTTCCCACCACAAACACCGGAATGGAGAGCGCAAATCCGGCCCAGGCCGACAGGATTCGGTCGGTCAGACCGCCCGCTCGCCGCGCGGCCAGAATGCCCAAAGGTAATCCCAGCAGTACCGACAGAACCCCGGCCGCCGCGATCAGCTCGAGTGTGCGCGGCAGTCGTAGTGCGATTTCCTCGGCAATCGGGTGCTCATCCAGAAGAGACAGACCAAAGTCGCCCTGCAGGATCCCCCCCAGATAGGTCAGATATTGCTCGAGCAATGGTCGATCGAGCCCCAGTCGTTCGCGTAGATCGGCAATTGCGCCGGGATCCGGTGCCACCCCACCTTGCGACAGGAGTAACTCGGCCGGATCCCCCGGGATCAGGTGAATGACAACGAACACCAGCGACGCGACCACCCAGACCAGCGTCAGGGCGATCGCGAGGCGTCGGGCAACGAAGGCCAGCATGCGTCAATCAGACCACGTTGGCCGTCTCGAAGGTCAAGCCGGAATAGAAGGTCAGCGCACCCGGCAGGTTACGGAAACCACTGACCCGGTTACTCATCGCGTAGCCCTGGCTGCGCCACGACAGGCCGATGATGGGCGCCTGCTCGATGGCAATACGCTCGACTTCACGATAAATGGCGCGCCGCTTTTCGAGGTTGAACTCACCGCGGCCTGCCGTCAGCAATTCAGTGATCCGGGGAATCT
>JBDLRB010000181.1:0-3327 GCA_039800205.1 Pseudomonadota bacterium | reverse complement strand
TCTCAGCGCTTTTGACTTCTCGGTGGACGCCGCCATCGACGTGTTGCTCACCGTCACCGCCGGCCCGGTCAGCACCGGGGTCGGAATCCGGGCCTTTGACACGCTGGGTCGCCCGATCCGCCTCTACGACACCAACGATCAGCTGCGCGACTACATCCCGGTTGAAACTGATGGTGCAGCGCGATTTCGGATCCGGAACATCGGCTACACCGGTCCCGTGATGTTCCGGGCAGTAGATCTGAATGGCACGGCCCCCAACTTCGACGATGAAGTCTCGCGTGAAATGCGCTCGCTTGGCATTGACCTGCGGGCTGTCGAAGTCATCGACGCCGCCAATCCCAAATACCGCAAGGTCGGCGACAGTGTCTTGTTCGAAGTCAACCTCACCCCGCTCACCGAACTCGCCGCCCGCCTGTCCGGTGCGACCGAGACCAGCGCACCGGCCCAGGGCGCATCGGTCATCGCAGCCAACCAGCAGGTGGCCAAGGCCTTTGGACTGGAAGGCGTGTCGATCACCGATCGGCCCGTCGCCACCAACTCGCCCCAATTCATGGCTGGCAATCGCACGGTGCTCACCGACGCCGAAAAATACGGGCTGGCGCTGGCGAAGTTGTCGGGGGTGGATTCGCTCAACAATGGCCGCCTCTCTGACACGCTCGAGCAATTCGAGCGGTCGCTCAAGGAGAGCGCCGCCAACAGCAAACCTGGCGAGTTGTCGGCACTTGGACGTGATCTGCTCGACCAGGGCCGCGACGTGGCACTCGCGGCCGCAAAAGAAGGAACCGGAACCTTCGTGAGCGCAACACCCGCCATGCCGATGCGCACGCTCCTCGGTGAACTGCGTATCGATTCGCAGACCCTGGACGATGGCGGACTCACGATCAAGGGCCAGGCCCTTCCCGGCGGACAGGTGTTGCTTGACGTCATCTCGCCGGAAACCGGCTCGGGCAAGCTCGGCCCTTTCGCGGTCGACGCCAGCGGTTCGTTCAACATCCGGGTGCCCGCCAAGGCGATCGATACCGTTCTCATCACCTCGGTCGACGCGCTGGGCGCCATCGTAGGTGAGCCGCTGCAGGCCCCGTCCGCACCCAAACTGCTCACCACCAGCCTCACGCAGGTTCAGGGCTCAGGCACCCCTGGCGATCGCGTCGAACTTCGCTTCCTCGACAACGGCGGCACGCGGTCGGAGCCTGTCATCGTCACGATTGGTGAAACTGGACAGTGGCTCTACGCCTTTCCGAGCCAGGCGCCTTCGCCGCTCAAGGTCGAGGCACGCACAATCGATCCTGAGGGCAACGTTTCTTGGATGACCGAAAAAGCGGTCGGACAACCGCTTCTTGGCCTCTTTGCAACCGGCGGCCTTGACGGCTATCTGAATGCCAGCGAGATGCTCACCTCGAAGCTCAATCTCGAGGTCACGCTGCCGGTTGACGCCTTGCCCGGCGACATCGTTCGCAGCGTGCTCACACGCCCCGACGGCGGCGAAAGCATGATCAGCATCACGCTTCGCCCGGCCGATGTGGTCAACAAACGTCTGTCGGTCGAATTCCCGCTCCCCGCCACGGGCGACGGCGCCTACGAGACCGCCACCACATTGAGAAGCCCGGACGGCGGCACCGCCGCGCTTCGCTCGATGCTGGTTGTGGATACCGTGGCACCGGTGGCACCGGTCCTCGATTCCGCATCGGGGCTGTGGCTCACCGGACGCACCGAGCCCGGGGCGAAGGTCGAGGTGCGGACGGCGGATAGCAAGTTGCTGGGCGTGTCGGAAGTCGCGGGACGCGAGGGCCTGTGGGCCATCCGGCTGGACAAGCCGATCGCACCGGCGACCGAATTGAAGCTTCAGGCGACCGATCTCGCGGGCAACAAGAGCGTGACGGTCCCTGGTGCTTCGACCGCGCCCGATGTATCGATCCTGATGGCGGTCGATGACGATGCGCCATCGGTCGGGCTCCTCTTTTTCGGTGCCCGCACAGACGACGTGAGTCCGCTGTTCGTGGGCACCCTTCGCCAGCCGCTGAAGGCAACCGAGCAACTGGTGATCTATCGGGACAGCGTCGCGGTCGGCACGGCGGCAATCGACCAGAACAACGCCACCAGCTGGTCATTCCAGGACGGCACGGGTCCCTCCGGAAGCCTGCGCGCACCGCTTGCCCAGAACCCTGATGGCGCGAGTTACGCCTATATCGCGAAGATCGAGGAAAAGGGCTATGCGCCGCGCGCGTCGGCGCCCTTCCATCTCGCTGTCTTTGGCGCCGCTCCCGCCATCAGCGGTGCGGCAGTGCCCGCAGCGGCGGGCGGCGGCGTTGACTGGACCGATCTCTCCGAACAGGGTGGTGTACGGCTGGTTCTGAGGCTCCCCGATCGCGCTGCCGTGGGCGACCGCTACACCTCAGTGATTGGCAACCCACTGGGCGAGAGCCTGACCCTGACCAACCTGATCAATGAAAGCCACCTCGGTGCCGGCAACGTGGTTCAGATCGTTCCCCGAAATTGGCTGATCCACGCCGGCCAGTATCAGGTTGACAGCACCTATACGTCCGCCGTCACCAGCCTCGCCGGGCAGGGTTCACAAACCCGCTTCTCGCTCAATCTCGCTCCGATCGCCGTCCGCGAAACACCCCTGGACGACCTGCTGGTGGCTGGCGACCTCGCCGTCACCTACAACTCTGGCGACGGCAATGACACCCTGATCGGCGGAATCGGCAACGACACCCTCAACGCGGGGGCCGGAAACGATTCGGTCAACGGCGGCGCAGGAAATGACGTCATCTACGGCGACGGTGCCGACCTGCTCTTCGGCGGCGAGGGCGATGATCGCTTCACCATGGGCAACCCCACGGGGGTGATCCTGCGCGGCAATGAAGGCACCAACACACTCGACATGACGCCGATCACGCGCCAGCCGATCGTGTTGAAGCTGTTAGGTCAGGGCGAGTTCAAGGTCTATGTCTCCGACGTGCAGTTCGCGCCGGGGTACGAGGTGACCGAGGCGGCGCTCGCGAATAACCCTTGGAAGCTGACTGTCAGCGGCTTTGAAGTCACCGAGTTTGCTCTGGGGGCGCAGCCCTGGACCGTATTCGGCAGCGGCTTTGACGACAAGATCATTGGCGGCAGCAACGACGATACGCTGTTTGGCGCCCTGGGCAACGATACCTTGAATGGCGCGGCCGGCAACGACCAGACCGATTACCGTGACGCGTCGGGGCCGGTTGACGTCAACCTGCTGACAGGACTCGCCACAGGTTCCGAGGGTACCGATACGCTGATCAGCATCTAAAAAATCGGCGGTTCGGCATTCAACGACACGCTCACCAGCGGTGCAGG
>JBDLRB010000180.1:0-20284 GCA_039800205.1 Pseudomonadota bacterium | reverse complement strand
TACACCACGCTCATCTTGCGGGCTGCGAAACCGGGCCGTTCGCTCGCAGCGAGCGAACGCGCCTTGAGGCCACGCATCTTCTCGACCGTGCTCATGTCGGTGGATTTGCTGAAGGTGACCTAGGGCCCGACCGGTACATAAGCGAGGTGCACCAGGTTGGCCTTCTTGAGGATTCGCTCACGCAGGGCCTTGCCTTCGGGAACCTTCGAGAAGAACTCGCGCTGATGCTCGATGCTCTTCCAGATGCCCGGGATCTGAACGACGTTCCAGTCGCGATCGATGGCCGAGAACTGGTTGTGCGTCACGACCCCGCCCATCTCGACCGAACCGGCCGACAGGGCGCCGGTGATCTGTCGAATCGTGAACAGCTGACCGCTGGGGAACACATCAATCTTGAATTGGCCGGCTGCGGCCTTGTTGACCTCATTGGCGAACTTGGTCGCCATGATCGCGCTCTCGTGGTCAACGCCCCAGTGGAAGGACAGACGGGCCGCTTTGGCCTGGGCGAGTGCGTCGGCGCTGGGCCAGGCTGCCAGCAGTGTTGCGAGGGCGGCGGCAGCCAGGCCGGTACGGCGGGTCATGCGTGAAACGATCATCGTTTTGTCTCCATTAGCCGGTTGGGGCCGGCCACTTGTTTGAATGCCGATTCGACGGGTCGGGCGTGAGCGCGCGTGCACGCTTCTTTTTATTCCGACTGAGTGTAGAAGCGCTGTCAGGCGCTTGTCAACGATTGATTCCTGAGCGATGTTTGTGTGCAATGCAGCTTGTCGACAATCTGCTTTTACGTCAAATTGCGATTTTCCCGGAGTGATCATGAGCTTTGAAAAAGAAATTGAGGAGCACCAGCGGCGGACCGACAAGGTCCTGGCGATGGGGGGAGAAAAGCGGGTCGAACGGCAGCGTTCCCTGGGCCGGCTCGATGCACGGCAACGGATCGACTATCTGATGGATCCGGGCAGTTTTCTTGAGATCGGTCGCTTCGCACGAAGCGAGCGGCTCGAGGATCGAGACAGCACGCCCGCCGACGGCAAGGTCTGTGGTTACGGCCGTATCGACGGGCGCGAGACGGCGGTTGTGTCGCACGACATTACCGTGAAGAGTGCCTCGTCAAGCCCGATCAACGTGCGCAAGATGGGGCATATGCGGCGTACGGCGCAGGCCAATGGCATGCCGCTGGTACTGCTCAACGAGTCATCCGGTGCACGGATCCCCGACACGATGGGCGCGATCGGAACGGGGACCCTGGGCCAGGATCCCACCCAGTTTGTCCGGATGCGGGATATCCCCTACGTCTCGGCGGTGCTGGGGCCCGCCTTCGGTACCGCGTGCTGGTTCACCCAGCTCTCGGACTTTGTCGTGATGCGAAAGGATGCGCAACTCGCGATTTCAAGTCCTCGTGTCACCTCGATCGCGATCAATCAGGAGATTGATCCGATGGAGCTGGCGGGCTGGAAAATGCAGTCGGAAGTGACCGGCAAGGTCGATTACGCCGTCGACACGGATGAGGAGGCCCTCGATCTGGTCAAGCGATTTCTGTCCTACATGCCGGGCCATCACGGCGAGCTGCCGCCCAGAGCGGCGGTGCCGCAGGGGGCGGACGACGCCGTGGGTTCGCTGCTCGACATCGTGCCGGAGAGCCGCAGCAAGGTCTACGACGTCAGAAAGGTCGTCAGCGCAATCTGCGATCCCGGTAGCGTCTTTCCGCTGAAAGAGCGCTTCGCCCGGACGGCGTTCACGGCGCTGGCCCGAATCGATGGCCGGGTGGTCGGTGTTCTCGCCAGCAATCCGCTTTTCAAGGCCGGCGCGCTCGATGCGGATTCCTGCGACAAGGCGACCGGTTTCCTGGTGCTGTGCGACTCATTCAACATTCCGATCGTCATCCTCAGCGACACGCCGGGCTTTCTGATCGGCGTCGAGGGCGAGCGACGCAAGGCCCCCGGCAAGGTGATCAATTTCATGTCCGCGCTTCAGATGTGCTCGGTGCCCAAATTCTCGATCGTCATGCGCAAGAGCTACGGACAGGCTTACCTCAACATGGGCGGCACGCGCAACTCGGACGAGATGCTCGCCTGGTACACGGCGGATGTCGGGTTCATGGACCCCAATGTGGGCGTCAACGTGGTCTATGGCGTTCGTTACGAGGACGAACCTGAGCGCTTCACGCAGCTGGTCGAGGAGGTGCGTCGCGATAGTTCGGCTTATGATCTGGCCGGCATCTTCTCGGCACAAGCCGTGATCGACCCCCGTGAATCCCGGTCCTGGCTGAAGCGCTTGCTGCAGGTGCATGAACGGCGCCCGGCCCGAGGAATCGGCAAGCATCTTCTCGGTGGCTGGCCCACGACCTTCTGATTCGATCGTCAATTTCAAGGAGTAATGTGTTCATGGCAACTCAATCTGTACTGTCCGAAATCACCGGTAAGGTCTGGAAAGTGTTGTGCCCGGTGGGTACGCAGGTGGGCGAGGACGAGCCGATCCTCATCATCGAGTCGATGAAAATGGAGATCCCGGTGCTGTCGCCTTGCGCGGGCCGCGTGGCCTCGCTCGAGGTAGGCGAGGGCGACGATGTGTCCGAAGGACAGAAAGTCGCCACGGTCGAGTCCTGATCGCATGAAGACCGTACTGATTGCCAACCGGGGCGAGATTGCGTGTCGGGTCATTCGAAGCTGTCAGGCGCTGGGCTTGCGAACGGTTGCCGTCCACTCTGATCCGGATGCGCAGTCCCGGCATGTCGAGGCGGCCGATCAGCGGGTGTCGCTTGGGGGCTCGTCGGCAGCGGAGAGCTATCTGCGCGCCGATGCGGTTCTGGACGCAGCGCGTTCGAGCGGTGCCGACGCCATTCACCCCGGCTATGGCTTCCTGTCCGAGAACGAGACCTTCGCCGCGGCCGTCGAAGCGGCGGGTCTCATCTGGGTCGGCCCCACGCCCGCCTCAATTGCCGATATGGGCGACAAGGAGCGGGCCCGCTTGCTGGCGCAGGCTGCAGGCGTGCCGGTTCTCCCCGGCAGCAGCCGATTTCGTCCCGGTGAGCTGGATGGCCTGACGGCTGCGGCCGTCGAGGTCGGTTTCCCACTGCTCGTCAAGGCTGCCGCCGGTGGCGGTGGCATCGGCATGCGGCGGGTCGACCGTGCCGAGGATCTGCAAGCGGCGGTTGAATCGACGCAGGGCATGGCCGCCCGTGCCTTTGGTGACGGTACGATCTATCTTGAGCGCTACATCGAACGGGCTCGGCACGTGGAGGTCCAGGTGTTTGGCTTCGGTAATGGCGAGGCGATTCACGTTCATGAACGTGATTGCTCCATCCAGAGGCGCTTTCAGAAGATCATCGAGGAAAGCCCTGCGCCAGGACTGTCGCCCGTTACCCTCAAGGCCATGTACGACGCAGCCGTGGCCTTGTGTCGGCAGGAGCGCTACCGGGGGGCCGGGACGGTCGAGTTCGTGCTGGACGCGCAGACGCACGAATTCTTCTTTCTCGAAATGAATACCCGGATTCAGGTCGAGCATCCGGTCAGTGAGATGATCACCGGTCTCGATCTGGTGGGGATGCAGCTGCAGCTGGCGGCGGGCCAGGTCCCTCAAGCCCGTGAGCAATCCGATGTGCAGGCCCGTGGTCATGCCATCGAGTGCCGTCTCTATGCCGAGCGACCCGCCAAGGGCTTCCTGCCCTCGACGGGGCGGGTGACGCGCTTCGATCTGCCCCCCACCGACGATACGCTTCGTATCGATTCCGGTATCCGGGCCGGTGATCAGATTTCGCATTTCTATGATCCGATGATTGCAAAGTTCATCGCGCACGGCGCTGACCGTGACCAGGCCATCGCGGGGCTGATCGCTGCGATCGATGCGGTCCAGATCGAGGGCATCGAGACCAATCTTGCATTTCTGCGCCGTACGCTGAATCACCCCGCGTTCCGGAGCGGGCAAGTCAGCACGGGTTTCGTTGATCAACACAAGCCGGAGTTGATCGGATGAGTGCGACAGGCATCATGATTGTGACCGGCGGTAGCCGGGGCATTGGCGCCGCGACGGTCCGGGCCGCTGGACGCGCGGGCTACGATGTCTGCATCAACTATCGCAGCGGAGCCGATCAGGCGCGTGCGCTGGTCGACGAACTGCACGCCATGGGCCGTCGGGCCCTGGCCGTGTGCGCCGACATGGCCCGCGAGGCGGATATCGTGCAACTGTTCGAGGCGACGGACCGGGCGCTCGGTCCGGTCAGCGTGCTGGTCAACAACGCCGGGGGCGTGCCGTCCGGTCGACATCGGGTCGATGCCATTCAGGCCGATGAACTCGACCAGGTCCTGCGTCTCAATCTCGGTGCGGTCATCCTGGCCTCCCGAGAGGCCGTGAAGCGGATGTCGACGGCCCACGGCGGGTCGGGCGGCGCCATTGTCAACGTGTCTTCCGCTTCGGCACGACTGGGCGCCCCGAATCTCTGGATGGATTACGCGGCGGCCAAGGGCGGCGTCGATACCTTCACGCAGGGCCTGGCCATCGAGATCGCTGAGGAAGGCATCCGGGTCAACGGGGTGCGGCCCGGTCTGATCGATACCGAAATGCATGCCGCAACCGGCATGCCTGACCGGGTGGCGCGCGCGGCCAAGCATCTGCCGATGAAGCGCGCCGGAACGGCCGATGAAGTCGCCGAGGCGATCCTCTGGCTGGCTTCGCCGGCCGCGTCCTACGTCAGCGGGGCGATCATCGATGTGGCGGGCGCGCGCTGATCATGTCCATCAAAGGGTTCAGGCTCACTGCAGCCGATCTGGAACCCTTCGCCTACGGGCTTGCCCGGCCCGAGTGCGTGCTACCCGATCCGGACGGCGGTCTCTGGGTCTCGGATCAACGCGGCTCCCTGTCGAGCGTTGATGTGGCCGGCCAGGCCCGGACGGTCGGCTCAATGGGCGGGGCGCCCAACGGTTTTGCGTGCGATCCCGATGGCATGTTCTGGATCGCCGACATCGAGGGGGGACGCGTCTGCCGCATGGATCGTGACGGCCGGCACGAGGTCGTGATCGACCATTTTGAGGGCGAACCCCTCGGAGCGGCTAATTTTTTGCTGGCGGATCGCTTGGGTGACCTCTGGCTGACGGTATCGACCCGCACCCGACCGCGCGCGCACGCGCTCGTCGAGCCGGTGGCCGACGGGTCGATCTACCGGATCCGTCGATCTGGCCCCGGTCAATGGTCGGCGCCCCAGCGCGTCGCGACAGGCTTTCATTTCACAAACGAAATCCGTTTCGATGTCACGCGGCGTGCGCTCTACGTGGCTGAAACGGCGCTCGGACGGATCACGCGGCTGAATCTGGATTCGCACGGCTTGCCTTTCGGGCCTCCCGAACCGTTCGGCCCTGCGCCGCTCTTTCCTGGTGCGCATGTCGACGGTCTTGTCTTTGACCGGGCGGGCAATCTCTGGGTGACGGAAATCCGCAGAAATGCGTTGATCGTGATCACGCCCCAGGGCGATGCACATACGGTCTTTGAGGATCCAGCGGGGCGGGTGCTCAACAAGCCCACCAGCATGTGCTTTACCGGACCGGACCTGTGCACTGCGGTGGTCGGATCGCTGGTGGACGACCACCTGACCCGCTTTCGCTCCCCGATTCCGGGGCTCGAGCCGGTTCATTGGGCATGGATGCGTGCGGCATGATTTACCATCCGCACTTTCAGGCGCAGGTCTCGGACATGGAACCCATTCCTCACGCAACAGCATCGCCCGTTGGCTGGACGCCCAACCCCAACGCACATACCTTGTCGCTTCCCGAGCAGATCGCCGAGCGGATCGGTAACGAGATCATCATGGGTCGCTACGAGCCGGGGGCGCGCATTCAGGAGCAGGACGTCGCGGCGAGTTTTCAGGTCAGCCGGGGACCCGTTCGAGAGGCGCTTCGTATCCTCGAGCGCGATGGTCTGATCCAGATCAATGCCCGCCGGGGCGCGCAGGTGACCGAACTGACGATCGCCGAGGTCGAGGCCATCTTTGATCCTCGGATTGCACTGAACGGCCTGGCCGCGCGACGCGCTGCCGAAAGACAGGACCCGACCGCGCTCGCGCGATTCAAATCCGCGGTCGAGCGTTGCCAGGCGCTCGCCCAGACCAACGATCTCGACGCGTATCTCAAGGCGTCCTACACCGCGCATCGAACGATCTGCGAGGCCAGTGGTAATCCTTTTCTGACCCGGCTGGTGTTCATGCTGGCCCATCAGACCCTGCGCTATGCCCGCCTGGGGCTTTCGACGCCCAAACGTCGTCAGCAGTCGGCCCGCAACTGGAAGATGATGCTGAGTGCCGTGTTGTCGGGCAATGGTGACCAGGCGCAGGCTGCAGCTGAGCGCCTGGCGCAGGAGTCCCGTGAGACCGCTGTGCGCTTGCTGAGCGAAGCGCAGAGCGGCATTGAGGCGGGCGTGAAGGCCGTTGCACGGCCCTCGGCGTCGCGATCACGAAGCCCGGCGAGCCCCCGGCGCGCCAAACCCAAGGCGGACTGAGCCGACCGCTCCGTCCGCTTCATTGGGCATTCAGGTGGCGCTCGAACTGGGCGACCGACGCGAGCGCGTCGGCTGCGTTCACCAACTCGTCAAAGGTCGGAATTCCGGCGGCCACTGCAGCGGTCCGAAAACTGCGCTTGCGTGCCTCGCAGGCTTCAGACCCGTCCGACCGAAGAACCAGCACATGATGGGTGCCGTTCCTGTGACGTTCTCTGACCCGAAGTGTTGCCGCCATCAGATTGCCCAGGAAGTCTGCGCGCTGATCGGCGGAGCTGATGAACACCGGCAAGTTCAGATGGGTGATCAGTGCATCGGGGCGACCCAGCGTCACGATGGCTTCGAGAATGTTCTCGGCCACTCGCCCTCCGTCCTGTCGAAGCGTAAAGGCGGGTGCGTCGACCGGGTTGATCACTGAGGTGCCCGGCGGGAGTTTCAGTGCATCGAGTGCCGCAATCGCTTCATCGGGCATGGGTTCGACGGTCAGGCCGCGGCGGGCAAATGCGTCAGCGGCGAGCACGCTGGTCCCGCCTCCGTTGCCGAATAACACGCACTGTTGGGTGGTCCGTTCGGGCCGGGGTGTGAGGCACTGAAAGGCGAGCAGGGTATCCAGGAATTGGTCGAGTGTGTCGGTGATGACCACTCCGGTTTGTGCCGCAATGCCGCGCCAGAGTGCAAGCGGTGAGGCAAGTGAACCGGTATGCGAGGCAGCCGCCTGCCGCCCCTGATCGGTTTGTCCGCCCAGCAGGATCACCACGGGCTTGCGGCCCTTCGAACGCTTCAATACGTCGACGAAACGCCGGCCGTCACGCACATCTTCCAGGTACACACCGACCGTGCCGGTGTGCTCATCGTCCAGGAAATGATCGATCAGATCGGCGGGGCTCAGGTCGACGCTATTGCCCAGCGTGGCCAGGCCCGAGAAGCGGAGCCCTCGCTGCTTGCCCCGCAAGAGCATGTCGACCGCAAGACCGCCGCTTTGCGAGACGATGCCAATCGGTCCGGGCTCACGCGGACAGTCGCCGACAAAGGCCAGACCGCCACGAGGCGAGTAGAGACCCAGGCAGTTGGGCCCGAGCAGTCGGACGCCCGCGCGCCGGGCCGCCATCAGCAACTCGCGCTCGAGGGCCTTGCCGTGTTCCACCTCGCCAAAGCCACTGGAGATGACCTGAGCAAATCGCACCCGCCCCGCACAGCTGTCGATCAGGGCCGGGACGTTGGCCGCCGCGATCGAGATGTAGAGATAGTCGACCCTCTCGCCAATGTCTGCGATCTGCTTGACTGCGCGCAAGCCCTCGACTTCAGGCGCAGTGGGGTGGATGGGGACGATTCGAGCGGTGCAGCCCAGCGCCTTGCATTGTCGAATGAAGTCATTGGCTGGGGTGAAGCCCGTGGCCGACGCACCGGCCACAGCAATGATGTCCGGCTGAAAAAGGGCGTGAAGCGATTCCGCCGGCTCAGGGCGGTCGTCCGCAGCGGGAATGCTGCACGGGGCGTCTGGATCAAGAATCATCCGGGCGTCGCAGGCCACGGCCCCCGCTGCGGAGACGATCAGGGGATTGATATCGATCTCGCTGAGATGTCCCTGGGCCTGCATCAACAGTCCGTTTGTCCCCCCGACGGCGACCAGTGCGTCGATGAGCGCCTCGACATTGCAGGGCGGTCGGCCCCGCGCGCCCTGGAGCAGCGGCCAGCCCCGCAACTGTTCCAGCATGCTGCGCGCGTCCGTGCGGCTGATGGGGCACACTCGGAAGGCCGCATCGCCCAGGATCTCGATGAACACGCCCCCAAGACCGACCATGATGATCGGACCAAAGCGCGGGTCGATCGTCCCGCCGATGACCATTTCAACGCCGGGATCGGCCATCCGTTCGATCAGGTAACCCTCTGGCGTGATGCCAGCCTGCGCTGCCGCGTCGTGCAAACCGTTCAGGGCTTCGGCGAGTTGCGCCGTACCCGTGAGGCCGAGCCGCACACCGCCGATGTCGCTCTTGTGAATCCCGCTCGATCCGACCAGCTTCGCGGCGAGCGGACCGCCCAGCGCCGTTCCATGCTCGATCAGCAGATCGATGTCATCACCATCGACCGATGCCGGCACGGTGAGGCCGAAGGCGGACAGCACCGTTTTGGCTTGCGGCTCGGTCAGCGCCGAAGCGTGACGCGCGCGCGCCTGGGTGATCTGCACAAGCAGGTTCGCTCGGGCGGCGTCGCGGCCTGAATCGGGATGCGTCATTTTTTGGGTCCGCCTCGCGTAGCGCTTTTACGACGAGGGGCGGAAGGGGCGGGCGCCGCGTTGGGTGTGGGCGGGCGTTGGCCCGCGCGCTCAAGCTCCTCAAAGAGCATCGGGACCGCGAGATTGACCGCGTGGATCCCCAGCACCGTGGTGAGCTGGATGGTCTCCAGAATCTCCTCAGCGGTTGCGCCCAATCGCAATGCGTTCTGCATGTGTCGTCGCGCACCGGGTGCGTAGAGGTGTGTGGTGGCGACGTTGATCGCAATCAGGATCAATTCCTTGATGTGCGGCGGCAGGGGGCCCTTGCGATGGGGCACACTTCGAAAAGCCAGATAGGCCTCGATGAAATCGGGGTCGAGCGCGCGCACCTGATCCCACAAGGGGTTCCAGTCACCTTTCGCGATCTGGGCTTGCGTGTAGGGATAGTGGCTCTCCGGGGCGGCTTTCTTCTTCGGCATCGTTATCTCCTCTTCCGGCCGACGGGATGGTCCGGTGTCCGGACGGTCGCGCGCGGGTCCTCGGGATGAATGAAGGGTTCAGTGTGTGCGATGGTCTTCAAGCACCATATCGGCGGCCTTTTCGCCAATCATGATCGCGGGCGCATTGGTGTTGGATGAGGCGATGGTGGGCATGATCGAGATATCAACGACGCGCAGACCCTCGAGGCCCCGCACCCTCAGGCGATGATCGACCACGGCGTCGGCATCGGCGCCCATCCTGCAGGTCCCTACGGTATGCCAGGCGGTCTGGCCTGTTTCCCGTGCATAGTCCAGCAGCTCCTCGTCGCTCGCGGCGCCTGCACCGGGTCGCTCCTCGGCGAGGATCCAGGGTTTAAGGGCCGGTTGCGCGGCGACCGAACGGATCAGCTTGAGTAGCCGGACTGCAGTGTGGCGATCCTCGGGGTGATCCAGATAATTCGGCTGAATGGCCGGTGGGTCCGCGATGTCGGGCGTACGGGCATGGATCGAGCCGCGCGATTGAGGATAGAGCTTGAACCCACCGATCGAAAAGCCCGAGAAGCGATCGATTCCGCCTGCAGCACCCGGCCCTGCGTTTCTCGCATAGCGGTCTTTGCCGCTGATGTGATAGATCCGCACCATCACGTCTGGGCGCTCGAGTGCCGGATCCGAACGTGTGATGGCGTGAGCGGTGGACGAGGTCCCCGCCATCAGACCCTTTCGGGTCAGCACGTATTGCAGGCCCACCCGGAGCTTGTGCCAGGGGCTGCGCATGATGTCGTTGATCGTGATCGGAGCCGTGGTGCGATAGGTGCAGCGCAGCTGCAGATGATCACTCATGCCTTCGCCGACCGCCGGTCGGTGCAGGCGTGGCGTCACGCCGATGGCCTCCAGACGCTGTCGGTCGCCGATCCCGGAGACCTCGAGCAGCTGGGGGGATTGCACAGCCCCCGCGCTCAGGAGGACTTCGCGGCGCGCGCGAATGATCAGGCCTTGTCCGGCCAGACGGATCTCGACGCCCGAGGCACGTTCACCGTCGAAGCAGATTCTCTGAACCGGCGCATGGGTGAGCACCGTCAGGTTCGGGGACTTGCGAGCGGGACGCAGGTAGGCCCGGGCGGTATTCCATCGCTGACCCCGCCAGGCCGTCTGTTCGAGGTATCGAACGCCTTCGTATGAACCGAGGTTGTAGTCGGCCGTCGGCGCAACCCCCAACTGTTGCCAGGCGGCAAGGTAAGCATCTGATAAAGGGTCGGGGTCGTAGTGGGCGCGATCTGTGATGCGTACCGGGCCCGATTGACCCCGACCCGGACCGGCCTGGGCATCGGCTTGCTCGAGCCGGGTGAACCAGGGCAACAGGTCGTGCCAACTCCAGCCTTGAATCCCCTGAGCGGCCCAGTCATCGTATTCGCGTGGATCACCCCGAACATAGGCCATGCCGTTCAGCGAGCTCGATCCGCCCAGGATCCGACCACGCGGCCAGTACACGGTCTTGCCGTTCATCTGAGCCTGGGGCTCGGTCTCGAAGGGCCAGGCATAGCGGGGGTTGGTCAGGAGTTTCCCGACGCCCAGGGGGACGTGGATCCAGGGGTTCGTGTCGGGGCCACCCGCTTCGACCAGCAGGACCTGCCAGCCGCGAGGGTCTTCCGCCAGCCGGGCGGCGAGCGCGCAACCGGCCGAGCCGGCGCCCACCACGATAAAGTCGACTTCGCTGGGCGCCATCACGACTTCGACGCGGTGCTGTCCCGATGCTTGAACGAGTCGCGTCGGAAACTGTACAGGGCGTCCGGGTCGACCATCACGTCGACGATGGCCGGCTTGCCGCAGGCGATGGCCGCAGCAATGACCGACTCGAGCTCAGCGGCGCGATCGACGCGAAAGCCCTCGGCTCCCCACAACCGTGCCAGTTGGTCATACGGCGGATTGGGGACATCGGCACCCAGATAACGTCCGCCAAAGAAGTCGCGCTGGTAGGCTTTTTCCGCGCCCCAGCAACCGTTGTTCATCACTACGCAGACCGTTGCGATGCCTTGACTGACCGCGGTGCCGATCTCGCTCGTGGTCATGCCGAAGCCGCCGTCGCCCATCAAGCTGATCACCGTACGATCGGGGCAGGCGAGCTTGATGCCGAGTCCGCAGGCGTACGAGAAGCCCACCAGGCCGAAGTCGAGCGGCGTGAAGAGTGCAGGGGGCTGGTGATAGTGCAGCTGGTCGGTCGCCTGCAGGCAAAGGGTGCCGGCATCCATCGTGAACATCGAATCGGTGGGCGCGACGGCGCGCAAGGCCCGGTAAAGCTGAGCCGGCTGGATACGGCCCTCGGCGGGCGCTCCCGTGCGATCCCGTTCAGCAAGCAGTGCGACCCGACGCGCGGCAAATCCCGATGTCCATTCGATGACCTCGGGTGCGGGCTGGTGTCCCTTCAAGGCAGCGACCAGGCCGCGAGCGACTTCGCCGGCTTCGCCGTGGATGCCCAACTCGACTGGGAAGAATCGACCGATTGCGGTCGCTTCGAGTTCCACCTGGATGATTTGGGCGTCCCGGTTCAGATTGTCGTAGGTGTAGAACGTCGTGTTGAAGCCCAGACGCGTGCCGAGCGCGAGGATGACGTCCGCGCTGCGGGCCAGATCCGATGCGACGACATTGCCTCGAGGGCCCACTTGTCCAGCGTAAAGCGGGTGCGAACAGGCGATCGCATCACCATGACCCGGTGACATCGTGACCGGCGCCTGCAGCAGCTCGGCGAGCGCCAGCGCAGCGTCCGCACAGCGCCCGTTCTTGACCCCGCCTCCTGCAAGAATCAGGGGGCGCTTTGCGCTGGCCAGCATTCGGGCGGCGGCTTCGATTCGGGCAGCAGCAGTTGTCCCACCGTCTGCCCAGCCCTTGAACGGGACGGCCGCATCCCAGGTTGTTGTCTCGGCGAGCAGGTCACGGGCGATATTGACTGCGACGGGGCCCTGCCGAGGGGTCAGCGCCGTTCGGAACGCTTCGCTCAGAATTTCCGGAATGCGGCGTGCCTGCGGGACCGACCAGGTTTTCTTGGTGACCGTACGCAGCAAAGCCTGCTGATCAACCTCCTGAAACGCATCGCGGTAGACATGGGCCGAAGAAAGTGATCCAGCCACGGCGATGACGGGCGAATACGCCGCGCTTGCCTGGGCCAGACCCGTGACGAGGTTGGTCACGCCCGGACCGTTCTGTCCCGCCAGAAAGACCCCGGCCCGCCCACCGGCGCGTGCGTATCCGTCTGCCATGTGGACCCCGGTTCGCTCGTCGCGCACCCCGACGAATCGAATATCGGTGCGCCCGTACAACGCGTCGAATACTTCCATGCCCGCCGAGCCGATCAGCCCGAAAACATGTTCCGTACCGTGTGCGGCCAAGGCCTCGACGACCGCGTTGCCTCCTGTGCCCTGATTCACATCGAGTCTCCTGTTTTTGGTATGGCGCCAGTTCAGCGGCGTTGGCGCGCGTCAGCGGGCGTTCGCGTCAGCGTAATGACGCGACACGATTCGTGAATTCTTGTCGTTTTGTCGACATTCGTCAATGAGGACTGAAGCCGGCGCCCGGCCTCAAGGGGGCCCCTCGCTCAAGGGCGAGCTCAGGTGGCCCGATGGTGTCTCTGAGCCTGTCGAATCGCGTCTCGGGTGGCCAGGGCGACCGACCGGGCATGGGCTGCGAAATCGTCCCCGGCGCTCGCATAGAGAATGGCCCGTGAGGAGTTGATGATCATTCCCCAGCCGTCGGCGGTTCGTCCTGCAGCGACGGTCGCTTCGATGTCGCCGCCTTGCGCGCCGATCCCGGGTACCAGCATCGGCAGCGTCGGTGCGATCGCCCGCACGCGTGCGAGCTCAGCAGGGAAGGTGGCCCCGAGGACCAGCCCCAGCTGACCGGAGCGATTCCAGGGCCCGGCCGCCAGTCGGGCGACCCGCTCGTACAGCGTTTCACCCCCGACGTCGAGCGCCTGCAGATCCGCGCCGCCGGCGTTGGAGGTTCGGCAGAGCAAGATGACGCCGCGTCCCGGCCAGGCCAGCCAGGGCTCGATGGAATCAAAGCCCATGTACGGGTTGACGGTCACGGCGTCCGCGCGATAGCGCTCGAAGGCCTCGATGGCGTACCGCTCTGCGGTCGAACCGATATCCCCGCGCTTGGCGTCCAGGATGACCGGCAGACCCGGGTGCTGGTCATGAATGTGGGCGATGAGGTCCTCGAGCACGTCTTCGGCGCGCAGTGCGGCAAAGTGCGCAATCTGGGGCTTGAATGCGCAGACCGTATCGGCGGTCGCATCAATGATGGCTTTGCAGAACTCGAAAATGGCGCGCTCGCCCTGGCCCACGGTGGCCGGTAGCCGCGCGATATCCGGATCAAGGCCGACGCACAGCATCGAATCGGCACGCAGACAGGCTTGGCTGAGAGACAATACGAAGTCCAATCTCCGGATCCTTGAAAGACAAGTTCAATGCGACCGATTCTAGCGGCTCAACGGCCTGCCCCGATCACGAGGCCCTCTTGAGCGGGCCGCAACGCATTCCTGCCCGGGATCTGTGGCTGGTCGCTGTCATTTCCCTCACCTGGGGCTTCAACTGGACGGCCATGAAGACCGGCGTGTCCGAATTCCCTTCGATGACGTTTCGCGCGCTGACCTTGCTGCTGGGTGTGATGATGATCGGGTTCTTTGCCCGGATACAGGCGGCCGAGCTTCGGGTCGCGCGGGAGTACTGGCGCGAGTTGCTGGTGATCACCCTTGCGAACATGACTGTCTGGTCGGTGCTGGCCATCTACGGTGTGGCGCTGCTGTCATCGGGCCGCGCGGCGATCCTGGGCTACACGATGCCCATTTTTACGGCCGTCATCGGCATCGTCGTGTTTCGCGAGCGTCCCAGCGGTCGGCTGGCTGTGGGCGTGGTGGCCGCTGCGCTGGGTGTGGTGCTCCTGATGTGGAATGAGCTGTCGACGTTGCGGGGCAGCCCCCTGGGGGCGACCTTGATCCTGATCTCGGCTGCAGCCTGGGGCTATGGCACGCACCTCATGCGGCGGCGCCAGCAGCCGACTTCGGCGCTGGTGGTCAGTTTCTGGTCCATGCTGATTTCATTTGCGATTTGCGCCTTGATCGCAGTGATCACCGAGTGGGGCCAATGGGAGGGTCGCGCCTCGCCCGGCGGCTGGTTCTCCCTGCTTTATAACGGGCTGCTCGCCTACGGCATCGCGCAGTGGTTGTGGTTCCGCCTTGTGTCGACCGTCAGTCCGGTCGCGAGCAGTCTGTCGGTCATGAGCATCCCCGCGATTGGTCTGCTCTCGGGCATTTTTGTACTCGGTGAACAGGCCGCCTGGCAGGACTGGCTGGCGCTGGTTTTCATCGTGATCGCGATCGCCACCGTCGTCCTGCCGCAGCGCCGGTCGACGGGGGCGCGTTGATTGGGTTTTACGAACCGTCTCAGCCCAGATGCTGCTTCCAGAACCCGAGCATGCGCTCCCAGGCCCGTGCGGCACAGGCCGCATCATGGACGGCATCGCGCTGTTCGTTGACAAAGCCATGGTCCGCGTCGTATCGGAACAGGTCGGCCTGGACGCCGGCGGCCTTGAGCATCGTCTCGAACTGAGTCACGGATTCCGGCGTGCACCAGTCATCGCGATTGGCGAAATGGCCCTGGAACGGCACACGAATCCGGGCCGGGTCGGCGGCCTGCGCCGGCGGGAGGCCATAAAAGCAGACCGCGGCATCGAGTTCCGGGATGCGTACGGCGCCGATCACGGTGACCGCCCCACCCATGCAGAATCCGGTGAGCCCGACGCGGCCTCCTCGACGTTTCAGGAACTGGATCGCTCCCCGTACAGCGTTGTCGGTGGCATCCATGAAGTCCAGCGAACCCATGGCCCGATTGGCGGCGTCCGGGTCATGGTAGGGCACGGCAATGCCCCCGTAGAGGTCCGGCGCCAGCGCGTGGTAGCCTGCCGCCGCCAGACGATCGCAGATCCCCTTGATCTGATCCTGCAGCCCCCACCATTCCTGGATCACCACCACACCGGGCGCGTCCGCTCGTGCGGCCTCGGCCAGATAGCCGCGGGCTTGAGCCTTGCCGTCGGCCCGATCAAACTCGATCATCGATCCCATGGTCATCGTACTCCGTGTATGAACTGGAAAACCAAGCTTACCGTGATTGGGCGAAAGCGGGCCTCCACACGACGCCTCTGGACTCGCTCGATCTGAAAGGACATCGTGATGGGGCATGAATCCTCTGGCTTTGCCGCGGGCCTCCTCCTGACGCGTCGCCAATGGTTCGGCCGTAGCGCGGCCTGCCTGGCCGCGCTTGCCGCCTGGCGGGCCGCTCCGCTTCAAGCCCGTCCGCCCCTGGGCGGTCCATTGATCGACGCGCCCTTTGCGCTGGGCGTCGCCTCCGGAGCACCGCTCGAGGATTCGGTCGTGATCTGGACCCGCTTGTGCACCGATCCTGCTTCGCCGCACGGACTCGGGCCTCAGCGGTGGCCTGTTCGCTGGGAACTGGCCGAAGACGAGTCGTTCCGAACGATCGTCCGAAGCGGTGTGACCGACGCGCATCCGGCGCACGGCCACAGCGTCCACATCGAGGTCACCGGATTACAGCCGGGACGCGCCTACTGGTACCGTTTTCACCTGGGAGGCGCGGGTGGTTCCGCGACGTCCCCGGTCGGACGAACCCGAACGGCACCGCCCGCTGCGCAGGCAGGCGGCTCCTTGCGATTCGCTTTCGCGTCCTGCCAGCAATACGAGCAAGGCTGGTATGCGGCTTGGCGTCACATGCATGACGAGGCGCCCGACCTGGTTGTATTCCTCGGAGACTACATTTACGAGAGCAGTTGGGGCCGTAACCGGGTGCGATCCCACGGTGCGCCGGAGCCCCACACGCTCGAGGCGTATCGTGCCCGCTATGCGCTCTATCGCGCCGACCCGGATCTTCAGCGCATGCACGCAGCTGCGCCCTGGTTGGTGACCTGGGACGATCATGAGGTGGACAACGACTATGCGAAAGACCGGGCGGAAGATCTCGCCGAGGGCTTCCTCGCTCGTCGTGCAGCCGCCTATCAGGCTTTTTTCGAGCATATGCCCCTGCGTGAAATCGCGCGTCCCGATCAGGGTGCGATGCGGCTCTATGGGCATCACCGTTTCGGCGCGCTCGCCGAGTTCTTTGTACTCGATGATCGTCAGTATCGTGATCACCAGGCTTGCCCCCGCCCGGGTCGGGGCGGCTCACGGGTGGTATCACAGTGCGATTCGCTGTTCGATCCATCTCGAACACTGCTCGGCTTTGAGCAGGAAAAATGGCTGTCGACCGCATTGCGAGCCAGCCGTGCCCGGTGGAACGTGATTGCCCAGCAGACCCTGTTTTCGAAGGCAGATTCGATGCCCGGGCCGGGCGAGCGATTCTGGACCGACGGTTGGGACGGTTACCCTGCAGCGCGCAGGCGACTGACCGATGCGTTGGTGACCCACCGCGTGGCCAATCCGTTGATCATCGGGGGCGATGTCCATGCCAACTGGGTCTGCGATGTTCACCAGGATTTTGATCGACTGGATTCTCCGGTGATCGCGACCGAGTTTTGTGGGACATCGATCACGTCGCAGGGTCGTGATCAGCGTCACCTTGATGCGCAGAGGGTGGAAAACCCCCACGTGCGTCTGGCCGAGTCGGCGTATCGCGGCTACGTCTCCGTTCGGCTGAGTGCCGAGCGCTGCGAGGTCGCGTTGCGGGTCGTGGACGACGTCAGGAATCCGGCAAGCGCGATCGCGACCCGCGCCCGCTTCGTGGTCGAGGACGGACAGCCCGGTGCGAAGCCCGGCTGAGTGAGCTGCCCTGTTCGAACCCGGGCGTGATGACCCGACGGAGTTTGCCCGTCCGAGGATCGAGTTCCGGCAGGGTGGGGTCAAGCGTGAGTCGAGCGTGGACGCCCTGTACGGCAAGCCAGCGCAGGAGCCGATGTTCCAGAGCGTGCCACGCGGCCGTGCGATCGACGCTTGGCGCGGTTCGAATGCGCACCGCCAGCTGATCGGATGCCGTCTGGACCACCTGGAACGAACCGATGCCGGGCTGTTCCTCGACGAGCGTCTCAAGCGCGAGGGGCAGGATGCCGACCCGCTGTCCGTGAGTGCCCGGCAGCCGGATCACGTCGTCATGGCGACCGTTCACCCGAATCCGCGGAAGCGGACATCCACATTCGCAGTCGCCCCGCACGAGGGTCACCCGGTCACCGAGCGGATAACGGATGATCGGTTGAACATGGTTCATCAGATTGGTGATCAGGACATCCGTTGAAGCGGTGCCCGCTGGGACGACGCGCATCTGGTCGTCCACGGGCTCCAGAATCACCCAGTCTGCGTTCAGATGCAGTGCGCCTTGCTCACAGCTCCAGGCAATGTTCATGCACTCCGATGCGCCATATTCATCATGCACCGGGCACTCGAACGTGCGCGCGAGCGCATGGGCCTCGGCGAGAGGCAAGGTTTCCCCACCCGACATCAGCAATTTCGGTCGGACGTTCAGACGTCCCGCCCGTCGCTCATCGGCGAGCATGGCCAGCAGACTCGGGTAGCTCGAAATCATGGCGGGATCCCATTCGTTGAGTTCGGCAACGATCTGGTCCAGTGGTTCAAGAATCGAAAAGGTGCGTGCGCTCAGCTCAAGCCAGGGGTGAAGCCGCCGCATACGCTCCCAGGTGACGAATCCGGCGAAGTGTCCGGTGGTTGCGGCAATCAACGCGATTCGGCTTCCGCCAAGCATGGCCTGCCAGAGGGTCGGCGCCGCGCGACCGCATGCGCTGCGTGCACTGGTCAGGGCCTCGTAGACGGCCAGTGCGTCCGGATCCGTGACGTAAATGCCAGGGGTTCCCGAAGTCCCCGAGCTGGTCCAGACGGCGTAGCGTCCCAGATAGGGCTCTCCTGCACGATCGGGCGATGCAATGAAGGCGCGAAGCTCTTCGAGTCTCAGGCTCGGGTCGGTAACCCACTCATCGAATGAGGCCATGAGTTCTTCCCGGGGCGTGATCGGTAGCGACTCGATGGCCGTATCGTCCGGAATACCGGCCAGCCGGCGTTGCATCAGGGGGGAGTGTCTGCGGCTATGCTGAAGAAGCGCAGCGAGGCGGCGCTCACGCAATTGCGCGATCTGTGTGGGGTCCGTATGGGTCGCCCGCTGGATCCCCAGACACCGAAAGCTCCAGCGCAACGCATCGTCGGCCCCCAGGAGCATCGAGGCCAGCGGATTTCCGAGGCGATCCCAGTCTGCCCGCAGCGAATACGGCGAGCCCGGGTTCAGGTCATCCGGCGCGGGCCGGGGTCGTACACGGGCAGAGGACTGGGCTGACTTCGTCATGGAGGGGCTCCTTGCGGAGGATCCATTGTGTCGGGGACTCATGGCCGTGAAATTGATGTGCGTCAGCGCGGGCCATTGGGTCCCGCGCAAACTGTGACGATGTCTGAAATCAGCTCACACGGAGTGCACAACGAGCGTCACCGTTTTCGGGATCGCGATGATGCGGCCGATGCGTTGATCGCGATACTGGGGGCGTTTGCCGCGCCGCAGACCCTTGTTCTGGCGATTCCGCGAGGCGCCGTTCCGATGGGGGTACGCATCGCTCGGGCGCTCGGCGCTCGCTTTGACCTGGTGCTGGTGCGAAAGCTCGCTGCCCCCGGTCACCCCGAGTTCGCGCTGGGCGCGGTGGACGAGGAGGGGTGCGTTACGTTGAGTCCCGGCCTGGACGCGATGCGTGACGCGGCGTGGCTCACGCACGAGCTCACCCGGCAGCGTCAGGTCCTGCTCGAGCGACGGCGGCTGTATCGCAGGCCGCCTCCTGACAACGCGATCGAATCCGCCACGGTGATCGTGGTCGATGATGGCCTGGCAACCGGGGCAACCATGGTGAGTGCGCTCGACTGGGTGAAACGCCGGAGCCCTGCGCTACTCGTTGCGGCGGTTCCGGTTGCGTCCTCCGAGGCCCTGGACTGGGTGGGCCAGCACGCCGATCGTGTCCTCTGCCCGTGGCGTCCCCCGTTTTTTGGTGCGGTATCGGCGTTTTATCGCGACTTTCCGCAGGTTGACGACCAGCAGGTCCTTCAAGTCCTGGAGTCGGTCCAGCCCTCTCCAGCGCGGACTGTGGCCGGCAGGGAAGGACAGGCTGAGCGGCCGAACCGGTCCTGAGCGCTTCGGGTCAGGCGGTGCGTTCGAACTCGCGCATGAAATCGACCAGCGCACGTACGCCGGCGAGGGGCATCGCGTTATAGATCGATGCCCGCATACCGCCCGTGCTGCGGTGTCCCTTCAGTTGAACCATGCCCTGTGCCTCGGCCTCTGCAAGGAAACGCTGATCGAGCGCAGGGTCGGTGAGTTGGAAGGGGACATTCATGCGCGAGCGATCCGCCCGGGCGATCCGATTGCGGTAGAGGCTGCTTGCGTCGATGCAGTCATAGAGCAGAGACGCTTTCTCGATATTGCGGCGCTCCATTTCGGTCACGCCGCCCTGGCGCATCAGCCACTGAAAAACCAGACCCGCCAGATAGACCGAAAAGGTCGGCGGTGTGTTGATCATGGAATCGTGTTCGGCCAGCGCCTTGTAATCGAGGATCGGTGGGGTGCCCGGCAAGGCATGACCGAGCAGGTCTCTGCGGGCAATCACGATCACCAGGCCGGCCGGACCAATGTTCTTCTGTGCACCCGCGTAGATCAGACCGTAGCGTGAGACATCGATCGGACGCGACAGGATGTTGGACGACATGTCGGCAATCAGCGGTGTGTCGCCGGTGTCGGGGATCCAGTTGAATTCGAGACCTCCGATCGTTTCATTCGAGCAAAGATGGACATAGCCTGCATCCGGGCTGAGCGTCCAGTGCGCCTGAGCCGGAATGTGATCGAAGCCAGACGGTTCGGAAGATGCTGCTTCCCGAGGGGTGCCGTATCGCTTCGCCTCGCGAAAGGCCTTGCGGGACCATTCGCCAGTCGTCACATAATCGGCCTGGCCCGCCCGACGTCCGATCAGATTCATGGGCAGGACGGAAAACTGCAGGCTGGCGCCGCCTTGCAGGAAGAGCACAGCGTAATTGTCTGGAACGCCCATCAACTGCCTCAGGTCGAGCTCAGCCGCAGCCTGAATC
>JBDLRB010000179.1:0-16003 GCA_039800205.1 Pseudomonadota bacterium | reverse complement strand
GGCGACTGACGTTCAAATGGGGGCCGAGCGGCCCATTCGATGTTGTGATCGAAGATCCACATTGACCGAGACAGAGGACCATCATGTTCAAAAACGGAATGCGCCCCGTTCATCCAGGTGAGGTCTTGCTGGAGGACTACATCAAGCCAATGGGCATGAGCGTTCGTGCCCTTTCGCTGGCTTTGCGTGTGCCTTACTCCCGTCTGCGCGAAATCGTCGACGGCAAGCGCGGTGTGTCGGCAGATACTGCGCTGCGCCTTGAGCGCTATTTCGGCAGTGAGGCTCAGGGTTGGCTTGCCTTGCAGGCAGCCTATGACCTGCGTAAGGCTGAAAAGCTGAGCGCCAAACTGATCCAACGAGAAATCGAGCCTTTGACGATGGTCGCTTAAATGGCGGGCATGATGGGCCCGCTCAGCCCGTAGGCCTCGCGGGGGTTCAATCTGGCCAGTCTTCCGGACTTTCGCTGGCGCCGGCAAGATAGCGATTGAGCAGCTCGTTACCGCAAACCACAGGCCCAACTTAAGCCAAATCGATTTCCCGAGCGGTCGGCCTCGACAAGCACCCGACAGAGCCGTTTTTTGGCTCGAAAAAGGGCGGTTTCTGACCAATTCAGGTCGTCGAGCAGATGGTTTGTAGATTTTCGAGTTCACAAGGTTGAAAAAGCCGATTTGTTCAGCGATTCCCTAGGCGAGCGCTTACCCCGCGCCGTCGAGTTTCAGCGTGTCGATACCGGTACCGCCGTTCAAGCTTGCAATGGCCTGCTGATCATCGCCGTCGCCGTCACCTACCAAATCCATCTTGGCGGCAAGCGACCATTGATCCATGCCTGTCTGGCCGAGGTAGGTCACCATGAAGCCTTTGGTGAACCCCGCGGTAGTGAATTCGGTGACCGACAGACTGTTGGGCGAGGCCTGATCTTAGAGAACAAAGCGTATGCCAAGCGGGCTGTTACCCGCAGGGGGCATAGAGCCCCCCTTTGGACCTCAGATCACACTGATGCTCGGCGCGACATACAGGGTCGCAAGGCTCGTGTTGTGGTTCCACGCGTCGTAGGTGACTGAGTCGATCGTCTGAGTACCCGCCTGGGTCCATCCCGTGGTGCCGCTGCCATCGTCCAAATCGACCGCATCGCCGGTATTGCCCTTCACGAGCAACTGGCGTCGCCCGGTGGCGGCGAAGGTATAGAACCCGGTCATGTCGAACAGATCGTTCACCTTGAGCTTCAAGGTGTTGTTGCCGGTTCCGGTGAGGTCTATCGCCTCAATGCTGTTTATGCGGCTGCTGCCGTTCGTGTTGCTGGCAGACTGGTTAGCGATTTGCGTGAGGTCCAGGGCCAGCCCGCCACCTGAGAGTGCAATCGTGTCAATGCCGGTACCGCCATCGATGCGGGCCAACTGATCGACGTTACCGCCGCTGCCCATGGGTGCCAGCAGGGCGGTGATCATGGCAGCGTCGATCTGGAAACTGTCATTGCCACTGCCGCCGTAGAGCACGCTTGCGGCCGTGGCCGAGAGGATGTCATTGCCTGCGCCGCCCACCAGGGTCTTGGCGGCGCCAGTGTCTGAGAGCGCGTCATTGCCGGTGGTGCCCAGCTCGTCGACAGCAGTCTTCGTGAAGGCGCCGGTGGTGCTGCCGAAGATCACATAACTCTTGCCTGCATCGCTTCCTGCAGCTGGGTCGGCGTTCCCGGCACCCACAATCAGGTCGGCCAGGCCATCGCCATTCACGTCCCCGGCTGAGGCCACGCTGTACCCGCTAAAATTGCCCGCCGCCTGGCCGTTGATTACAAAGCCACCGGTGCCCGCTTCAACAGCTGACAAGTCAATCGCCGTCCCGGAGGACTTGCCGAAAACCACATAGCTCTTCCCTGCATTGCTTCCTGCAGCGGGGTCGGCCTGGTAGGCCCCCACAATCAGGTCCGCCTGGCCATCGCCATTCACGTCCCCGGCTGAGGCCACGCTGAAGCCGCTCTGGTCGTTCGCCGCCTGGCCGTTGATCACAAAGCCACCGATGCCTAACGCAATATTCGATAGCTCAACTGGCTCGGGTGGGGGGAGGGTAATGGTAATGCTGTCGAGGGACGGGGCCGAGAGGTTGCCCGCGGCATCAACGGCATAAACCCTGTAGGTACCCTCCACAAGGCCCGTGGCGGCTAGGTTGGTGTCGGTGTTGGCCGCACTGATGGCCACCGGGTTCCACAGATTGTCGGCCGCCGAGGTGATGGAGGCGAGGTTGGACACCGACACGGTACTGCTAACCAGATACGCAGTGCCGGGTTCGGTGCTTCGCACCACTGCGCTGCCGGTATTGGCAATGGTCGCAGTCGTCACGCTCGCCACAGGCGGCGTGGTGTCTGTTGTCACCGGTGATGAGGGGGGTGTCGAGGGCGGTGTCGAAGGCGGTGTCGTGGTACTGCTCGATTGAAGTGCGCTCTGAACCGTACTCAGCAAGCCCTTCGAGTTAGCCGGATCGACAGTCTTGGCACCTTCACTTAGCAGGGTTGTAACGGCCGGGGTCAAGGTGGCGGTTGCCCCCGTTACGCTGACCTCGTAAATTAGCGCATCGAGCGTAGCCTTGACGCTCCCACCATTATTCTTGTCGGCCCCCGACAGCGCTGCCAACAAATCCCCGTACTTGTTCGAGGATGATGCGTTGCCGCTCTGATCAACGATGGTCTTGATGTCGCCCTCGGTGAGGCTCTCCAATCCGAAAGCCTTCGCCACAGCCGCGTTGGTGTCACGGACCAGCGGCGCGGTCAGCGGCGCGCCTTTCGCTGCTTCAGCGGCCTCGTGATAAGCGAGCGCGGTCAGGATATTGACGTTCAGCGTGATGACGCCATTCAGGGTGACGATCTCGCCCATGCTGGAGAGCACTGCATCGCCCAGGTCTTTGGCCACCCCCGTGGCCTCATCCATGTAGTCCGCACGATCGTTGGCGGGGTTTTGATCGTTTTGTACCTTAACGATCACCACACCGGTCTAGCTGCCTACCTTCACGGTGACGGTGCCATCCTCGTTGATGGCACCCTGGCCCAGCACCGTGGTGCCATCGGCCGCGTAAATCGTGGCAATGAGGTCATTGTCCTTGACCACAGGTCCAGCCACCACCCTGGCGACCACCGTGTTATTGACTGGCGCGGCCGTACTGCCAGACGAAGCAACTAGCCCGAGACCGCCGAGCACGAACGCGCCAAGCGCTGGCGCACCGCTCTGACCCACAGTCGCTGCTGCAACGCCTGCACTTTGTGCTGCACCCGCGCTCAGTTCCGGCAACGCCGTGGCCTCAGTGACAAGCTGAATTGTTCCGCCGCCTTCGCTTGCCTCAAACACAGCGCCCGCCTGAGACCCGTAAAACCGCTCCACCTCGACGATGACTTGGCCATCGGCTTCCACCACCAGGGCATCACCTTTGCGCTTGAGCACCACGCCCGAGGCAGGCTTCATTGAGCGAGCGTCTAGAAGCTGATAGGTGACGCCACCCTCTGCCTGAATCCTTGCATGACGGTCTACGACGGTGTCTTTGGCAGATTGATTACGCGCGATCTGGCGCAGGATAAAGCGCGACATGTTGGGCTCCCCGTAGCGGATTGACGAGTGATTGTTGCGACCACGTGTCCCGACGCTAACCCGGCCAACGCGAGGAATTATTGCGAAAGTTTGCGCAAACAGCCGCGACGGCGAACCGAGCACCGCTCTCACCAAGCGACAGCTCCGTGCGCCAAGGACCCACATGAATGGGCCGAGCGGAATGTGAAGAAACCCTGTAGGCTAAAGCGCAGCAAGGCTGGCCAGCGGGTGCTGTCGCGGCCTCGCCAGTTCGACAAAATCCTGCGCTACCCCCCTTCGCAGAAAACTGCATCGACTCCGTATCCCGTCGCAGCGTCACCTCATGCGGCGACAACACCGGGTACCAGGTCTGTCTCTCGGCGTGAGGTTTGGGCTTGGCAAAGCCCGCTGGTGTCAGTAGCGCCAGGCACCACGATGGTTTGGGATCTCGCACAGCCCGATATAAAAATCCCGCCGACCTTGGCCTCGCGGGCCACGCGCAAACTGCTGCGTCGACGCGTAGTCGTCAGGGTGTTGCCAGATGGTGGCATCGGGATCAAATGGCGGCCGCTAGCGTCACCGGCCCCAGGACGCCGTCAGCGGCTACCCCAAGCGCCCGTTGCAGCCATAGGATCGACTGCCGCACTCCGGACGCCGCTGCCGCATCGAACACGTAGTACCGGCCCCAGTCCTCCAACCCCGCTGTCCAACTGCCTCATCCGACACACGTACAAGATGTTGATCCGATTAGGGGTCTGCGTGTGCTACCGCGTAACGGTTCGCGAAGGTTTCGAAAGAACAGAGAGCAATACCGAATCGAACTGCGCCCTGTTCGGCCATATGCCGGGGGAGCGGTGGCACACGCAGAACGGCCCTCTGTCCCGCATGCCGCGGGTTTCGCGCAAATGAAAACGCCCAACCGAGGAGGGTTGGGCGCTGAATAGTGGTGGCCAAGGGCGGAATCGAACCACCGACACGCGGATTTTCAGTCCGCTGCTCTACCAACTGAGCTACTT
Source organism: Pseudomonadota bacterium (assembly GCA_039800205.1). Taxonomy (GTDB): domain Bacteria; phylum Pseudomonadota; class Gammaproteobacteria; order Burkholderiales; family Burkholderiaceae_E; genus SYIM01. The sequence continues at coordinate 11,442 of JBDLRB010000179.1, read as the reverse complement.
GGCCACAGCCGATTAGTGTAGCAGAGTTTCCATTGCGTTCTGGGCGCGCATTCGATCAGAACCGTCCGCTGGACTATCATCATGTGGTCTGACCGGATTCCCCTGAATGAATGATCTGGAGGCACGGTCTGAACGGACCCCAGGGAGACAAATATGAAAACCGAACGCTATGACCTGATCGTCGCAGGCTGTGGGATCGCGGGCCTGGCGACTGCGGTCTCAGCCGCGGAGGGGGGCGCTCGGGTTGCTGTGCTCGAGCGTGCGCCGCTCGAGGAGCGTGGCGGTCAGAGTCGTTACACCGAAGCTTATCTCCGGATGAAAAGTCACGATGAGGTGACCGATGATTTCGAGGACCATCTGGCGCGCAATGGAAGTGGTGCGATCGATCCCGAGCTGGTCGCTCGGAGCGCCGATGCCTCCGAACGTGGGCTGGTCCGTGCGCTCAGCCTGGCCGATCCGACCTTTCTTGAGTCCTTTGCCCGTGAGGCCGGTCCATCGATCCGCTGGCTCGAAGGCCTGGGCGCACGCTTCGATTTTCTGCCCACCCAGTTTCTGACCCGCTCGCAGCCCCGCCTGCTGCCGGTCGGCGGCGGCCAGGCGCTCGTCGAGCTGCTGGCCGCCCGCGCCGAACAGCTCGGCGTTCGGATGTTTTACGAGACCACGGCGCAGTCGCTCTGCGTTAACGATGAGGGCCGGGTGACAGGTTTGATGGCCCGATCCGAAGGGGGGCCTCGAGTCCAGTTCGAGGGGGCGGTTGCGCTCGCCTGCGGGGGCTTTCAGGGCAGTGCCGAGATGATGACGCGGTACGTCGGGCCGCGCGCCGTGTATCTGCGGCCGATCTGCAAGGGCGGCTACTACAACCGGGGCGAAGGGATCGCCATGGCGCTCGCCCAGGGCGCCGCTTCGAGCGGCGATTTTGGCAGCTATCACGCCGAGCCGGTCGATCCGCGCTCAGGCATTGCTGAGCCGTCTGTATTCATTTTTCCTTACGGCATCCTGGTCAACCAGGCGGGGCAGCGATTCACCGATGAGGCACCGGGCACCGTGGATGCCGTGTACGAGCCGGTCACCCGGCGCATTTACGAGCAGCCCGGGGGCATCGCCTGGGTGATTCTGGATGCACGCCACCTCCGGATTCCCAACTATCGGCTGGGCATCCGGACCGATCAACCCCCCATTGTGGCCGACACCCTCGACGCCTTGTCCAAGGCCCTTGGCATTGACACGAATGCGCTCCTCAAAACAGTGGCCGATTACAACGCCGCGTGCCCGGCGGGCGATTGGCGGCCGCTGGAACTCGACGGGCGAAGCACAGCCGGGGTTTCGCCGCCGAAATCCAACTGGGCCTGTCCGATTGCCGAAGCGCCGTTTCACGCCTATCCCATCATGTCGGCCAATGTGTTCACCTTTGGCGGTTTGAAGACCGACCCGTACGGCCGGGTACTCGATTCCGATGGCGCGCCCATCGATGGGCTCTATGCGGCCGGCGAGATTGTGGGCCTCTACTACGGCCACTACACCGGCGCCACGTCGGTACTGAAGGGCATCGTGTTGGGTCGACAGGCGGGCCGTCACTTGGCCGCCCGTCGCAAGGCGGGTTGGGCAAAGGAGGTCAGTCCATCATGAGTCAGGTTCCGAAAGGGGCATTCGAGCGTCGCCTCGCGCTGGTCACCGGCGCGGAGGGCGCGATCGGGTCGGCTGTGGTGGCGGCGCTGCGTGCCGCGGGCGCGCGGGTCGTTGCTGCGGATACGACGGGAACGGTCGACCCCGCCGAGGCCGACGACACGCCCGGACGCGCAGTCCGGCTCGATGTCACGCAGTCGGCCCAGATCCGCGCGCTCGTTGGACGGATCGAGTCGTCCCTCGGTCCGATCGATACGCTGGTCAATGTCGCAGGCGTCACCTCGTTCGGCTCGGCGCAGGCACTTGAGGAGGCCGAGTGGGACCGCGTGCTCGACATCAACCTCAAGGGCAGCTTTCTTTGTTGCCAGGCTGTGATCCCCGGCATGAGGCGACTCGGTTTTGGACGCATCGTCAATCTGGGTTCAGTCGTGGGCAAGAATTCGGGGAATGCGCGTCCCTGGATCGACCCCTCGGAGCAGGAGAAGGCGGGCAATATCGCGTATGGCGTCTCCAAGATCGGTGTGCACACCCTGACCGGGTTCCTCGCACGCGAACTCGCCGCCTACGGCATCACGGTCAACGCGGTCGCACCGGGGCCGATCGCCACCCGCATGACCGCGACCTTCCCTGAAAACCTTCGTGCATTGATTCCGGTGGGCCGGATGGGGACGGTTGATGATGTCAGCCACGCCATTCTGTTTCTGGCCGATCGCGCCTCGGGGTTCATCACTGGCGAGGTGCTTGACCTCAACGGAGGCATGCTGAGCGACTAACCCGCGCGCTCCGATCAAGACCTCGCTCACGTTTTTACACAGCGTTTCTCAGGACATCATCATGGCCATGAAAATCTGGCATCAGAGCTTCACCGTGCTTGACCATCTGCCCGCTTACCAGCAGGCAATCGAGGCGCACATCCGAAAGGCGGTCCGCCCCGACACCGAGGTCGTGCTTCATGGCGTCAAGCCAGGCACCTACCCGAGTAACTATCCGGGGACCGATATCGGTCATGCTTCGCTTTATGCGATGCATGGCATGCAGTGGATCACTCAGGGCCTTCAGGCAGCGGACGAGGGCTTTGATGCTTACGCGATGTGCACGCTGCCCAATCCGCTCATTCGCGAAATCCGAAGCCTGATCGACCTGCCGGTCGTCGGCTATGGCGAGGCCAGTTTTCACATGGCCTGTATGCTTGGTGCGCGCTTTGGGCTGATGATCTTCATCGCCCCGATGGTGCCGCTCTACCAGGAGCAGATCGGCCTCTACGGGCTGGCCTCACGTTGCGCGGGTGTAAAGCCCGTCGGGTTCGGATTTCAGGACGTGCTGAACGCATGGAACGATCCGGGCGAACTGATCGAGCGTTTTACCCGCAGTGCAATGACGCTGATCGACCAGGGTGCGGATGTGATCATTCCCGGAGAAATGCCGCTCAATATCCTCCTCGCGGCGAACGGCGTGACCCGGATCGGAGGGGTACCCATTATCGATGGCATCGCCGTCACGCTGAAGATGGCGGAAAGCCTGGTGGACCTCAAGCGGTCGGTGGGCCTCTATCAGAGTCGCCATGGGTTCTGGGGGGCCCAGCCGTCGCGCGAGCGGGTCGATCAGGTCATTGACTTCTACGGTCTGAACCCTTGAACCCGTGTCCCTGTTGATGAACCACCGGCAGCAATGAACGCACGAGTCATTCCGATGAGGGTCGACGTGGCCGTGGTGGGGCGCGGGGCCATTGGCATGGCCTCGGCGCTGGCGCTGGCTCGCGAGGGGCGCTCGGTCGCGCTGATTGGTCCCGAACCGCCTCAATCGCGCCTGTCCCCCGGCCAGGATAATCGCGTGTTCGCCTTGTCTGCCCGGAGTCGATCGGTCCTGGAGCCCTTGGGCGTCTGGGCGGCACTACCACCCGAGCGCCTGGAGGCAGTCACCGATATGCGTGTTCACCCCAGCGGCGCGACGCGCGAGCGCAGCCTCGATTTCTCGGCCTACGCAGCGGGTGTGGATGCGCTGGCCTGGATCGTCGAGAACGGCGCGCTGTCCCAGGCACTGAGCCAGGCCCTTGGGTTCTCCCCGGTGCGTCTGGTCGAGGGCACGCTCGCTGCGCTCACGGCGGGTCCGCGTGACGCCTATGCCCGCGTGCTGCTTGATGATGGCCGCTCGCTCGAGGCGCGTCTCGTCATCGGCGCGGACGGTGCCCAATCGGCCGTTCGGGAGCGCGCGGGCATCGCCGCCGACTGGCGCGACTATCCGCAGCGTGCCGTCGTGGCGAACTTTGACTGTACGCGTCCGCATCGCGGCATCGCCTGGCAGTGGTTCGGCAGCCACGGTGTCCTTGCCTTGCTGCCGTTGCCTGCGGGGGCTGGGTCCGGGGGGCGTTTCAGCATCGTCTGGTCGGCACCTCTGGCGCTTGCTGAGCAATTGTGCAACGCCTCACCCCAGGCGCTGGCCGAGCGGGTCGAGGCCATGAGCGATCGCGTGGCCGGTGCGATGGCGCTGATCTCCCGCGTGGACAGCTATCCCCTGAGGATCGGGCGTATGGCTGCCTTGATCGGTCCACGGGTCGCGTTGGTGGGCGATGCGGCGCACGGCGTGCACCCGCTTGCCGGGCAGGGCATGAACCTCGGCTTTGGCGATCTGTTCGATCTGCTGGGCGCGCTGCGCGGCGCGGAGGATCCCGGCGAGCGCCTGACGCTGCGACGCTATGAGCGGTCTCGGGCCGAACCCGTGCTGACCATGCAGACCTTGACGGACGGCTTGCAGAAGATCTTCGATCCAGACACGCTGGCCGCGTGGTCACCCCTGGATCGGCCCATTCAGTGGGCCCGTGATCTGGGCTGGGATGTTGTTGCGCGCTCAAGCCTCCTGAAACGCTTGCTGAGCGCTCGGGCGCTGGGCGGGTGAGCCGCCCGATGAATCATTTCGCTGCGGCGGCCGGTTCCCCGGTCGTCCGCGCCAATTGGAGAATTTTGATGCGTACATCATGCGTCACCGCGACCGGCGTAGGCCGCTTGGCTCGAGCGCTCTTCCTCACCCTGTTCCTGGGCCTTCTGGGGTCTGTCGCCACGGCTCAGACGCGTCCGGTCACCGAGCGGATCAGCGCGGCGGTCGAGGCCTTCGCCAATGGGCGCTTCAAGGTGGATGAGGTTCGGGCCACGCCTCTGCCGGGCATCTTCGAGGTCCGGATCCAGAATGAATTGCTCTACGTCGATGAAAAGGCCCGCTTCATGTTTTATGGCGGCGACCTCATTGACATGGGCTCTCGACGAAACCTGACCCGCGAGCGGGTTGAGGAATTGCTCTCGATTGATTTCAAGGAACTCCCGCTCGATCTCGCACTCAGCCAGAAGCTCGGCGCGGGCTCACGCCGAATCGCCGTCTTCGAGGATCCCAATTGCGGTTACTGCAAAAAATTACGCGCTGATCTGCTGAAGCTCGAAGACGTGACCATCTACACTTTCCCGATGGCCTTTCTCGCAGCCGATTCCGCGAGCAAGGCCGCTCGAGCGCTCTGCGCGCCCGAACCGATGAAAGCCTGGAACGAGTTGATGCTCAACAACCGCGTCCCCGCCAATGCCGGCAACTGCCCGACGTCAATCGACAAAGTGGCCGATCTGGCACGACGCCTCGGTATCACCGGCACCCCGGTGGTGTTCTTCGAAAGCGGTGAGCGTTTGCAGGGCTATGCCCCGCCTGACCGTTTCAAGGCGATGCTCGACAAGCGCTGACCCTCAGAGGGCAGCGTCCGATTCAGCGTGGTTGCGCGACCGGCGTTTACAGACCCTTTGGAACCAGTACCCACAAGCGGCCCGGATGGCGCATCCGGCCCGCACGCTGCTCGGCCAGTTCACCGCTGCCCCAATAGACGTCGGCGCGCACCGCACCGATGATTGCGCCCCCGGTATCCTGGCTGACCATCAGGGCCCGAAGCGCTTGACCCGACACCGGCTCGGTCGTTTCAACGAACACCATCGCACCGGGGGCAATGTGGCTGCGGTCGGTGGCGATCGAGCGTCCCGGGGTGAGCGGCACCCCCAGCGATCCCGCTGGTTCAGTATCGCGGGCGAGGGTCAGCGCCCGGAAAAAAACATATCGTGGATTGGTCTGCAGGACCTCAATCGCGCGCTCCGGGTGCTGCCTGAGCCATGATTTGATACCGGGCGCATCGGCCTGCTCACGGGTCAGATCGCCCCGGTCGACCAACACCTTGCCAATGGCCTTGTAGGGCTGCCCATTGTGTCCGGCGTAGGCGACCCGCAGCCAGCGACCGTCGCGCAGTCGGACGCGCCCCGAGCCCTGCACCTGCAGGAAGAACGCCTCCACCGGGTCATCCAGCCAGACGATGGGCTCCAGTCCGCGGACTGCACCCGATTCGATTTCGCTTCGCGTGTGCCAGGCCGTCGCTCGGCCGGTCGGTGGTCGTCCGCCCTTCGAGGGGTCCAGCGCATCGGGCAAGCGATAGAGGGGCGCCTGGGCCGCGGATTCTCGGCCGAGGCTACCCGTCAGCAGGGGTTCGTGATAGCCGGTGATCAGGCCTTTCTCTCCACCCTGGGCCGTACGAAGTACGCGCGCCTCGAAATGGGCTTCGATCCAGCTGCGCACGTCCTGTGCAGCCCGCAGCTCGGGGCAGAGGCGCGCCCAGGGTTCGGGCGGGCGCTTCAACCGGCACTGCGCTTCAAGGGCGGGCCGTACGGCCTCGATCCGATCCTGGGCCCAGCCCGGCAGGCTCCGGGGATCGACGACCTGGCCCAGCATGGGGCTGGACACGCACAGCGTCAGAACCGCGGCCAGGGCGTGGACGATTCGTGATGCGAGGCCGGCCGGCAGCCATTTCAACAACGTGGAATGTTGACCGATCGGCCGGCTACACTGCGGGCAAGGAGTCGAAATGATGGACGGAACCTGGATCCTGCTGCTGGAAGCGTTCGGCATTCTCGCGGCCGTGCTGTTGCTCATCTGGTGGACGATGCGCGGTAAACGCTGACGGTCGGCTGTGCGCGTGGCCGCTTCAGTGCAGCGCACGCGGAACCGTCAGTGCAAACTCGGGGATCGGGGCATCGAAGCGATGATTGTCTTCCGCTACAAAAAAATAGCTGCCCGTCATCGTACCGACCGGGGTCGCCAGCTGACTGCCACTCGTGTACTCGTAAGTCTGACCGGGCTCGATCAGAGGCTGTCGCCCCACGACACCCAGTCCCTTCACTTCCACGACTTCGCCCCGCCCGTCACGGATGATCCAGTGACGGCTCACCAACTGCGCCGCCACCTGGCCGCTGTTGGTGATCCTGACCGTATACGCAAAGGAGAAAACGCCACGATCGGGGTCGGACTGTTCGGGCAGGTGGCGGGAGAGCACCTGAATACTGATCTGGTACTGTGAGTCGCTCACTGAAACGGTCTTCCGAAGACAGAGAGGTCAGCCGCTCGGATTCGAGGCGGACTGAGGCGATAGAATTCGATTGTAGCCTGCCGTTCACCTTCACTTCTCCTAGGCCCCATCAATGACCCGCTCATTCCGGATCGCGCCGAGTATCCTGTCCGCTGATTTCGCCCGTCTTGGCGAAGAAGTTCGCGCAGTCGAAGCCGCGGGAGCCGATCTGATCCACCTGGACGTGATGGATAACCATTACGTTCCCAACCTGACCGTGGGGCCGCTCGTCTGCGGTGCGATTCGCCCCCACCTCGCGATTCCGATCGACGTTCACCTGATGATTCGTCCGGTCGACCGCATCATTCCGGACTTTGCGCGGGCCGGTGCGAACCTGATTACCTTTCACCCCGAGGCGTCCGATCATGTCGACCGAACACTCGCACTGATTCGCGATCACGGCTGCCAGGCGGGGCTGGTCTTCAATCCCGCAACGCCCCTGCATTGGCTGGACCATGTGATGCACCGGCTCGACATGATCCTGCTGATGTCGGTCAATCCGGGCTTTGGCGGGCAGCAGTTCATCGAATCGACACTCGCCAAGGTCGCCGAAGTCCGCACGCGGATCGATCGTCATCAGGAGGGGGGCGGACAGCCCATTTCACTGGAAGTGGATGGCGGGATCAAGATCGACAATATTGCGCGGGTCGCGGCCGCAGGCGCAGATACCTTCGTGGCGGGTTCGGCGGTGTTTGGTGCGGCGGACCCTGATGGGGGCTATCGGTCCGTCATGTCGGCCTTTCGTCGATCGCTGGCCGGAGGCAATCGATGAGCGACACAACAATCCCTGTGCCGTCGTTCGATGGAATCCGCGCCGTCCTGATCGATCTCGATGGAACGCTGCTTGACACCATCGCTGATCTCGCCGCAGCAGCCAATGCGGCGCTGGTCGATCTGGGCCGGGCCGCTCGTCCGGTCGAGGTGCTGTCCACGTATGTCGGCAAAGGGGTCGAGGTATTGATGCACCGTGCACTCACCGGCGCGCTCGACGGGCGCGCCGAATCCGCCCCGTTCGAGCACGCGCTGGAACGCTTCCATCATCACTATGAGTCGATCAACGGTCGGTACGCGAGTGTGTATCCTGGGGTCATCGAAGGTCTTCAGGCGATGCGGGCGCGCGGCTTGATGTTGGGCTGTGTGACCAACAAGCCTCAGTGTTTTTCTGATGCGTTGCTCGAACGTGCAGGGCTGGCCGATTTTTTTCAGATCGTGCTGGGCGGTGACGCCTTGCCTCGCAAGAAGCCCGATCCAATGCCCCTCCAGCATGCGTGCGAGCGACTGGGCGTCACCCCCCGGGAAGCGCTGATGATCGGTGACTCTGTCAACGATGCCCTGGCAGCGCGAGCGGCGGGCATGCCTGTCTTCATCGTGCCCTATGGGTATAACGAGGGTCACGATGTGCGGCTTCTTGATGCGGATGCCATTGTCGAGTCGCTCGCACACGTCAGCGATCGTCTGAAGCCCATCAATCTCCCGGAAGCACGAAAATCATGACCGAGATCGAATTTCGCGCGCTGGCGGCGCAGGGCTACAACCGCATTCCGCTGCTCGTCGAGTGTCTGGCTGACCTCGACACGCCGCTCTCGCTCTATCTCAAGCTGACCGATCCGGGGCATCGCGCCCACACCCTGCTGCTGGAGTCCGTGGTGGGGGGCGAGCGCTTCGGGCGGTATTCGTTCATTGGCCTTCCGGCGCGCGAACTCGTTCGTTCGCGCGGCCATCGCATCGAGGTTGTCCGTGACGGTGCAGTGGTCGAATCAAGCGAGGGCGACCCGATCGAGTTCGTGCGGAACTACTACCGCCGCTTTCGGACGGCGCTGCGACCCGGGTTGCCGCGGTTTTGCGGCGGCCTGGCCGGCTACTTTGGTTACGACGTCGTTCGTTTCATCGAGCCCCGGCTGGGGCCCGGTGACAAGCCTGATCCGATTGGCACACCGGACATGCAGTTCCTGCTGGTTGATGAGTTGGCCATCATCGATAACCTTCAGGGCAAGCTCTATCTGATCGTCTACGCGGACCCCGCTCAGCCCGAAGCCCTGGTACAGGCCCGACGCCGACTGCGTGAACTGCAGTCCCGGCTGGGTCGTACGATTGCGGGCGCGGCCGATCCCCGGCCCCGCAGCGATCCGTCCGACGGCGCGATCACACGCATGTTCCCCCGGGACGAGTACCTTGCCGCAGTCGTTCGAGCCAAAGAGTATGTCGCAGCGGGCGACCTGATGCAGGTGCAGGTGGGGCAACTGCTTCGCAAACGTTACACGCACGAGGCCCTTGCCCTCTATCGCGCACTGCGCTCGATCAATCCCTCGCCCTACATGTACTACTACGACTTTGGCGATTTTCAGGTGGTCGGCGCCTCGCCCGAAATCCTGGTCCGGCAAGAGGCCGATGCTGCGGGCGCCAAGGTCACCATCCGCCCGCTGGCCGGAACGCGCAGGCGCGGTGCGACGCCCGAGGAAGATCGCGCGCTCGCCGAAGAGCTGCTGGCCGACCCCAAGGAACGGGCCGAGCATCTGATGCTGATCGACCTGGCAAGAAACGATATCGGTCGCATTGCGCAGACGGGGTCCGTTCGGGTCACCGAGCAGATGGTCATCGAAAAGTACTCTCACGTTCAACACATCGTTTCCAACGTCGAGGGGCTGCTGCGCCCCGGCCTGGATGCCATCGATGTGCTGCGGGCGAGTTTCCCGGCCGGTACGCTGACGGGGGCGCCCAAGGTGCGCGCGATGGAACTCATCGACGAGCTCGAACGTACCCGGCGCGGCCTTTACGGTGGGGCCTGCGGTTACCTCAGTTGGTCAGGCGAAATGGATCTTGCGATTGCAATCCGGACGGGCGTGGTCAAGGACGGCACGCTCAATGTGCAGGCGGCTGCGGGGGTGGTTCACGACTCCATTCCCGAAGCCGAGTGGCAGGAAACCGAGGTCAAGGCGCGCGCCTTGCTGCGCGCGGCCGAACTGGTCGAAGAGGGCTTTGCCCGCGAACTGTAAGCGACAGGAGTTCCATTCATGATTCAGCGAGCGGGCGATCCGCATCAACATATCCGTGACGGCGTGCGCGCCGTCGTCACCCAATTCGATTCCCGCTACTGGCAGGAGATCGACGAGGCCCGAGCGTTCCCCGAAGCCTTCGTCAAGGCCTTGACCGATGCCGGTTGGCTGGGGGCACTCATCCCGGAAAACTATGGCGGTTCCGGTCTGTCCTTGACCGAAGCCTCGGTCATCATGGAAGAGATCAATCGTGCGGGCGGCAATTCAGGCGCGTGCCACGGCCAGATGTACGTCATGGGTTGTGTGCTGCGACACGGCTCCGAAGAGCAGAAGGCGCGAATCCTGCCCGCGATTGCCGATGGCACGCTTCGCATGCAGTCGATGGCCGTGACCGAGCCCACCACGGGTTCGGACACCACCCGTCTCAAGACCTTTGCCGAGCGCCGCGGAGACCGCTACGTGGTCAATGGTCAGAAGGTCTGGACGTCCCGGGTGCGCCACTCGGACCTGATGCTGCTGCTCGCTCGGACAACGCCGCTTGCCGAGGTGAAGAAGCGCTCGGAGGGACTGTCGGTCTTTATTGTCGACCTGCGTGAATCGATCGGTCGCGGAATCGAAATGCGCCCGATCCGCAATATGGTCAACCATGAGACCAATGAACTCTTCATCGACAACCTCGAGGTGCCGCTCGAGAACCGGATCGGCGAAGAGGGCAAGGGTCTCAAATACATCCTTGATGGACTGAATGCCGAGCGCATCCTGATCGCCGCCGAGTGTATCGGCGACGGCTACTGGTTTGTCGAACGCGCCAGCCGATATGCGAGCGATCGGGTGGTGTTCGAGCGCCCCATTGGACAGAACCAGGGCGTTCAGTTTCCGATCGCCCGGGCCTTTGCCAATGTCGAGGCGGCCAGTCTGATGCGCTATCGGGCGGCTGAACTCTTCGATCAGGGCGAGCCCTGTGGTGCTGAAGCCAACATGTCCAAGCTCCTGGCGGCTGATGCGTCCTGGGAGGCGGCCAATGCCTGTCTGCAGACCCACGGAGGCTTCGGGTTTGCTGCCGAATACGACGTCGAACGCAAGTTTCGCGAGACCCGCCTCTATCAGGTCGCTCCGATTTCCACCAACATGATCCTGTCCTATCTGGCCGAGCACGTGCTGGGCATGCCGCGCTCCTACTGAGCAACGCGCCCAGCGGAGTCGAACCATCCCCAGGCCGGCGCAGCCGTGCCCTCAGTGTCTGAATGGAGGCCTCATGTTGAATCTTTCCGATTGGGTCGGTCGCAGTATGACGGAGACCGAGCGCTTCGATGCCCGATTGATCCGCTGGCTCGCCGCAGCACTCGAGCGCGAAACCATGGCCCATCCGCGTCCGGGTGACCCTGTGCCCGCTGGCTGGCACTGGACGCT
>JBDLRB010000178.1:0-2852 GCA_039800205.1 Pseudomonadota bacterium | reverse complement strand
AGAGGTCCAGCGATACGATCGCCTGTCGGGGTGCTGCGCCCGCGGACCCCGCTGCCAGGGCACTCAGGCATACCCCCAAACCGGCCAACCAGGCGCGTACCCTGGATCCGCCCCCGCTGTTCATTGCTGTGGCTGATAGTGAATGCTCAGGAACAGTCCTCTCGGTGGCGCGTCATAGCCATAGGCGAGTTGGTACGACTGATCGAAGGCATTTTCAACCTTCAGTCGCGCGGTCCAGTCCCGGTTGATCGGACGGCTCGCGAAGAGATGCAAGACGGTGTAGGCGTTCAACTGCGTCGACTCGACGTCCGCGCGGCGGCCTGAGTGGTTGATCCGCGCCGCCCAGTCGATCCCCAGGCTCCGCGTGCCGACATCGGCCGATGCGTAGGTCCGGGCGCGTCGGGGAAGGGGACGATCGTCGGACAGGTCGCGCGGGTCCTGTGCGACAGCGGCCAGTCTGTAGCGCCAGCGATCGACCTGGCCCTTGACGCTCAATTCGACCCCTTTGTTATGGGCTCGCGAGACGTTGCCAAACCGATTGCTGTCGAAGTCCCAGGCAATTGCATTTCGGGTCTGGGTCTCGAACCACACGATCCGCGTGTCTCCGATCGACGCCTCGTATTGGAAACCAAATTCGTGTCCGCGGTGCGATTCGGGTAAGAGTGCGGGATTGCCGTAGCTGCTGTCGAACAACTCGCCGGTGTTGGGGGCCCGGAACGAGGTGGAACGTACGGCGAGGACCTTGAGCGCATCGGTCACGAAATAGCCCGCGCCGAGCAACCAGGTGTCCGCCCTATTCTTCTTTCGGTCAGTGCTGGAATGGGCCTCGATCGAATCGTGTCGGGCATTGAGCTGGTAGTCAAAGCGCCCTGAAATCCCGCTGAAGCCCGTGTGGTAGCCCAGGGCACTGCGGTCGAATCGATCACCAAATGATTCAAAGTCGGACTGTCTGGCATCAAGGCCAGCACTCAGGTGCCCCCCCGTCAGTCGGTAGGTGTGCTGCCACTGGGCACTGGTCTGATTCCCTTCGCTGAGTCCCCAGGATACGGGTTGCCCGTTCTTGTAGTCCTGATAGCGGTATGAGGAACGCGTCAGATCCACACGGGAGGACCATCGCGGCGTGAATCGAAGCGTGCCGAACACGGTCAGATCGGATGTCTCGGTCTCGTTGAAGTGACGGTCGTCGGGCCGATCACCGGCCGACCACGACGACGGCGCATTGCCGGAATCGTAGTGGACTTCATTTCGGATCAGGTTCGCTTGCACGCCGAGCGCCAACCGATCGTTGATGCGCCGTTCGAGTGCAGTGAAAACGGCTTCCCGTCGATAGGGGTCACGATCTGGATTCACATAGGGATTCAGTCGCGGGTTCATTGCCGAATAGCTTTCGCTTGAGAACCGCTGAACGGAGAAGTTCGCTTTCAATCCGGGCTGATTCACGCCGTAGCCTGCCGACAGATCCGAGGTCTGTCGGGACCCGAGACGGATCGATGCGCGCGGTCCTGAGCCTGCGCGTGTGAAGATGTTGATCACCCCGCCGGTCGCGGCCTCACCGTAAATCGCCGACATGTTGCCACGGAGGATCTCGATTCGCTCGATCTGGTCCGGCGAGATGTCGATGTATTTCAAACCGCCATACTGATCGGTCTGCACTCGGACGCCGTCGACGAACATTGCCACGCTGTTGCTGGCCTGTCCGCGCATCAGCAGGGTGGCGAGGCTGCCCGGACCGCCGGCTCGGCTGATTTCGATCCCGGCTTCGCCCTGAAGCAGATCGAACAGGGTCGGGGCTTGGGCCTGTTCAATTTGCTCTCGGGTAATCACATTGGCGGATGGCAGGACGTCACTCAGCTTCTGTTCAACTCTCGTTGCGCTGACAACGACCGGATCAAGGCGCTGTCGTGCGGCCTGCTGTGCCCAGCCGGACACGGCAAGCGTTGCGGACAGCAGGCCTGCCGCGGTTCGGACGAATGTTTTCATCGACACTCCCTGGCAACGAGCGCACCCGCTGTTGCGTTGACAACAAAGTGCCAGGGACGGTGACGCCAAGGCGCCAAGACGCCAGGACAGTCGGTGCCAATCACCCCGTAGCACAGTCGCGCCGGTTGGGATTGGAACCCGCCCGGATTTCACAGGCCGGTATCCGGGCTTGCAAGATTTGCCGCATCGCCTTCCCAGGTGGAATGACCCAGTGGCGTGATGATGCGACCGCGCTTGCTCACCGTTGCGGGGGCAGCAGCGGCATTGCTCCAGATCGGAGCGCACCGCTTTCCCGTTTAACGCTGCTGATCGAAATCAGCAGCGCACCTGTGACCTGGAGGATTGTAGCCGAATACCCATTCAAATTGATCGGGTTTTTTGTGGGGGCTGACGGTCTCTGTCCTGGAGCCTACCGCGACCGGGCACCTGGAGCGGCTCATTGATCGAGGCGGAACGTCCAGATCCAGTCGTGGTACCAATCTTCGACGGCAACGCCATCCTTTTGGGCGGGTATGAAACGCCACACGCTGACGGCTTCGATGGCGGCCTTGTCCAGGCGCTCCCAGCCACTGGATTGGGCGACGCGCGCGGTGATGACCCGACCGTCCGACCCGACATGAATCGATAGCCGGACCTCGCCCTGCTCACCCAGGCGCCGCGACATGAACGGGTAGTGCGGTAGCCGATTGCCTGACCATTGGGCATCCACCTGGACGGGGCGCGTTCGAAGCGTCGGTGCCTCGGCCGATTTCGCCGGTTGGGCCGCAGGTGGAGCATCGGCCAAGGCCGCTGTGGACTGAAGGGCGTTGGACGACGGTCGCGGTGCGGGTGCGGGTGCGGGTGCGGGTGCGGGTGCGGGTGCGGGTGCGGGT
>JBDLRB010000177.1:0-7256 GCA_039800205.1 Pseudomonadota bacterium | reverse complement strand
GGACCGCCTGTACACCACGGCTGCGCAATCGCTGCAACGCCGATCTGCGCAAACGGCCCTCTGGCATATCACCCACTCGTTGCTGCGGCTGATCGCACCCGTGCTGTCCTTTACCGCCGAGGAGGCCTGGCCGCTGTTCGCACCCCAGCTTCACGCGACGCAGGGCGAAACGATTTTCACTCAGGTCTGGCACCGGTTCCCTGAACTGGACGATGCGGATCCGCTGATCGAGCGCTGGGAGCGACTCCGGGCCCTTCGGGCCGATGTCCTGCGCGAACTGGAAGCCGTGCGTACCGCAGGCGGAATCGGCTCATCGCTCCAGGCTGAAGTCGAGTTGCGCCTGAGTGCAGAGGACTTCCGCCATGCCGAGGCCCTCGGCGATGACCTGCGCTTCGTAATGATCACGTCTCAGGCCCATGCGGTCCGGGTGACCGAGGCCTCCGCTGGGGGGGTCATCGTTCGACCCAGTTCCTCGACCAAGTGCGATCGCTGCTGGCACTGGCGCAGCGACGTCGGACAGGATCCGACACGCCCCGGACTGTGTGGGCGCTGTTTGAGCAACCTGTTCGGCCCCGGCGAATCGCGGCGGTTCGCATGACCAGAATGCGGCCAAATCGCACACCCCGGAGCGGATAAACATGGGTGCCCCAAGCCGGTCTCGTCGGCCTGGTGCGCTCGGGCGCTGGCTGGCGATCGCCCTCGCACTGGTCCTCGCTGACCAGATCAGCAAGCAGTTCGTGCTGATCACCATCGCTCACACCGAGCGTATTCCCGTCCTTCCGGGCTTTTTCGATCTCACCCTGCTCTTCAACAAGGGCGCCGCCTTCAGCCTGCTGGCTTCGGCAGCCGGGTGGCAACGGTGGTTTTTCATCGGGATTGGTCTGGCCGCTACGGCATTCATCACCTGGCTGCTGGTCCGCCATGGTCAGGAAAAATTATTCGCCACGGCGCTCTCGCTGATCCTGGGCGGCGCGGTCGGTAACGTGATCGATCGGATCCTGCGGGGAGAGGTGGTCGATTTTCTCCTGGTCTACCATGACGGCTGGTACTTCCCCGCCTTCAATCTGGCCGACAGTGCGATCACCATTGGGGCGATGTTGTTAATCATCGACGAGATTCGGCGCGTTCGGCGCAGCCGGTGAAGGTCCATTCAGGACGCCAAGGGAGCTCACGCAATGCTGCTCGAAGGAAAGAAAATCCTGCTGGGTGTGTCGGGCGGAGTCGCGGCCTTCAAGGCGGCCGAGCTCGCTCGAAGTCTGCAGCGGGCCGGCGCCAGGGTTCGTGTTGTGATGACCGACGCTGCCACCCATTTCGTTGGAACGGCGAGCTTTCAGGCGCTGACGGGCGAGCCTGTCTACACCGACCCATGGGACACCCGGATCGACAATGGGATGGCCCATATCGAACTGTCCCGGGCCTCAGACCTGATCCTGATCGCCCCGGCCAGCGCCGACCTGATGGCCAAGCTGGCCGCTGGTCTGGCCGATGACCTGCTGACGACCCTGTGCCTTGCGCGGGACGGTCCCCTGATGATCGCGCCGGCCATGAATCGGCAGATGTGGGAACACCCCGCGACGCAGCGCAATGCGTCTCAGCTCCTGGCTGACGGCGTCGAACTGATCGGCCCGACGAGCGGCGAACAGGCCTGCGGCGAAACGGGACCCGGACGGATGCTCGAGCCGGATGCGATCGTCGAAGCGGTGCTGCGTTTCTTCACGCCAGGCGTACTGAAGGGTCGTTCGATCCTGATTACAGCCGGGCCGACCTATGAGCCGATCGATCCCGTTCGAGGGATCACCAATCGATCGTCCGGCAAGATGGGTTACGCGCTTGCCCGAGCCTGCGCGCGGGCCGGTGCACAGGTCGACCTGGTGTCGGGACCGGTGGCCCTCGACTGCCCACCGGGTGTCCAACGCACCTCGGTCACCACGGCACTGGAGATGTACGAGGCGGTCCACCGCCACCTGGACGATCGAGCGACCGCCGGACACCCGTTTGACGGCTTCATCGGCGTTGCAGCGGTCGCCGACTGGCGGGTCGCGGACGTCTCAGCGCAAAAGATCAAGAAGACGGACGAGTCATCGGTGCCTACGCTGCAGTTCGTCCAGAATCCGGACATCCTTGCCAGTGTCGCGCGCCGGCCGGACGCGCCCTTCTGCGTGGGGTTTGCGGCCGAGAGCGAAGCGCTGGAACAGAACGGACGAGAAAAGCTCGCCCGAAAGGGTATTCCGCTCCTGATTGCCAACATTGGCGCCGACACTTTCGGGCGGGATGACAATCAGATCCTGATTCTGGATGGCGAACGCACGATCGCCCTGCCGCGCGCAAGCAAGGATGCGCTCTCCCGTGCACTCGTCGATGAAATCGCCCGTCGCCTGCCCGCTTCGGTCGCGGCGCCCTGAACCCTGCCCGATGACCTCCCGATGAACGTCCAGATCAAGATCCTCGACCCCCGTCTGCTTGAGCAGATGCCCAGTTACGCCACACCCGGCTCGGCCGGGCTGGATCTGCGCGCATGCATCGACGCGGCACTCACGCTGGCCCCGGGCGACGCCCAATTGATCCCGACCGGCATGGCCATGCATCTGGCTGATCCAGGCTACGCAGCGATGATCCTGCCCCGCTCAGGACTGGGCGTGCGCCACGGTATCGTGCTCGGCAATCTGGTCGGCCTGATCGACTCCGACTACCAGGGCCCGCTGATGGTGTCCTGCTGGAATCGGGGGCGTGAAGCCTTCACGATCAACCCGCTGGAACGAATCGCCCAGATGGTCATCGTGCCGGTCGTTCAGGCGCACTTCGCGATCGTTGATTCATTCACCGAATCGGAGCGCGGCAGCGGCGGCTTCGGCAGCACCGGTCGCGCCTGAGACCCGAGGGCGGGTCCCGCTTGGGGTTCGATCCGAGATCAGCAACGAACCCGGGGCGGGTCAGGCCTTCATCCGGGAGGCCAGGATTTCGTCGAGCCTTCGCCCGTCGGCGACAAACGCGCGAATGCCTTCGGACAGTTTTTCACTGGCCATGGCGTCCTCGTTGACAGCAAAACGGAACGCCTTTTCGTCGAAGCGCAAGCGCTCGACGACTTCGCGACGTGCCCGATCGGGATCGAGATGACGCTTCACCACCGCCGTTTCGGTACGTAACTGCTCGAGCAACTCCGGACTGATGGTCAACAGGTCACAGCCCGCCAGCGCGAGCACCTGCCCGACGTGCCGGAAGCTCGCGCCCATCACCTCGGTCGGGTAACCGAACCGCTTGAAATACTGGTAGATGCGCCGGACAGAGAGCACCCCCGGGTCGTCTTCGGGATCGAAATCCCGGCCATCGCGACGTTTGTACCAATCCATGATGCGACCGACAAAGGGCGAGATGAGTGTCACGCCCGCGTCCGCACAGGCGACGGCCTGAGGCATGGAAAAAAGCAGCGTCAGATTGCAGTGAATCCCTTCGGCCTCAAGCACCTCGGCCGCACGGATCCCTTCCCAGGTTGCTGCGATCTTGATCAGGACCCGGGAACGCTCGATTCCTGCAGCGGCGTAGAACTCGATCAACCGCCGTGCGCGGGCGATCGTTCCGGCGGTATCAAAGGACAGCCGGGCATCGACTTCGGTCGAGACCCGACCGGGGATGATCGCCAGTATTTCGCAGCCAAACCGCACGAGCAGATGGTCGACCAGATCATCGAGCCGTGCGCCCGGATGCTGAGCGACGACCTGATCAATCAGCCCGCCGTATTCGGGTTGGGCGACCGCCTTGACGATCAAGGTCGGATTGGTGGTGGCATCGTGCGGTGTGTAGGCGCGCATGGCCCTGAAGTCGCCCGTATCGGCGACCACCGTCGTGAACTGACGAAGTTGATCGAGAGCGTGAGTCATTTCAGAAACAGGGTGTGAGGACGAAGACGGAATGCCCGCAGGCTCAGGAGCGCTAGGATGCAGAACAGGGCGAGGCTCCACAGCGCAAACGGGACACCGAGCCAGGGTACGTTGGCCTCATCGCAACGCGCCGTGGCCTCGAACATTGTGGGCAACAGGTCGGGCAGATTCAGTGCCCCCAGCACACGGTCAGCCAGGGTCAAGGCGCATGAATCGCTCTGCGCGGCCACCGTATGCTGGTGCCAGGCAGCCAGTACCCCACCCAGGGCAAGAAGCGGAACCGAGGCTCCAAGCGCAATCGCCAGGGTCCCCCGGCGGTGCACCCCGGCCGCCAGCAGCGCCAGCGCACCGATCAGCAGATACAGCAGTCGCTGAAACGTGCACCAGGGGCACGGCGCGTACCCAAACTGATGCTGCAGCACCCAGGCCAGCGCGACCGACCCAAACGCCAGCACAGCGACCGCAATGAATGGGACCGGGACGACTCGGATACGCACGACCCGGCGATCCGCCCGGCTCAGGCCGGGACGGTCTCCGGTTGCTCCTCGCCCTCACCCTCACCCTCGGCTACGGAACGGGCGCTGGATGGGGTCGCAGGCGCATCACCGAACGCGAGCGTGACCTGGTCCAGCCCATCGTCATAATCGACCGTCACCTTGCCACCGCCCACCAGGCGGCCGAACAGCAACTCGTCCGCCAAGGCCTTGCGAATCGTGTCCTGGATGAGCCGCTGCATGGGACGCGCACCCATGAGTGGATCGAAGCCCTTTTGCGCCAGATGTGCGCGCAGGGCCTGCGTGAACACGGCATCGACCTTCTTCTCATGAAGCTGCTCTTCAAGCTGCATCAGGAACTTGTCGACCACACGCAGGATGATGTCCTGATCGAGCGCACGGAAGCTGATGATCGAGTCCAGCCGATTGCGGAACTCGGGCGTGAACAAGCGCTTGATCTCGACCATTTCATCGCCGGTTTGGCGATTGTCCGAGAACCCGATCGAGCGACGCTGCAAATCCGCCGCACCGGCATTGGTGGTCATGATGATGATCACGTTCCGGAAATCCGCCTTGCGCCCGTTGTTGTCGGTGAGCGTGCCATGGTCCATGACCTGAAGCAGGATGTTGAAGACATCCGGGTGCGCCTTTTCGATTTCGTCCAGAAGAAGAACCGAGTGGGGCTTTCGTGCGATGGCCTCGGTCAGCAGTCCACCCTGATCGAAGCCCACATAGCCGGGCGGGGCGCCAATCAGCCGCGAGACCGCGTGACGCTCCATGTACTCGGACATATCGAAGCGGATCAGTTCAATCCCCAGCGTGAAGGCCAGTTGCCGGGCAACTTCGGTCTTGCCGACCCCAGTGGGGCCCGAAAACAGGAAGGCGCCGATCGGCTTGTCGGGCTTGCCGAGTCCCGAACGCGACATCTTGATCGCCGCAGCGAGCACCTCGATCGCAGGATCCTGGCCGAAGACGGTGGCTTTGAGGTCACGATCCAGGGTCTGAAGACGGCCACGATCGTCCGATGACACCGACGCTGGAGGAATCCGGGCGATCTTGGCAACGATGTCCTCGATCTCGTTCTTGCCAATCACCTTTTTCTGGCGCGACTTGGGCAGGATGCGCTGCGCAGCCCCCGCCTCATCGATGACATCAATCGCCTTGTCCGGGAGATGACGATCGTTGATGTACTTGGCGGACAGTTCCGCCGCGGCGGACAGCGCCGAGGACGAGTACTTGACCCCATGGTGTTCCTCGAACCGGGACTTGAGTCCGCGCAGGATCTGAACCGTCTGCTCAACCGAGGGCTCGACGACATCGATCTTCTGGAATCGACGCGACAGCGCGTGGTCCTTCTCGAAGATGCCCCGATACTCGCTATAGGTGGTCGCGCCGATGCACTTGAGCTGTCCCGATGACAGCGCAGGTTTCAGCAGGTTCGAGGCATCGAGCGTTCCGCCAGACGCCGACCCGGCACCGATCAAGGTGTGAATCTCATCGATGAAAAGCACCGACCCCGGGGTCTGCTTCAATTGCTTGAGCACGGCCTTCAGACGCTGCTCGAAATCGCCACGATATTTGGTGCCGGCCAGCAGCGCCCCCATGTCCAGGGCATAGACGACCGCGCCCGACAGGATCTCGGGTACATCGCCTTCGGTGATCCGCCAGGCCAGGCCCTCGGCGATGGCCGTCTTGCCGACCCCTGCCTCGCCCACCAGCAAGGGATTGTTCTTGCGGCGACGGCACAGCACCTGGATGACCCGCTCGACCTCCTGATCGCGACCGATCAGCGGATCGATCCGACCCTCCCGGGCCGCCGCATTCAGGTTGGTCGTGTACTGCTCGAGTGCACCCGGCTGCGCAGCCGGCCCGGGCTGGGCGGTGGTCTCTTCCGCGTCCTGACCCTCGCTTTTGCCCGCATCCTTGGGCTGCGGCGCCTTGGTGATGCCGTGCGAGATGAAGTTGACCACGTCCAGTCGTGTAATGCCCTGTTGATGCAGGTAGTAGACCGCGTGCGAGTCCTTTTCGCCGAATATCGCGACCAGCACATTGGCGCCGGTGACCTCCTTCTTGCCATTGGAGGTCGACTGCACATGCATGATGGCGCGCTGGATCACCCTCTGAAACCCGAGCGTCGGCTGGGTATCGATTTCTTCGGCACCCGGCACAATGGGCGTGTTCTCACGAATGAACCCGATCAGGTTGCGCCGCAACTCGTCGATCTGGGCCGCACAGGCCCGCAGGACTTCGGCGGCTGACGGGTTATCGAGCAAGGCGAGCAGCAAGTGCTCGACGGTGATGAATTCATGCCGCTGCTGGCGTGCCTCGACGAAGGCCATGTGCAGACTGACTTCGAGTTCCTGCGCGATCATGCTTCCTCCATCACGCACTGCAGCGGATGCTGATGCTGGCGTGAAAAACTGCTGACTTGCTCGACCTTGGTTGCAGCCAGGTCGCGGGGATAGACGCCGCATACGCCTCGACCCTTGCGATGAACCGCGAGCATGACTTGTGTCGCTTTTTCCCGATCCATGCCGAAGAATTTCTGCAGCACGATGACCACGAACTCCATTGGAGTGTAATCGTCATTGAGCAGCAGCACCTGGTACATGGGGGGCGGCGCAAGCTTGGATTCGCGTTCCTCGAGAACGGTCGATGGGTCGGATCGGGTGGCCATGCTGTGCATTCTATCGACTCGCCGTGGCGCTGCAACAACGCCCACTCGATTCGCGCGGTGGTTCAGCCCCCGGGCAGGATCGAAAAAACTCGTCCAATGCTTGACGTACAGCAATAACTGTAAAAAAATCCGCAAGCCCCAAAGGGACTTTAGTCGTTTCCCCTGCGGAGCGCTGCTAAGCAGCGGCTGTTCTCAGCCCCTGCGCGCAAG
>JBDLRB010000176.1:0-4534 GCA_039800205.1 Pseudomonadota bacterium | reverse complement strand
GCGTTATGGCGTCGACGAGTCTGCTCAGGCGCGCTACTGAGCATTCAATACTGAATCCGGGCCGCGGCGACGAAGATCGTCCGGACCGGTCACTGATTCAAGGAGGAGACCACGATGTCACATCAATCGTTGACCAGAACAACGGCCCGGATGATCGCCGCAGGGGTGATCGGGGCGCTCGGATTTTCGGCAACGGCTCAGGCTCAGTCCTGGCCAACCTCGCGGGATCGCATCGAATTCATGGTGCCGTTCAACACGGGCGGCAGCGCAGATCGCATGGCGCGGATGCTCGCCACCCGCCTGTCGAAGGAACTGAACGGCGCGCCGATCAACGTGACCAATCGACCCGGTGCGTCCGGGGCCACTGGCGCGACCTTCTTTGCGAAGCAGCAGTCCTGCGACGGTTCGAAGTTCATGGTGATGCAGGCCACGCCCTTTCTGGCCAACGCCATTCTGACCGGTGCCGCACCCGTCAAATGGCAGGACTTTCATGTGATCAATACGCAATGGATCGACTACGCGATCATTGCCGTCAACAAGGACAGCCGCTTCAAAACCTTCGATGAGTTGCTCGGTGCAATCGAAGGCAAGAAGGGGGCCGTCAGTTCGGCCACGATGAGCGGCTCGGGTTCGTTCATGCAGCAGCTGGCCCTCCTCGAGGTGATGGGGCTGCCGCTCAACCAGGTCCGTTTCGTCCTCTATGACGGCGGCGGTCCGGTGCGTACGTCGGTGGCTGGAGGCCAGACCGATTTCACCTTCGTGGCTGCAACCGGTTCGGAGTCGATCCGTGATCGGATCCGGTCCCTGGGGATCGTCAACGATCGTCCGGTCACCGAGTGGGATGGCCCCCTGCTGAACGACGTGCTCAAGCGTCGCTACAACAAGGAGCTGCCGATCTTCTCGAGCTACACCACTTCGGTGTTCACGCTTCCCTGCTTTGCGCAGCAACAGCCCGAGCGGTACAAGACGTTTGTGGCGGCGTACGAAAAGGTCATGAAGGATCCAGCGTTCGTGAATGAGCTGAAGGGCAAGGGCGTCGGTGCGCAGTGGATCGGGCCGGCTGAAAGTCGCAAGCTGATCGATCAGGGCTATGAGGGTCTGTCGAAGTACACCCGGCTCCTGAAAGAATACAAGTGAGCGGGCGATGAGTAAGGCTCACGGCGCGCGGCGGCCGCTCGCGCCGTCGCGGCGGCGCCGTGAGTGGGGCCAGTTGGCCCTGCTCGCGCTGTTTGCCGCCTTTGCGCTGCTCTACTTGCTGGACGCGGCCCGGCAGTCCTTCCGGATCGATAATCTGTCGGTGATCGCGCCCGTCACTGCGCTGGTCCTGCTGATCTGCGGGCGGCTGATCTGGCGGATCCTTCGTGATCGAGAGGGGCAAGTGATCCAGACGAGCGCCTCCGATGCGGCCGATGACGCGCTCGCTCCGTCCTGGGTCGAGCGCTACCGGGGCGCGCTCTTTGCCCTGCTCCTCGTTGCCTATCTGCTGGGTCTCGTGTTTTGGGTCTTTGACGTACCGACTTTCCTCTTCCTGCTGGCCGCGCTCTGGCTCCAGGGCGAGCGGAACTGGGTCGCGATGACCGTGTTCTCCGCGCTCTTTGCCGCTGGGGTCTGCTGGTCGCTCCGTCTGATGGTGTCGTTTCCCTTCGATACCTTGCTGATTGCCACCGGAGGCTGAAGCGATGATCGATGTCCAGGCACTGGCCGCTGCAGTCGACCTGATGCTCGCCTCCTGGCAGCCCTGGCTGGTCGTCATCCCCGGGCTGCTCATCGGGCTGGTCTTTGGCGCGATTCCGGGGCTGTCGGTCCCGATCGCCATGGCGATCTTCCTGCCGGTGACGTCCTACATGGACTTTCTGTCGGCGATCCTGTTCCTGACCGCGATCTTCACGGGAGGGGGCTTCGGCGGCAGCATTCCGGCGATCCTGCTCAATGTCCCGGGGACCGCCTCCGCCGTGGCGACGGCCTTCGATGGTTACCCCATGGCTCAGCAGGGGCGTCACAGTCAAGCGCTGGGCCTCGCGCTGATGGCGTCAACGGTGGGCACTGCGGTGGGGTACATCCTGCTGATGATCTTTGTCGACGGCATGGCTGAAGCGGTGCTGAAACTCGGGCCTGTCGAAATGTTTCTGGTCGCGGCCTGGGGCCTGACCCTGATTGCCGCGCTCGGAGGGGGCGAATTTTCCAAAGGGCTTCTGGCGGGCTTGATGGGCGTTCTGATCGGCACCATTGGCATGAGCGCAAGTGGTGATATTCGGGGCACGCTCGGCAGCCCCGATCTGCTTGACGGCATCGCCACGGTGCCTGCGCTGATTGGGCTTTTTGCGGCGTCGGAGATGTTCCGTCTGCTCGGTCAGCGATATGTCGTGGCCGACGCTGAGAAGCGTCGCATTTCGCTGCGCGAGATTCTGCGGGGGGCGGCACACACCTTTCGTTACCCCTACGTCCTCTTTCGAGGATCCTTCATCGGGGTACTGATCGGCACGGTGCCCGGAGTGGGGTCGGCCGTGGCCAATCTGGTGTCCTATTCGTCCACCAAACGGGCGGCCAAGGATCCCGAGCGCTTCGGACAGGGTGATCCGCGCGGTGTGATCGCAGCGGAGTCGGCCAACAGCAGTTCCGAAGGCGGTTCGATGGCGGCCTTGCTGGCCCTGGGCATTCCAGGCGGGGCGGCCACCGCCGTGATGCTGGGTGCCTTTGCCATGCACAATGTGACGGGGGGGTCACGATTCATGTCCGAGAACATGGATCTGGTGTACGGCATCATCCTGGGGAATTTCCTCCAGGTGATTCTGCTCCTGATCATCGGGATCGGCTTTGTATTTGTCGCCAGCAGTGTGGTGCGGGTGCCGCTCACTTACCTCATCCCGTCGGTGTTCGTCCTGTCGATCCTCGGTGCTTTTTCACTGACCGGGAACATGATTGGCCCGATCACGGCGGTGGTGTTTGCCCTGATTGGATGGCAGATGCGCCGATATGGCTATCCGGTGGCCGCGATGGTCATCGGCCTGCTGCTGGGCCGCATGGCCGAGGGCGAACTGATTCGCTCGATCCAGATCTCGGGAGGCGATCCGGCGTACCTCTTGCAACGCCCCATTGCAATGGTGGTCATGGCCTTGCTGCTGGTGTCTCTGGCCCTGCCGTTTTTCCGACGCCGCAAGGGGGGCGGATGAACGGTTCCCGGCTCGGGGTCCGGAAGTCGCCGGCCGCACACGAATCGATTATTCTTCGCACCCTGATGATGGGATCTGCCCTGGAGAGTGCCCCATGAGTCGTCCTCAAACGATGTTCGAAAAGATCTGGAATGCGCACCTGATCCGTGAGGATTCGGAAGGGCGTTCCCTCCTGCACGTGTCTCGACACCTTGCGCATGATGGGTCCTGGCACGCACTGTCCTTCCTGGAGGCGCGTGGACTGCCCGTGCGCCGACCCGATCAGATGTTTGCAACGCCCGATCACGGGGTGTCGACGCTCAGTCACGATCTGTCGACCATCACCGATCCGGACCAGGTTCGGGTCGTTCGGGCGCTGGATGCGAATGCCAAAAAGCATGGCTTCACGCTGTTTGGGCTGGACGATCCACGCCAGGGCATCATCCACGTGGTCGGGCCTGAGCAGGGCCTCACGCAGCCCGGCCTGCTGATGGTGTGCGGCGATAGCCACACCTCGACGCACGGGGCGCTCGGCGCGCTTGCCTTTGGAATCGGCGCATCCGACGTGTGTCACGTGCTCGCGACCCAGACCCTCTGGCAGCGCCGACCCAGGACCCTTCGCATCACGATCGATGGCGCACTGGGCGCAGGCGTTACCGCCAAGGATGTGATCCTTGCAGTGATTGCGCGGATTGGGGCGAATGGCGCGACCGGTCACGTGATCGAGTATGCGGGGTCGGCCGTGCGGGCGATGTCGATGGAACAGCGCCTGACCCTGTGCAACATGTCGATCGAGGCCGGTGCCCGTGCGGGCCTGGTGGCGCCTGATGAGACCACCTACGCCTACCTCAAGGACAAGCCCTACGCGCCGAAAGCGGGCTCCTGGGATCAGGCTCTGGCGCACTGGAAGACGCTGCCCAGCGACGAGGGCGCGGTCTTTGATCGGGAAGAGCACTTTGATGCCACGACCTTGGTACCGATGGTCACCTGGGGCAACAGCCCCGAGGAGGCCTTGCCGGTCACGGGGTCCGTGCCCGATCCGGCATCGGTCGCCGATGCCACCCGCCGCACGGCGCTTGAGTCGACGCTTGAGTACATGGGGCTCAAGCCTGGGCAGGCGCTCACGGACATCCAGATCGACTATGTGTTTATCGGTTCGTGCACCAACAGTCGGATCGAAGATCTGCGTGCTGCCGCCGCGATCGCCCGCCTCGGCAAGGCGGTCATTCCGGCAATGATCTCGCCGGGGTCCACCCAGGTGAAATTGGCTGCCGAGGCCGAGGGCCTGGACCAGATTTTCAAGGCAGCGGGTTTCGAGTGGCGCGAGTCCGCGTGCTCGATGTGTGTGGGCATGAATGGTGATCTGTTGGCCCCCGGGATGCGTA
>JBDLRB010000175.1:0-6795 GCA_039800205.1 Pseudomonadota bacterium | reverse complement strand
AAGCTCAGGAAATTCGCCGACCATGCCGCTCAGCAGATCGGCTTTCGCGAGCAGCGCCGCCCGGTCGGCCGCAGCGGGATCGGCACCCAGTGAGGGCGCGATGGCTCGCGCGATCGTCCGGACCCGTTCGACCCGTTCGGCTTGTGTGCCGAGGCGGGCGTGATAGACGACGGCGGCCAGTTGCGGGGTTCGAGAAGCGAGCGTCGATTTTCGATCCTGTTCGAAGAAAAAGCGTGCGTCCGCGAGTCTGGGCCGGACGACCCGTTCATTGCCATCGATGATCAGCGAGGGATCGCTGACCGCCATGTTCGATACGATCAGAAAGCGCGGCAACAGCCGGCCGTTTGCGTCGAACAGCGGAAAATATTTCTGGTTGGTACGCATCGTGAGAATCAGGCACTCCTGGGGCACCTCCAGAAATGCGGGTTCGAAGCCGCCCACATAGACCGCAGGCCACTCGACCAGAGCGGTCACCTCGTCCAGAAGGGCCGTCACGGACTCCGGGTCGCCCAGAGATGCATTCAGGCCCGCAGCGGCTTGATCGAGCAGCGCCGCAATTCGTTCCCGCCGTTGCGTGAACGATGCAATGACCCGCCCCTGGTGTTCCAGTTGCTCTTCGTAGGTCGACGGATCGGTCAAGCGGATGGCGCGTTCACCCTGAAAGCGATGTCCGTCTGTCACGCGGTCGGCCTGAAGGCCGAGCAGCTGGGCGGCCAGTACCGCCTCGCCGTGCAGAACGCTCAGGCGATGGGCGGGTCGAACGAAGCTGACCGAACTCGAGCCATCGGCAAGCTGGTACTGCATCAATTTCGGGATGGGGAGTGCACTGATGGCCTGGTCCAGCAGGTCGTTGATCACCTCGGCGAGGGCCGCGCCGCGAATCGTGCTTTGCCAGAAAAAACAGTCCTGCTTGCCGTCATGAGCTCGGCTCAGTGCATCCAGCGCTGCCCCTTGCCGCTCGGCCCATTTGATCAGCGCCTGCGTCGGTTGCCCCGACGCATCCAGACCCACCTTGACCGACGGGCCCTTGATCTCGACGGAGCGTTCGGGCGCCTGGCGACGGACCGAACCGATCCGCACGGCGAGCCGGCGAGGCGTTGCAAAGGGCTCGACCGGGCATTCAGCGTCGGCGAGGCCGTGAGAACGCAGACTCTGAGCGATGGCGTCTGCAAAGGCCTGGCTGAGCCGTTGCAGCGCCTTCGGCGGGAGCTCCTCGGTGAGGAGTTCGATCAGGAGGTCGGCTTGCATCACTCAGCCCTCCTGCGCGTCGAGCATCGGAAAGCCGAGTCGTTCACGCGATTCGAAGAAGGACTGTGCGACTGCGCGGGCCAGGTTGCGCACCCGCGCAATGTAGGCCGCACGCTCGGTCACCGAGATCGCGCCACGCGCATCCAGCAGGTTGAAGGTGTGCGAGCACTTCATCACCATTTCGTAAGCGGGCAGCGCCAGGTGCGCGTCGATCAGTGTGCGGGCCTCGCCTTCGTATTCGGTGAAATGGCGAAACAGCATCTCTGCATTGGCATGCTCGAAGTTATAAGTGGACTGCTCGACCTCGTTCTGGTGAAAGACATCGCGATAGCTGACGTTGTCGGTCCAGCGCAGGTCATAGACGCTTTGAACGCCCTGCAGGTACATGGCCAGGCGTTCCAGTCCGTAGGTGATTTCGCCGGTGATCGGCTGACACTTCAAGGACCCGACTTCCTGGAAATAGGTGAACTGCGTGACTTCCATGCCGTTCAGCCAGACTTCCCAGCCGAGCCCCCAGGCGCCCAGCGTCGGCGATTCCCAGTCATCCTCGACGAAGCGGACATCGTTTGACTTCAGGTCGATGCCCAGCGCCTCGAGCGATCCCAGATAGAGTTCGAGGATATTGGGCGGAGACGGCTTGAGGACCACCTGATACTGGTAGTAGTGCTGCAGACGATTGGGGTTTTCTCCGTAGCGCCCGTCTCGTGGGCGGCGTGACGGCTGGACATACGCCGCGCGCCAGGGTTCGGGACCGATGGCCCGCAGGAAGGTCGCGGTGTGGAAGGTGCCTGCGCCCACTTCCATGTCATAGGGTTGCAGCAGTGCGCAACCGTGCTGGTCCCAGTACTGCTGCAAGCGCAGGATGGTCTGCTGAAAGGTCTGCATGGCGCCGTCGGAGAAACTGAAAGCTGTCGATTCTAGCGGTTTCGCTCGGCGGATCCGGGATGGGCGACGTGTTCGATCGACTGGACGTGCGCACGGACAGCAGTCCGCCGGCTCATTGAAGGGCGCGCGCTGACAGGCGGGCGGCTCAGGGCCGCCTGCGCCCAGCCAAGGCTCCTGCGCACAGGGTGAGCAGCCCAGCCACGAGAGCGATTCCCCACTGCCCCCAGCGTGCAAAGGGCGTGAGGATGGTTTGTCCGGTGATCTCGACCACCAGCGCCGCGCGCGTGTGATCGGGCAGTCGGGCGAGCACCCGGCCACGGTGGTCGATTGCAGCGGTCACGCCGGTGTTGGTCGAGCGCAGCATCGGGCGGGCCAGTTCGAGGCTGCGCATTCGCGCGATCTGCAGGTGCTGCCCGAGCGCGTGGGATCGTCCAAACCACGCGATGTTGGTCGCATTGATCAGCACCGTGGCGCCTTGACGAACCTGTTCGGCCAGTTCGTGTCCGAAGAGGTCTTCGTAGCAGATGTTGAAGGCGATGCGCTCGCGGCCGATGTTCAGCAGCGTCTGCGACGAACTGCCGCGCCCGAAATCGCCCAGCGGAATATTCATGAGATTGACGAACCAGCGGAATCCCCAGGGCACGAATTCGCCGAAGGGCACCAGATGACGTTTGTCGTACCGGGCAATCGCGTTGCCGCTTGAATCAAGGACCGCGACCGAGTTCGTGATGCTTCGAACCCGTCCATCCGGATCGGTGCGGGCGACCAGCGGCATACCGATGGCCATCAGGCCGCCGGTCGCCTGAACCCGATGGAGCACGGCCGAGGCCACATCAGCCGGGGTTCTGGACCAGGGGATCGTCCAGGCAGTCTCGGGCAAAACGGTCAGATCGACCCGATCCGGGCCGATCGTCTCGACATAGTCGAGCATCGCCTGCCGGGTGCGCGCGGGATCGAATTTCAGATCCTGGGGCACATTACCCTGCAAGAGCCCGACCCGCAGACGGGCGACGGGCGTATCGCCTGGGGCGCCGAGCTCACCCGCCACGGCCAGGCCGAGGGCAAGCCCCGCGCAGCCGCACGCGCCTGCGAGGCCCGTGCGGCGTCGCGCGAGCCCGCAGGCGCCGATCAGACCGATTGCGCCAGCGCAGAGCAGGGTGACCAGGCTGACGCCATGAACGCCGAGCCAGGGCGCGACGCTCGCGAAGGGCCCATCGATCTGAGCGTATCCGGTCGACAGCCACGGAAAGCCGGTGAAGAGCCAGCCCCTCAACAGTTCGGTCAGCGCCCAACTGCCCGCCAGCGTGGCGACGGCGGTCCAGGGACGATCAGGCCGCCAGGCGGCGAGCGCCAGCGCGCACGCAGCGGCGGGAAAGATCGCGAGATACGCGCAGAACGCAAGTAGAGCCAGCAGGGCGAGCGGGGCGGGCATTCCACCGTAATCGTGCATGCTGACGAAGAGCCACGACACGCCGACCGTGAACGCGGCAGAGGCCCAGACGAAGCCGAGGAGTGCGCCGCCTCTCGGCCCTGCGCCTCGCGCCGCCGCACGCCACAACACCATGCTGAACAACGCGAGGGCGCCCAGTTGCATCAGCGCATGACCGCTTGGTGCAAAGCTGAACGCGTCGATGACCCCCAGGAGTGCCGCGCCCAGAACGGGCAGGCGCCCGACGCGTGCCGGGGCCGTCCAGCCGTCAACGCGGAAGAGGCGTCGACGCATCGTCCGGTGCAGCCAGGGTTTCCACCAGCAGCAGGTGGATCTGCCGTGCGTCCACGCGCAGGACAACGAAGCGCAGACCCGAGAGTTCGACGGATTCCCCCCGGTGAGGAACTCGCCCAAAGCGTTCGGTGATCAGGCCACCCACCGTATCGAATTCATCGCTGGGCAGGTTCGCGCCCGTATACGTATTGAAGTCCTCGATGTCGGTGATGGCTCGTACGCGGTAGCGTGGGCCGTGCCGACCCGCTTCGACCTTCAGGATATGGTCGCTCGCCTCGTCGTAATCGAATTCGTCCTCGATGTCGCCAACAATCTGTTCAAGCACATCTTCGATCGTGATCAGCCCGGCGGTCCCGCCGTATTCGTCGACCACGACAGCCAGATGGTGCCGGTCGGCACGAAAGTCCCGCAGCAGGGTGTCCAGTCGCTTGGATTCGGGAATGAACACCGCTGGCCGGAGCAGATCTCTCACGCTGACCCGTTCCCCGGTGAACAGCCGAAGCAGTTCCTTGGCGTGAAGGATGCCGAGCACCTTGTCGCGATCACCGTCGATCACTGGGAACCGTGAATGCGCGGTCTCGACGACCTTGGGCAGAAAGGCTTCGGGCGGATCATTGATGTCGATCACGTCCATCAGGGATCGGGGCACCATGATGTCCCGCACTGCGAGTTCTGAAACCTGCAGGACCCCTTCGATCATCGACAGTGCGTCAGCGTCGATCAACTGTCGCTCGCCCGCCTGGCGCAAGAGCACGAGCAATTGAGACCGGTCGACGGGCGCGCGCAGGAGCAGGGCTGAAATGCGTTCGAGAACAGAGGGTTTGACCGGATTGCCTGGAGGCTGATCGGACATGAACCGTGCCGGAAGTTGTGATGCAAAGAGGATATCGCAGGCCCGGCATTCACTCCAGCGAGGAAGCGAGTGAGTCGCCGGCCACTCAGGGATTCCCCTGCCGATCAGCCCTTGTAGGGATCCGGGATTCGGAACCGGCGTAGCGCTGCGATCTCGATGGATTCCATCTGCTGGGCCTCTTCGGCCGTCTGGTGATCCAGGCCCTGTGCATGGAGCACCCCATGAATCAGCAGGTGCGCGAATCGGTGGTCGAGCGGAATGGCGGCTGCGCGGGCCTGTTCACGCAGGACCGGCAGGCAGATCACGATGTCGGCGAGCCGTCTTCCCTGATCGTCGCAGCCGTACTCAAAGGTCAGGACGTCCGGCGCATAGTCGCGGTCACGGTAAGCCGCATTCAAGGCGCGTGCCTCGGCGCGGTTGACCAGCCGCACGGTGAGCAGGGCAGGCTGATTCAGAACAGAGGCGATCCAGCGCCGCAGCCGCGCCCGGGGTACCGGGCAAGCTCGAACCCCGCTGCCACACTGCAGGTCCAGGGCGAACGTTGGGCGCTCAGCGCGTCGGCGGGGCGTGACGCTCATAGGCCTCGACGATCCGTGCGACCAGGGGGTGGCGGACGACATCGCTGCTGTCGAACTCGCTGAATGCGATCCCCCGAACTCGGTTCAATACCCGGCGCGCTTCGATCAGTCCGCTGGCCTGACCTTTGGGCAAATCAATCTGGGTGGCATCGCCCGTGATGACCGTTCGTGATCCGAAACCGATCCGGGTCAGGAACATCTTCATCTGTTCGGGGGTGGTGTTCTGTGCCTCGTCAAGAATGATGAAGGAGTGATTGAGCGTTCGGCCGCGCATGTAGGCGAGCGGCGCGATTTCGATGGCCTGCTTCTCGAACATCCTTGCCGTGCGTTCCAGACCCATCAGGTCATAGAGCGCGTCATAGAGCGGTCTCAGGTAGGGGTCAACCTTCTGGGCAAGATCGCCCGGCAGAAACCCCAGTCGCTCGCCGGCTTCCACTGCGGGCCGGGTGAGTACGATCCGCCGGACCGCGTCGCGCTCGAGTGCATCAACCGCGCAGGCCACCGCCAGGTAGGTCTTGCCGGTTCCCGCAGGCCCGATCCCGAAGGTGATGTCGTGGGCCAGAATATTGCGCAGATACTGTCGTTGCCGGGGTGTTCGCCCCTGCAGATCGGCGCGTCGAGTATGCAGCACGGGGGAGGAGTCGTCTGCGGGTCGATTCGGCGCGTCGCGTTCAGCGGTGCTTGGTTCGATCGCATGCGCCGGTCCGGCGGGCACGCCGCGAGCCGAACTGTTCAGTTCGACCAGGCCCAGCTGGATGTCGTCCGCTGTCAGGGCCTTCTGGGCCAGCGCGTGAAAGTGCATCAGGGCCTCACGTGCCCTCTGAACAGAACCGGGCTCGCCCTCAACCACAAATCGGTTGCTTCGCCGAATGAGCTTCACGCCGAACTCGTCCGCCAGACGGTTCAGGTGACCATCCAGCGGGCCGCACAGGTTGGCCAGACGATACCGGTCTGCTTCTTCGAGTTCGAACTCGATCCGTCGGGCGCGCTCAGCCATGCGTGAGCACAGATCCACGCAATGAATGCGGGAGCGCGGCGGTGATCTGCAGGTCGACGAACTGCCCGATCAAGCGCACGGCCCCGGCAAAATTGACGATCCGGTTGTTCGAGGTGCGACCCATCAATTCAGCGGAATTCTTTTTGGACGGCCCCTCGACGAGGACCCGCTCGGTCCGACCCACCATGGCCTCGCTGATCGATGCGGCCTGTCGATTGATCTGGCCCTGAAGGCGCTGCAGGCGCGCCAGCTTTTCGGATTGCGGGGTATCGTCGGGCAGGTCGGCGGCCGGTGTCCCGGGCCGCGGGCTGTAGACGAAGGAGAACGATGCGTCGAAGCCGATGTCTTCGATCAACTGCATCGTCTGTTCGAAGTCCTGTTCGGTTTCACCCGGGAAGCCCACAATGAAATCGGAGGACAGACACACGTCGGGCCGTGCCGCGCGCAGCCGTCGGATGATCGACTTGTACTCCAGACGGGTGTAGCCGCGCTTCATCGCCGCCAGGATGCG
>JBDLRB010000174.1:0-20718 GCA_039800205.1 Pseudomonadota bacterium | reverse complement strand
CTATTTCGGCTGGCGCGGAGCGATCGTCGGTTTGTTCGGCATGTTGACCGTGCCCGCCATCGTCGTCGTATCGATCGGTGTGCTCTACAGCGAGTTTTCCTCGGTGCCCGTCGTTCGTCATGCGGTGATTGGCATGGGGGCCGCGGCGGCCGGACTGATCATGGGCACGGCGATCAAGCTGGCCCGCTCGCAGAGCCTGCGCTGGATGGTCTTTGGACTGGCGGCCTTCGTGGCGGTCGGTCTGTTCAGAGTGCCGGTGGGCTGGGCCATGCTTGTGCTGGTGCCGCTGGCAGTCACGCTGGCCTGGAGGGCCGAAAAACCGTGAGCTTCTGGAGCCTCCTCGAGGTCATGCTCCACTTCGCCTTTCTGTCCTTGCTGACGGTGGGCGGCGGGCTGACCGTGACCTCGGACATGAACCGATTCCTGGTGGACGAGAAGGGCTACCTGACCCCGTCCCAGTTCACCGAATCGATCGCGCTGGCACAAGCGGCGCCCGGCCCGAACATCCTTTTCGTCGCCTTGCTGGGCTGGCAGGTGGGCGGGCTGCCGGGCGCCCTGATGCTGCAGATCGCGATCGTGATGCCGTCCAGCGTGCTCATGTATTTCGCCAATCGCTGGCGCAGCGGCAATTTGCAGTCGCGCCTGGTGCGAGCGATTCGCAAGGGCTTGTCGCCGCTTGCGATCGGATTCACGCTCTCCGGCGGCTGGGTTGTGGCCTGGGGGGCCGTGGTTGGTGCCGCAGCGCTCGCCGGTACCCTGGCCCAGATCGGCATCGCCCTGCTGACCGTGGTCACCTTGGGCGTAGCGCTCGTCACCCGCATCAATCCACTTTGGCTGATCGCTCTCGGTGGAGTCGTCGGCGTCTTGATCCTATGATTTGCACTGGAGGCATTGCACGATGACTGAACCCGGATTTCCGGAGGGCCCACCTGCCGCGGATCGAGAGGTCGATGCGCGCGGGCTCAACTGTCCGCTGCCCATTCTCAGGGCAAAAAAGGCCTTGAATGATCTGCCCAGCGGGCAGATCCTGCGCGTCATGGCGACCGACCCCGGCGCCCGCCGTGACTTCGAGGCCTTTGCGCGCCAGACCGGTCACGCCCTGATCCACGTGATCGAGACCGGGCGCGAATGGTGTTTCTATCTGAGACGGCGATAAACCTTCGGGCGGGCCCGAACGTGCACGTCCTGTAGTGAGCCACCGTCCGGGGTGTGGGCGGATCCGCCTGATCAGCCCGCGATCTGGGCCCGCTGACTCTTGAGTTTCTCTGCGGCAGACTCGAAGGATGCCAGGCGTTCGCGTTCCTGAGCGACCACCGCAGCGGGCGCGCGTTCGACGAAACTGGCGTTGCCCAGCTTGCCGCGCGCCTTGCCGGCCTCGGCATCGAGCCGGGCAATTTCCTTGTCGAGACGGGCCAGTTCGGCCGGACGATCGATTTCGATCTTCAGCATCAGACGGGTACCCGCAGCGACCTGGACCGGGGCCAGTGAGTCGGTGGGCAGTTGCGCGAGAACATCGACCGATTCGAGCCTCGCCAGGGCCTTCAGGTAGGGACCGAAGGCCGAGAGCGCATCGGCATCGCCCTCGAGCAGCAAGGGGACCCGCGTGCCGGGTTGCAGACCCATCCCGCTGCGCAGTGCCCGACAGGCTTCGGTCAGCGCCTTGAGTTGTTCGACCCAGGCTTCGCTCGCAGGATCGAGCTTGTTGAGATCGGCCATCGGGTAGGGCTGGGTGCTGATCGAGTAGGTCGCCTCGGCTTGCGCCTGGTGCAGGGCGTCTCCCTCGAGTCTTTGCTGGCCCCGTTCGCCATAGCGCTGGGCGAGCGGAGCGATCCGCTGCCAGAGCTCCTCGGTAATGAACGGAATGATTGGGTGAGCGAGCCGCAGCACCGTTTCGAGGACGCGCAGCAGCGTACGCCGGGTGGCCCGTACGACGGCCGGATCGTTATTCTGCAGATTGACCTTGGCCAGCTCCAGATACCAGTCGCAGTACTGATCCCACACGAATTCGTAGACGGCACGCGCGGCCAGATCGAATCGGTATTCGGCAAAGGCCTTGTCGACCTCCTGCTCCGTGCGCTGCAGGGCCGACACGATCCAGCGATCGACCGCATTGAAATGCAGATAGCCCCCCGGGCCGCATTCGCCCGCCTGATGCGGCGCGAAGCCGCAGTCTTCGCCCTCGGTCTGCATCAGCACGAAGCGACTGGCGTTCCACAGTTTGTTGCAGAAATTTCGATAGCCTTCACAACGACCCAGGTCGAAGTTGAGGGTGCGGGCAAAGCTCGCGAGCGAGGCGAAGGTGAAGCGCACGGCATCCGCGCCGAAGGCTGGGATGCCGTTTGCGAAGTTGCCCCGGATGTAGCGCTCGATCTTGTTGCGGTGATCGGCCCGCAGTAAACCCACCGTGGATTTTTCCAGGAGCGCTTCGAGGCTGATGCCATCGACCAGATCGATCGGATCAATGGTGTTGCCTTTGGACTTGGACATCTTCTGGCCTTCGGCATCGCGCACGATCGCGTTGATGTACACATGCCGAAAGGGCACTTTGCCGGTGAAGAAGGTGGTCATCATCACCATCCGGGCGACCCAGAAGAAAATGATGTCAAAGCCCGTGATGAGTACCGACGAGGGCAGGTAGCGCTCGAGGTCGGCGTTCTGCCGGGGCCATCCCAGCGCAGTGAAGGGAACCAGTGCCGAGGAAAACCAGGTGTCCAGCACGTCGGCGTCCCGCACGATCGGGCCGGTCCAGCCCGCGGCACGCGCCTGCTCGAGCGCAAGGGCCTCGGAGCGTGCGACGAATACAGTGCCATCTGCGATCGCCTGGCCCTGTGCGTCCGCCTTGTACCAGGCTGGAATTTGATGACCCCACCACAACTGGCGCGAGATGCACCAGTCCTGGATGTTCTCCAGCCAGTGGTTGTAGGTGCTGGTCCAGTGATCCGGATAAAAACGGATGCGCCCGTCCTCGACGACGTCGAGGCAGACCTCGGCGATCGAGCGGCCGGGGAAGAAGCGATTGCCGTGATCGGCACGGCTCATCGCCACAAACCACTGATCGGTCAGCATGGGCTCGACCACCACCTGGGTGCGAGCCGAGCGCGGCACCATCAAGCGGTGGGGCTTCTCCGAGACGAGCAAGCCCTGCGCGGTCAGGTCGGCAAGGACGCGCTGACGGGCCTCGTACCGATCCAGCCCCTGATAGGCGGCCGGTGCCCGGTCGTTGATACGTGCGTCAAGCGTCAGGATCGAAATCGCTTCCAGGCCGTGCCGTTCGCCCACTTTCCAGTCATTGAAATCATGGGCTGGGGTGATCTTGACGCAGCCCGTACCGAACGCCGGGTCGACATAGTCATCCGCGATGATCGGGATCTCGCGCCCCGACAGGGGCAGACGCAGGCGCTTGCCGATCAGGGCCTTGTAGCGTTCGTCATCCGGATGCACCGCGACTGCAGTGTCACCCAGCATGGTTTCCGGGCGGGTCGTCGCCACAACCAGTGAGCCGCTGCCATCGACCAGGGGATAACGGATCTCCCAGAGGTGGCCCGATTCTTCCTCGTTGTCCACCTCCAGATCGGAGACGGCCGTCATCAGTACGGGATCCCAGTTGACCAGCCGCTTGCCGCGATAGATGAGGCCCTGTTCATGGAGTTGTACGAACACCTCGAGGACCGCGGCACTCATGTTGGCGTCCATGGTGAAGTACCCGGCCCGGTCGCCTTCGGTGTCCGCATAGGACCAATTGGCCGATGCGCCCAGGCGTCGCATCTGACGGGTGATCGTCGCGCCGGAGTGCCGCTTCCACTGCCAGACCCGCTCGAGAAAGGCGTCGCGGCCGAGATCGTGGCGGGTCTTGCCTTCGCCTTGCAACTGCCGCTCGACCACCACCTGAGTGGCGATTCCGGCATGGTCGGTCCCCACGACCCAGTTGGTGTCCGCCCCCTTCATCCGGTGCATGCGGATGAGCGCATCCATCAGGGTCTGCTGAAAGGCATGCCCCATGTGGAGCGTGCCCGTCACATTGGGGGGCGGGAGCTGGATGCAATAGCTCTCCTCGGGTTCGCCTGAGCCCGTATCGGCCGCCGATGTACAGGGTGAAAAGAGCCCCCGCTGCTCCCAGATGGGGTACCAGCGGGATTCGATGGCCTGGGGCTCGAAGCTGCGGGCAAGCGCGCTGTCGGAGGCGGGTGTGGAGCGTTCGTTCATGATGGGCGCGCCGTAACGTCGTAAGTGTTGAGGGGGTAACCCCGATCCTTGTAGAAGCGCCAGCGCTCGCGCGCGAGCTGGCGGTCATCGGGGTCGGCCGATACGATTTCGACCAGTCGTTCGAAGCGGCTGAAGGGGGGGGGCCGCTGCCGCCCCAGATTGACCAGCACGTCGTGGTGGGGACATTCGATGCGGTCTTCGGCGACCAGGACGAAGGGCGTCTCGGCCGCGAGGGGGTCGTCGACCGAGACGTGCGGGATGAAGTCCTGATCGGAAAACGTCCAGAGCAGCTCGTCGAACCGGGCGAGTTCGGCAGCATCCTCGCACCAGACGACTGCACGACCCTTGCCGCGATGGATCTTGCGCAGCAGCCGACAACCGTAGTGCAGCTTGTCCGGCGCGTTGAAGTGAAAATCGATCCGGGTCATCCCTCAGCGCGCGCGATCAGGAAGTGCGTGAGCAGTGGTACCGGACGGCCGCTTGCGCCTTTTTGCGCGCCGCTTTTCCAGGCGGTACCGGCGATGTCCAGGTGCGCCCAGTCATATCGCTTGGTGAATCGGGCCAGAAAGCATGCGGCGGTGACGGCTCCGGCGTCGCGTCCGCCCACATTGGCCACATCAGCGAACCGGGACTTGAGTGCATCCTGGTAGGGCTCGTCGAGGGGCATCCGCCAGCAGGAATCACCGCTGTCGCGTCCCGCGTCGATCAGTTCGGCGGCCAGCGCGTCTTCCCGGGCAAAGAGACCGGAGTGATGGTGCCCCAGGGCCACGACGCACGCCCCGGTGAGGGTGGCGATGTCGATCACGGTGCGGGGTTTGAAACGTTCGACATAGGTGAGCGCGTCGCAGAGGATCAGGCGCCCCTCGGCGTCGGTGTTGAGGATCTCGACCGTCTGACCGGACATTGTCGTGACGATGTCGCCCGGACGGGTCGCGCGACCACTGGGCATGTTTTCACAGGCCGGAATCACACCGATCAGGTTGACCTTGAGTTTCATTTCGGCGACGGCCCGCAGGGTGCCGAGTACCGAGGCCGCGCCGCACATGTCGAACTTCATTTCGTCCATGCCCGCGGCCGGCTTGATGGAGATCCCGCCGGTATCGAAGGTGATGCCCTTGCCGACCAGGACCACGGGGGCCTGTTTGGAGGAGGCCCCCTGGTAATGAATCGTGATGAGTTTGGGCGCCTGATCGGAGCCCTGTGCAACCGCAAGGAACGCCCCCATCTTGAGGG
Source organism: Pseudomonadota bacterium (assembly GCA_039800205.1). Taxonomy (GTDB): domain Bacteria; phylum Pseudomonadota; class Gammaproteobacteria; order Burkholderiales; family Burkholderiaceae_E; genus SYIM01. The sequence goes on along the minus strand of JBDLRB010000174.1, from coordinate 15,282 downwards.
CTTCGAGCTGGCGGCGATCCAGGATCTCGACCTTCAGTTTATGCGCGCGGCCCAGACGACGGGCTTCGGCCGCGAGGTAGGTGGGCGTGCAGACGTTGGGCGGCAGGTTGCCCAGCGTGCGGGTGAGGTCCTGACCGTTGGCGAGTGCAACGGCCCGGGCGACGGCGCTGGAGGCGTGTGCCTGCTGCGCTCGCGCGACGGCGAAGATGACCTGCTCGGGCTTTGCGGGGTCGGTGTCGGGCTTGCTTTTCATCTGGTCAAAGCGGTACGCCGCAGCCCGACCACTCGACACCTGGGCGGCGAGGCGCCAGTCCAGCGGACGGCTGGCGACCGGGACCTCGTGAAGAAAGGACACGGCGTCCTGAGCGGCACTGCGACCGAGTTCGCGCCAGACGGCCGCGCAGGCGCTCATGAAGGACTTTTCGGAGACCTCCGGCTCTTTGCCCAGGCCGACCAGCAGGACCCGCTGCACGGGACCGTCCAGATGGAGCATGACGGTCGCGCCCGGCTTGCGATCGAGGTCGCCGCGTTGGATCAATGCAGCAAGCTTGCCGCCCAAGGCGGTGTCGAGCGCGGCGGTTGCGTCGGGCAAGGCATGACCATGGATCACGGGGACCACGGCGCAGGCCGTGCGGAGCTTGTCGGGTGAAACGACCTTTGTGCTAAATTCCATTGATTTTCCTTGGGCCGGACGGCAATCCGCCGATTATATCGAGGGGCAGGCTCGCCATGCTGTTCAAGAGGGCGCTGCGCCGGGAACTGGCCAGCCTCGCCGGTGTGGTGTTCACCACGCTGTTCGTCATCCTGGTGACCACCACGCTGATCCGCTGGCTCGGGCGGGCTGCGAACGGGCGTGTGGATACCGAATCGATCCTGCCGCTGATGGCGTTCAGTGCCATCGGATCGTTGTCGGTGCTGCTCGTGCTGACCGCCTACGTGTCGGTGCTAAGCGTGCTGACGCGGGCCTGGCGGGATTCAGAGATGGTCGTCTGGTTTGCCAGCGGTCGGAGTCTCGAGCACTGGGTCGGGCCGGTGCTGGGGTTTGTCTGGCCGATCACTCTGGTCGTGGGCCTGGTGAGTTTCGTTGCTGCGCCTTGGGCGAGTCAGCAGGCCTACGAATACGAGCAGCGCTTTGCGCAACGCCAGGATATCTCGCGCGTGGCCGCTGGCCAGTTTCGTGAATCGGGTCGGGGCGATCGCGTGTTCTACGTTGAGTCGCTCGACGAGATGGCCACCGAAGTCCGTAATGTCTTCGTCACCCAGCGTTCAGCGGGCCGCGAGACACTGGTCGTCGCACAGTCTGGACGGATCGAGACGCGTCCGGAGGGTGAGCGCTACCTGGTCCTCGAGCGTGGCCGTCGCTACGACGGCAATGTGGCCTCGACGGAAATGAGCGTGATGGCCTTCGAACGGTATGGGCTGCTCATCGAGGCGCAGTCCAGCGCTCCGGTGGCGGGCAGCGGTGTTCGTGCCCGCACGCTGTCCGATCTGCTGGCGGATCCCAGTCCTCGCCACCTCGCTGAACTGCACTGGCGAATCAGCTTGCCCGTGTCGGTGCTGCTGATGGCGCTCTTTGCGATTCCCCTGTCGGCTGTGAATCCAAGAATGGGCCGTTCCACCAATCTCATCATCGCGTTGCTGGCCTACATCGTCTACAACAATCTGCTTTCGGTGATGCGGGCGTGGATCGCCCAGGAGAAAATTGGCTTTCTCGCCGGAGCCTCGGTGGTTCATCTCGCATTACTGGCGCTGATCGGTATCCTCTTCTGGCTTCGCCTCACGCTGCCCGGACATCGATTTGGGCGACGATCGCCCGGCCCGCCTCCGGCAATCGGTGCACGCGTTTCCGGGAGCGCCGGATGAGTCTGCTCGTGCCCTCGCTGATCGCCCGTTATCTGGCCCGCACCGTCGGTCTGGCTGTCTTGTTCGTGCTGTGCGCCTTCCTTGGACTGTTTGCGTTTTTCGATTTCATCAACGAACTCGACGACATTGGCCGCGGGGGCTATGGCTTGGGGGCTGCCGCGGTCTACGTGCTGTTGACCCTGCCGTCGCGCACCTACGAACTGCTTCCGATCGCGGCCTTGATCGGCACCATTTACGCGCTGGCGCAGCTCGCGGCGAGTTCCGAATTCACCGCTATGCGGGTGGCGGGCCTGGGCCGCTTGCGGGCGGTTCTGAACCTCTCGGTCGTGGGCCTGGCCCTCGCCGTGCTGACGGCCGGCATCGGCGAAGTACTCGTGCCCCCAGCCGAGCGCCTGGCCCAGCAAATCCGCCTGAGTGCGCTGGGTAGCGCAGTGGGCGGCCAACTGCGCTCCGGCCTGTGGGTCCGTGATTCACTTCGCGACGCCGAGGGTCGCCTGACTCACGTTCGATTTGTCAATATTGGTGAACTCCTGCCGGATGCCACGCTCAGGCGGATCCGGGTGTTCGAGTTCGATCAGGCGATGAATCTGACCGAGATCATCGATGCCGAGCGAGCCCGATTCGAAGCGCCCGGACGGTGGCGTCTGTCCGGGGTGGATGCGCGGCAATTCCATCTCGACGCGGGGGCGCCCGGTGCCCCGCGCTTGACGGGCGAGCGGACCCGGCAGGACGCGCGGGACTGGCCCTCGGAGATCACCCCATCGCTTCTGTCGGTGCTCATGGTCTCCCCCGACCGGATGTCCGCTCTCAGTCTGTTCAGCTATATCCGTTACCTGCGCGAGAACCGTCAGGCGAGCGAGCGGTATGAACTCGCCTTCTGGAAAAAGGTGATCGATCCCCTGGCGGTTGTGGTGATGATGGCCTTGGCCTTGCCCTTTGCCTATATGCAGACGCGTGCGGGCGGCATCGGTTACAAGGTGTTTGCCGGAATCATGCTGGGCGTGGGATTTCATTTCACCAACAGCCTGTTCGGTCACCTCGGGCTTCTCAACACCTGGCCGCCCCTGCTTGCCGTCAGCGTGCCCAGCCTGATCGCATTGGGCGGCGCCCTGTCGCTGCTGGCCTGGGTGGATCGCGGGCGCTGAGTGCGTGGCGGGCCCAGGGCTCAGGGGTTTCCCGGGGTGTTCCGATTTCCGGTTATTCGATTGTGCGGCGCGCAATTGGCTCGTCCGGGTTGAATCATCCTGTGATTAATCAAAGAATTCGATTTTTTGTTGCGTTGCGGGATTTTTCCTGTGCTGCACCCGGCTCATTTTCAAGGGGGCTGACTTGTATCAAATTGTGAATTCGTGGAGTATTCGCTTCCGTTGGGTTCGTATCCAGGCGTTCTGGATACCGCCCTCAGGTGTATCGAGGAGGAGGAGAGGCAGCCCTGCTGCCGTTGAAGCGCACAGCGATGTGCGCTTTTTTTTTTTGGTGCGCCCGGCACGGGCGCACGCCCTCCGGAGCGCGATCGCCCGCCCTGTCGCTCGGTCGTTTCATTTAGACTGTCAGCCTGACATAACAATGCGACAGGCCGAGCGGACACGCCGGCGGGGAGGATCTTCAATGACGACCAATCAGGCTGAGTTCGACCGTGCCCGCAAGGTCCTGGTCGGCGGCGTGAATTCCGCAGTGCGGGCCTTCAGGGCGGTGGGGGGCACCCCTCGGTTCATCGACCGGGCCGAGGGGGCCTACATGTGGGATGTCGAGGGCCGGCGGTACATCGATTATCTCGGCTCCTGGGGGCCGATGATCGCCGGGCAGTCTCATCCGAAAGTCATCGAGGCCGTTCAGCGGGCCGCCGTGCGAGGCCTGTCCTATGGCGCTCCGAATGTCATGGAGAGCGAGCTGGCCGAGCGCATGTGCGCGATCTTCCCTCAGGTTGAGCGCGTGCGCTTTACCAGCTCGGGGACCGAGGCGGCCATGTCGGCGCTGCGGCTCGCCCGGGGTTACACGGGGCGCGACCGCATCATCAAGTTCGAGGGTTGTTACCATGGGACGGCCGACAGTCTGCTGGTCAAGGCCGGTTCGGGCGCGCTGGCCTTTGGTACGCCCAGCTCCGCGGGGGTGCCCGCCGATCTCGCCCAGCACACGCTGGTTGCGCAGTTCAACGACCTGGATAGCGTGCGGGCGCTCTTTGCCGCTCACCCGGATTCGGTGGCCTGCGTGATGGTCGAGCCCATGCCCGGCAACATGAACCTGATTCGTCCCCAGCCTGGTTTCCTGGAAGGGCTGCGCGAGTTATGCAGTGCCCACGGCGCGTTGCTGATCTTTGACGAAGTGATGAGCGGCTTCCGGGTGGCTCTGGGCGGTGCCCAGGAGGTCGTGGGTGTGCAGCCCGATCTCAGCGCATTCGGCAAGGTGATCGGCGGTGGGATGCCCGTGGGTGCGATCGGTGGGCCGGCTGCCGTCATGGAGCGCCTGGCGCCGCTCGGACCGGTCTATCAGGCGGGGACGCTCTCAGGCAACCCGATCGCGATGGCCGCGGGCCTTGCCACGCTGGAGTTGATTTCCGAGCCGGGGTTTTTCGAAACCCTCCACAGACGCTGCGCGGTGCTGGTGGATGGCCTGAATGCGGCCGGTCGTACGGCCGGCGTCGCGTTCTGTGCGCAGCATCAGGGGGGCATGGCGGGCTTGTATATGCGGGAGACCCCGCCGGCGAGTTTCCAGGAGGCCCAGCAGCAGGACATCGAGCGTTTCAAGCGCTTCTATCACCGGATGCTGGATCAGGGCGTTTATCTGCCCCCTTCACCGGTCGAAGCCTTCTTTTTCTCGAGCGCGCACAGCGACGCCGACATTGCCGAGACGATTTCCGCCGCCGAGCGGGCGCTCGCCGAGGGTTGAAGACCCCTCGGCGTGCTGGGGTCAGGCGAGGGGGGTCACAGGCGCTCGAAGATTGCCGCGATGCCCTGGCCGCCGCCGATGCACATCGTGACGAGTGCATAGCGGCCGCCGATTCGTTGAAGCTCGTACAGGGCCTTTACGGTGATGATCGCCCCGGTGGCGCCAATCGGATGGCCCAGCGAGATCCCGGATCCGTTGGGGTTCACCTTGGCCGGATCGAACTCGAGTTGGCGGCTGACGGCCAGCGCCTGGGCGGCGAAGGCCTCGTTGGCCTCGATCACATCCATGTCGCTGACCCGCAGGCCCGCGCGCTCGAGCGCCTTGCGCGACGCGGGCACCGGGCCCAGCCCCATCGTTGAGGGTTCGACGCCTGCGTGTGCGTAGCTGACCAGGCGGGCCAAGGGTTGGGCGCCGCGCGTGCGGGCCATCTGCGAATCCATCAGTACCAGAGCGGCCGCGCCGTCGTTGATGCCCGAGGCGTTGCCCGCGGTGACGGTGCCCGCGTCCTTCTGGAAGACCGGACGAAGTTTGGCCATGTCCTCGAGCGTAGCGTCGTGCCGGACGTGTTCGTCGGTATCGAAGACCGTCGTCCCCTTGCGGCTCTTCAGTTCGACCCCCAGGATCTGGTCGCGGAAGTAGCCTTGACGCAGTGCATTCGCCGCCCGCTGATGGCTCTCGACGGCCAGTCGGTCCTGATCTTCGCGGCTGATCTGGCATTGCCGGGCCACGTTTTCAGCGGTGACGCCCATGTGGATGCGCTGGAAAGGATCATGCAGCGCGCCCACCATCATGTCGAGTACCTGAGCGTCGCCCATTCGCTGGCCCCAGCGCGCCGCCGGCATCAGGTAGGGGCCCCGGCTCATGACCTCTGCGCCGCCTCCGATCGCGACCTCCGCGTCGCCCAGCAGGATCGACTGCGCAGCGCTGACCACCGCCTGCAGGCCGGACCCGCACAGGCGGTTGAGCGTCAGTGCCGGGGTGTGAATCGACAGGCCGCCATCGATCGTTGCGACCCGCGACAGGTAGAGGTCGCGCGGCTCGGTATTGACCACATGACCAAAAACCACGTGCTGCACATCGTCCGCGCCGACTCCGGCGCGACGGCAGGCTTCACGCAGCACGGACGCCGCGAGCTGAGTTGGTGTCTGATCTTTCAGGCTACCGCCAAAGGTGCCGATTGCGGTGCGGACTCCGCTGACTACCCATACTTCACGACTCATCTGTGTTCTCCCGGTTGCTGGCTGGACGATGGAGGCCGGATCGGCTGCTGAAGCGGGTGGGCACACCCGCATACTGATTTTAAGGAAAGGTCGAACAAAATGGGGGCGCGGACCGCACACGAAGCGGAGCGGAGTGCGATCAATGCAGGATCCGGGATGGACGATGGCCCGGGCGTCGGCCCGCGAAGAGCGTCTGCATGATTCGGGTGGTCCCCAGGATGATGACCTCCTGGCTGATGCTGTGGCCGAGGTCCTCGATGAGGTCAAGGGTGACGCGCACCCCTGCGCCTCTCAGCCGACCGAAGGCCTGCCGGGCGTAGGCCACCGGCACCACGGTATCGAGCAGGCCATGAACCAGGTGAATGGTGGCCGTGATCGTATCGTTCGCGCCGGGCGGGGGCAGCATACGGCCGCTCAGGGCAACGACCGTCGCGAGTCGTTCCGGATGGTGCCGGGCAAGTTCGAGTGCGAGTGTTGCCCCCTGCGCGAAGCCGACGATGATCGTCCGGTGGCCATCGATTCCACAGGCGGCCTGCAAGGCGCTCACCCGGGCGGCGAGCCGATCACCGCCCGCCTGGATCCGGCTGATCGTCTGTGCTGTGGAGTCGCCTGGACCATACCAGTCAAAGCCCGAGCCGCTCGCGCCGGGCTCCAGGCCCTGCATGATCGCGCCCAGCGCGCTGGGGAATTTCAGCATGAAGGCGACCGCGGCCGGAGCAATGGCCTCCGGCCCCGACCCCGCACCATGCAAAAATACGATCAGGCGCTGCGGGGTGCCGCCGGCGATGGGGGGCAGTTCGAGCCAGAGCGGAGCATCCGTGACAGGGGGGGCGGCGGGCATGGGGGGTGCAGGTCCAGGTCGCATGATTTGAAAGATCACCGACTATGCCACGGACCACCCCGAGCGATGCAGAATCGTCCGAAATGCTCTATCTTTCGCTCTCCGTGAATGGGAAGAGTACCCGCCCGGGTTTCTGCCCGCCGCTTTCATCCGATCTCATCCGCCTGCGAGGCGTCCATCATGCAAACTTCCGACAAAACGGCCCGGCAACTTTTCGAAGAGGCCCGCGCCAACCCGACCCGAAAGCGCTTTGGCTTCGGTCGAAAACTGGCCCTGATCAACGTCGACGTGCAGAAGGCCTACACTGCAGTGGGCGAATTCGCGACGGCGTACGAAACCGACCCGAAGCAGGTCGACTACATCAACACATTGGCGGACGAATTTCGTGCCCGGCAGTTCCCGGTGGTCTGGACCTACGTGGCCTACATGGCGTCGGGAGAGGACTGTGGGGTCTGGGGTACCCGTTCCGATACGCCCGATTCCCTGCAGAACATCAAGGTGGGTAGCCGTCGGGCTGAGTTTGACGACCGTGCCCGGATCGATCATGAGCGCGATATCGTCATCAATAAACGGATGGCGTCCTGCTTTTTCGAGACCAATCTGGGTTCGATCTTCACCTTCCACGGCGTTGACACCGTGATTGTGACCGGCGGCTCCACCTCAGGCTGTGTGCGAGCCACGGTGGTCGACAGCCTGCAGCGCAGTTTCAGGACGATCGTGCCGATCGAGTGCGTGGCCGACAAGCACGAGAGCCCGCATTTCGCCAACCTCTACGACATGATGCTCAAGTATGCCGATGTCATTCCGGTGGCTGAGGTGCTGTCGCATCTGCGTGGCTTGCCCAGGGGGGCCGGCGTATGAGCCTGCGAGATCCCGGTTTTTATGACCACTTGCCCTGGGTGGGTCGTCCGACGATCCGGTGGCCCAACGGGGCTCGCGTAGCGTTCTGGGTCGCGCCCAACATCGAGTTCTATGAACTGAACCCGCCGCGTAACCCCAGCCGACCGGCCTGGGGGCGGCCAGCGCCCGACGTGCTGAACTACACCTATCGCGATTACGGGAACCGGGCCGGTTTCTGGCGGATGTTCGAAGCCATGCAACGCTGCGGCGTGCGCGGCAGCGTGTCGCTCAATGTCGCGATGTGCGAGCACCATCCCGAGATCATCGAAGCCTGTGATCAGGCCGGTTGGGAGTTCTATTCGCACGGCACCTACAACACCCGCTACCTGTTCGGACTCAGCGAGGACGAGGAGCGTGCGGTCATTCAGGATTCCATTGACACGATCCGCCGGCACACGGGCCAGAAACTCGATGGCTGGCTTGCACCGGCGCTCACGTACACCGAGCGCACCATGGATCTCGTTGCCGAGATGGGGCTCACCTATGTCTGCGATCTCTTCCACGACGATCAGCCGGGCCCCGTCAAGGTGAAGTCGGGACGGCTCACCAGCATTCCGTATTCGCTCGAGATGAACGACGTGATTGTCTACAACGTCAATCTGGTGTCACCCCGGCGCTACGGCGACATCATCCGTCGGCAGTTCGACCGTCTCTACCAGGAGGGCGAGCGATCCGGCACCGTGATGTGCATTCCGCTCCATCCCTACCTGGTCGGACAGCCCCACCGGATTGCTGCCTTCGAGGAGGCGCTTGCCTACATCAGTGGTCATGAGGGGGTCTGGCTCGCGACCGGTCGTGAAATTGCCCAGTACTTCAACGAGCACTACTACGATGCGTTCGCCGCTGCGGGCGAAGCGATCGGAGACGCACCATGAGTCAGCCATCCGTCGGTCCGATCGAGTATCCATTCCGTGCCTATGGCATGGACCACGATCGCTGGGACTGGTCCATGGTCTCGCGGCGTCCAGGCGTCACCTGGCCGGGCGGTCACCGTCTTGCGGTCTGGATCACCGTTGCGCTGGAGTGGTTCCCCTTGAACATGAAGGGACAGCCCTTCAAGCCCATGGGGGCCATGCAGACCTCTTACCCCGATCTGCGGCACTACACGTTGCGCGACTATGGCAACCGTGTGGGCATCTACCGGATCTTCGAGGCGCTGGAACGCCATGGCATCCGCGCCAGCGCAGCGGTCAATGCTGCGGTCGCGCGGCGTTATCCCTCACTCATCCGTGCCTGCGTCTCGCGTGACTGGGAGATCATCGCCAATGGCCTCGATATGGATCACCTGCACCACGGCGGCTTGTCGGTCGAAGCCGAGCGGGCCCTGATCGCCCAGTGTCAGACCCTTCTGTCCGAGGCCAGCGGCCAGCGCGTTCGCGGCTGGTTGTCGCCCGCCAAGTCGCAGTCGCATGTGACGCCCGACCTGTTGGCCGAGGCGGGCTTTGACTATCTGTGTGACTGGGTGAACGATGACCTGCCCTACCAGGTTCGTACAGTGACCGGGGCGCTTGATTCAAGCCCGGCGCACTACCAGCACCCTCCGGGCACGGGCGGCGCTCAAGGGGTGACCGCGGGACGTGAACTGATCTCGATGCCTCATCCGATCGACCTCGATGACGCGACGATTCTGGTGCAGAACCATCACACCGAGGACGACTTCCGTGATGCCGTGATCGATCAATTCGAGGTCCTGTACCGGGAATCCGGTCCGGAGAACGGGCGGATTCTGGCGCTCTCGCTGCATCCCTGGGTGATCGGTCAGCCTTACCGGATCGGTGCGCTGGAGCAGGCCCTGGCGCATGTGATGCGCCACCACGGGGTCTGGGCCGCGACAGGCAGCGAGATTCTCGACGCCTGGCAGGCAGGCGGGACTTCTGCCGAGGGATAGTACCCGCTCAGGGAATCAGCCAACGAAACAGCCGTTCAAGGACGGCGCCCGTCAAGGCCGCGGCGGGCAGGGACATCAGTGCACTGACCCAGACCGCCGCGTCGATGCCCCAGCGTCTGAGTGTGGACGGGCCGGACTGCGACGCCCCGATTGTCGCGGCGGTGCTCAGATGGCTGTTGGCGACCGGCACGCCCCACTGCGAGGCCATGATCAGGACCAGCGCCGAAGCGCTTTCAGCGCAGCACGCATGGGCCGGGCGAATACGAGACAGGCGGAGCCGTCGTTGTCGCAGTCGCGCGAAGCCCCCGGCCAGGGTGCCCGCGCCCACCAGGAGTGCGATGATCCAGGTGAACGCGGCTGGGAGTGTGGGGTGATCGGCGTTGAGAAGCCCCGCCAGAATCAGCGATAAGCCGATCAGGCCGAGTGCGCTCTGGGCATGCTGATGGCCCCGCCCGAGGTTGAGCGCACCGAAACTGAGCCATTGCGCGTTCCGAAAGAAACGGTCTGTTGAGCGCGGTGCGCTCCGACGCAGCAGGTGGGCGAGGATGACCCAGGCGAGCCCGGCGCAGACGAAGCCCGCCAGGGGGGCGAGCGCGGCTGCGACGAGCGGAACCGCCGCCCCCTGAACCGAGAGCCCGCCCAGACCCTGGGCCGCGAGGCTGGCCCCAATCAGTCCACCCAGCGCCCCATGCATGGTGTTGAGGGACCACCCCGTTCGTGCAGCAAGCGCTGTAAACGCCAGTGCGGTGCCGAGCGCAGCGAATACGGTCGAGCTGTCTGTCGTAGCCGGGTGGACCACGCCGACGGCAATCAGAAGGGCGATCTGGGGCGCGTGCAACAGGGGGCCCACTCCATTACAGAGCGCCGCGGCGATGACCGCATGCGTGGGCCGCAGCGCGCCGGTGGAGATCACGCTCGATATCGCCGACTCGGCCTCCTGCCAGGCCGACACGAAACTCATGATCCCGGCAAGAAGCAGCATCAGAACCAGGACACCCAGGCCAATCTGCAGGGCTTCCATTGCGCGGTGCGAATTCAGGCGTTTTCGAGGACGATGCCCTCGATCAGATTTGCGACGTCTTCACAACGATCCGAGACCGACTCAAGGAGTTCGTAGATCTCCTTGAGTTTGATCAGTTGCCGGACGTCATTCTCGTCACGAAACAGTCGCGACATGCCCGCACGCATCACCCGATCCGCGTCGGATTCGAGCTGATCAATCTCCTGGCAGGTGCGTAGAATGGCCTCGGCCTGGTCCTGCATGCCCGACATCATCTGAATGGCGCCCCGCACGCGCTGACAGCACATACCGGTGATCTCGGCCAGTTGTTGCGCCTCGGGGGTGATCCGTTGCAGGTCGTAGAGCATGGCGGATTCGGCGACATCCTGAATGAGATCGAGGATGTCATCCATCGTCGAGATCAGCTTATGGATGTCATCACGATCGAAGGGCGTGACGAAGGTGCTGTGCAGGAGGCGCAACGTCTCGTGGGTGATCCGATCCGCCGCCTTTTCAGCGCGCTCGATGTGCTCGATGTGCTGCGCACGCGAGGCCACATCGCGGTAACCGGACATCAGATCAGCCAGCGCCTGAGCCCCCACCAGGATCTCGTCGGCGTGGCGATTGAACAGGTCGAAGAATCGATCTTCCCTGGGGAGCAGTCTTCCAAACATCATGAGCGCGAGCGTAGCAGGATTGGTCGTTCTGTCTGAATGCAGGGCTATTGTCGAATCAGACGGCTGTTCGTCCTGCCCGACGCGCAACGCAATCGAGGTAGGCGGCCCCGTCGGGGGGCTGGCGATGACGTTCGGCTTGCCAGAGGACTTCGCCCAGGCACTCCATCACCTGATGGGCCGCCTCGTGTTCGGACCCCAGACGATGGGTCAGGCGCTCGAAGTGCGCGCGGATGCCGGGCGGTTGGTCGATCGACAGTTGCTCGGTGATGGCGAGATGCATGGACAAATGCAGAAAGGGATTGCCCTGTCCGTCTGCGCCGTCGAAGGCGCGCGTCAGGGCGCGTTCGGCGTCCTCCAGAATCGCGTGGTATTCCGGGTGCTGATCGATCCAGCCGGCCGCAATGGTCTCGATGGGCGTCATGGGCAGCGTCCTGCGCTGCTTGGCGTAGGCCTCGCAGAAAAATCGACGCACCTCGTCCTGGGAGGGATTGAACATGATTACCGGCCCGCTGAATCGGGCGCCGGGGTCTTACGACGAAAATCGCAGACCTCGGCCACCAGGCAGCGCCAGCACTCAGGCGTTCGCGCCTTGCAGACATAGCGGCCGTGGAGAATCAGCCAGTGGTGGGCATCCTGCAGGAACTCGGCCGGTACGCGCTTCAGGAGTGCGAGTTCGACGGCCAGCGGCGTCTTGCCAGGGGCCAGGCCGGTTCGGTTTGCGACCCGGAAGATATGGGTGTCGACGGCCATCGTCGGCTGTCCGAACGCCGTGTTGAGCACGACGTTTGCCGTCTTGCGCCCGACGCCCGGCAGTGCCTCCAGCGACGCGCGATCCTCTGGCACGTTGCCGCCGTGTTGTTCGATCAGGATCGAGCAGGTTTCGATCAGGTGTTTGGCTTTGGATCGATAGAGCCCGATCGTGCGGATGTACTCGGCCAGTCCGTCAACGCCCAGCGCCCGAATGGCGTCCGGCGTGCGGGCCACCGCAAAGAGTTTGCGGGTGGCCAGATTCACACTTCGATCGGTGGCCTGGGCCGACAAGAGGACCGCCACCAGCAGCTCGAAGGGCGTGTGGTATTCCAGCTCGGTGGTCGGATGAGGGTTGGCTGCGCGCAGGCGGGTGAAGAACTCGAGGCGCTTCTGGGCGTTCATCGGGGATCACCCTCGCGGGCGCTTGCCTGACCTGCGGCCGAAAGCCGCTCTCGGGCGCGCCGAATTGCGGCTTCGATGACCGCGCGTTTGCGAGCCGCATCGTCGGGCGCCGCAGCGTCTGATTGGAGTGAGGGCGCTTGAGCGGCCATCGGTCGGACCGACGGTTCGGGGGGTTCGTTGACCTCGACATCGAGCTCGGCGAGCTGGGCTGCTCCTGCGACGATTCGATCGCGGGCGCGTTCCAGGTCCCGGCGCTGCAATCGAGTTGTGCGACGCTGGGCGCGATGCCGCGCGTGGTCGGCCTGTGCAGCGCTCCAGCGCCCACCGTCCGGTGCAGGGTCGAGCGTGATGCAGTCGATCGGGCAGGGCGCAATGCACAACTCACAGCCGGTGCACTGTTCAGCGATCACGGTATGCATGCGTTTGGGGGCACCAATGATGGCGTCCACCGGGCACGCCTGGATGCAGAGCGTACAGCCGATACAGTCGGCGTCGATGATGCGGGCAATGCGTCGCGGCAGTTCGGGTGGACCACAGTCCGGGTCGATCGGCTGGACGCGCTGCCCGAGCAGGGCAGCGAGCCGAACCACGCCGTCGTGGCCGCCCGGCGGGCACCGATTGATCGCCGTCAGGTCATCGGCCAAGGCCTCGGCGTACGGCCGACAGCCCGCGAAGCCGCAACGGCGGCATTGGGTCTGTGGCAGGATTCGATCGATGGCCTCGATCCGTTCGAGTCGCACGACGCCCTGAGCGGATCCATCGGCGCTCCCGGCAGATCGATCAGCGTTTGCGAGCGATCGGGGTTCGGCCGTCATGGTCGCGGATGAAGTTCCGGACGCGCGGCTGGATCTGCTCGCGCCAGCGACGCCCACTGAAGATGCCGTAATGCCCGGCTCCGAGCGCGGTCAGGTGTTGCTTGTGGGCCGTCGGAATCCCCGAGCACAGATCGTGTGCGGCCCGGGTCTGCCCCGATCCGGAGATGTCGTCGAGCTCGCCTTCGATCGTGAAGAGCGCCACGCGTTCGATGGCGGACGGATCGACCCGGAGCGTCTGCCCATGGACATTCACATCCCAGGTGCCCAGGGGCAGGGCGTGATCCTGAAAGACGGTCCGGATGGTTTCCAGGTAGTACTCGGCGGGGAGGTCGAGTACGGCGTTGTACTCGTCGTAAAAGCTGCGATGCGCTTCGGCATCCTCGAGATCGCCGCGGACGAGATTCAGGTAGTAGTCCCAGTGCGAGTTCAGATGGCGATCGGGATTCATCGCAACGAAACCCGCGTGCTGAAGAAAGCCGGGATAGACCGCGCGACCCGCGCCCGGGTACCGCCCGGGAACCCGGTAGATCACGGTGCGTTCAAACCACTCGAAGCTGCGTCGTTGGGCGAGCGCATTGACCTCGGTGGGACTGCTGCGGGTGTCGATGGGTCCACCCATCATGGTCATGGTGCGGGGTTGAAGCGGGTCCTTCAGTTGAGCCATCAGCGAAACCGCGGCAAGCACCGGCACCGTCGGCTGACAAACGGACATCAGATGAACGTCGGGGCCCAGGTGGCGGATGAATTCGATCGCGTACGCCACATAGTCGTCGAGGTGAAATGGGCCCTCCGATACGGGCACCATTCGTGCGTCGATCCAGTCGGTGATGTAGACCTCGTGTTCGGGCAGCATGGCCCGCACCGTATCGCGCAGCAGGGTCGAGTGGTGGCCCGACAAGGGAGCAAAGATCAGCACAGCCGGGTCGCGCGGACGGTCCTTGAGCGACGGGGGCATCAGACGTTCGAAATGAAGCAGCCGGCAGAAGGGCCGGGCCAGTTCGATTCGCTCGAATACGCTGACGACCTGACCGTCGACGCTGGTCTCACGGATGTTGAAATCAGGCTTCTCGTAGTCCTTGCCCAGCCGGTGCAGCAACTCCAGGCCCGCGGAGACCCGAGTGGAGAAGGGCAGGTATGAGAAGGGGCTGTAGGGGTTGGAGTAGAGCTGACTGACCGACTCTGCCCAGGTCGAGAGCGGCTGGAGCACGGCGCGCTGCGCTTCGCGGAAGTGATAGAGCATCGATCGATTGCCTGATGGGGGGTCAGTCGGGGGAGGTCAGGAAATGGAACTCCCCCGACGTTTTATCACGTCGCCCGATCGAGGTCCATCGCGCAGTCTCGTTGCCCCTCGGCCTTCAGGAGGGCATTAAGCCAGCTGGCCGTCAGCTTTTCCTGCAAGGCGTTTTGTGACAGACGTTGACCCAGCGCCTGAAAATCAACCCGATCGAGTAACTGATCCTGGTTGAAACAGGAGAACACATAAGTGACTTTGCCGGTTTCCGGATCACGATGCGGTTGCAGGCACTGCGCGCAGATCTCCTTCATCATGCACTGCATGGGCGAGTTGATGGAGCCAAACGCCAGGTGGCCGGGCTTGAGAAGCGGCGCCAGCACATCGTGTCGAGCCCGCCCGACCGCAGCCATCATTCGGTCTGAACCAATCGCGATCAGCCGGTCTGCATCCTGCATGCGCGGCAGGTCGGGTCGTTGCCCGCCCGGGCCATCCAGCGTACCGCTGGCGTAGGCCTTCATGGCTTCAACGATATTGCCCACGAAACTGCGATCCTGAGACCGTGTGGGTGTGAACCCGGGGGCCTCATCACAGCACCACACCACCACATCGGCCGCTGCCTCGATTTCGGCCACCTTGTAGCGGTCGATCATCTTCTTGTAGCCGGCGAAGTAGAGGACCCTGGAGCCCCGAGCGCGAAAGGCGGCACCGATCGAGAAGAGCACCGCGTTGCCCAGCCCCCCGCCCACCAGCACGACGGTCTCGCCCCCTTCGATTTCGGTCGGCGCGCCGGTCGGGCCCATCAGGAG
>JBDLRB010000173.1:0-7493 GCA_039800205.1 Pseudomonadota bacterium | reverse complement strand
CCGGTTCGGCTACGCTTCGCCCATGCAAGTGCCCCGCATTCAGAAGATCACCTTGAATATGGGGGTCTCTGAGGCGGTGGGCGACAAGAAGATTCTCGACAATGCCATGGGTGATCTCACCCGGATTGCAGGTCAGAAGCCGGTGGTTACCAAGGCTCGGAAGGCCATCGCGGGTTTCAAGATTCGCGAGGGATATCCGATCGGATGCATGGTCACGCTGCGTGGCGAGCGGATGTTCGAGTTTCTCGATCGTCTGGTGACGGTTGCGCTCCCGCGGGTTCGTGACTTCCGGGGCGTGTCTGCTCGAGCCTTTGACGGTCGAGGCAATTACAACGTCGGCGTTAAAGAGCAGATCATTTTCCCCGAGATCGAATACGACAAGGTTGACGCAGTTCGGGGCCTTAACATCAGCATCACGACGACCGCCCGTACGGACGATGAAGCCAAGGCGCTGCTCGCAGCGTTCAAGTTTCCGTTCCGCCATTGACATTCGCACAATCGCGCACTGCAGGAATATCCCGTGGCCAAACTCTCCCTGATCAACCGCGAATTGAAACGCCAGGCTCTGGTTAAGAAATACGCTGCGCGCCGTGCTGCGCTGCAGGCAATCATTGACGACCAGTCCCTGAGCGAAGAAGAGCGATTCCAGGCGCGCCTCAAGCTTCAGGCGCTCCCCCGCAACGCAAGCCCCTCGCGGTTGCGCAATCGTTGTGAAGTCACGGGGCGGCCGCGCGGTACGTTCCGCAAGTTCGGGCTTGCTCGCAACAAGCTTCGTGAAGCCGCAATGCGCGGTGAAATCCCCGGCCTGGTCAAGGCCAGCTGGTAAACCGGCATCGCTACAGAGGAATCTCAAAAATGAGCATGAGCGACCCGATCGCCGACATGTTCACGCGTATCCGCAATGCGCAACGCGTTGAAAAGCAGTCGGTATCGATGCCTTCGTCCAAGCTGAAAGTGGCTATTGCCCGTCTGCTTCAGGCCGAGGGTTACATCGAAGGTTTTGCTGTCGAGTCAAAAGGGCCCAAGGCCGACCTGACGGTTCAGCTGAAGTACTACGCCGGGCGCCCGGTCATCGATCGCCTTGAGCGGATCTCGCGTCCGGGTCTGCGCGTCTATCGCGGCCGGCACGCGCTGCCTCAGGTCATGAACGGTCTGGGGGTTGCGATTGTGACGACGTCCAAGGGTCTGATGACTGATCGTCATGCCCGGGCGGCCGGTCTGGGTGGCGAAGTCATCGCCTACGTAGCCTGAGGGGGTCGCAAGCATGTCACGAGTTGCACGTATGCCGATCCCGGTTCCTGCGGGGGTCGAGGTCTCCATCGGCGCCGATTCGATTTCGGTCAAGGGTCCTCTCGGCACCCTGCGTCAGTTTCTTCACCCTCTCGTCGGGGTTGCTCAGAACGGATCGACGCTGCAGGTCGAGGCGAAGGATGCGGCGCAGCGCATGTCGGTCGCGCTGAGCGGTACCTTCCGCGCCATCATTGCAAACATGGTTCAGGGCGTTTCGAAGGGTTTCGAGCGTCGGCTGACCTTGGTGGGCACCGGTTACCGCGCGCAGTCGCAGGGATCTGCACTGAATCTGTCCCTCGGCTTCTCTCACCCGGTGGTGTATTCACTGCCCGATGGGGTCAAGGCCGAAACGCCGACGCAGACAGAGATTGTGATCAAGGGCAGTGACCGCCAGAAGGTCGGTCAGGTTGCTGCCGAGATCCGCGCGTTCCGGCCGCCCGAGCCCTACAAGGGCAAGGGCGTGCGCTACTCCGACGAGCGTGTTGCGCTCAAGGAAGTCAAGAAGAAATAAGGCGGCGAATTCGCCTATTCAAGGATTTCAAGATGGACAAGAAGCAGTCGCGCGTGCGGCGCGCCCGTCAGACCCGGCTCAAGATCCGCGAATTGCGGGTCAACCGCCTGACGGTCCACCGAAGCAATCAGCATATTTACGCCACGATCATCGCGCCTTCGGGCGACAAGGTTCTGGTTACTGCATCGACCGCCGAGGCGTCATTGCGGGCCGAGCTTGCCGGGCAAACTGGCAAGGGCGGCAATGTCGGTGCTGCGGTCCTGGTCGGCCGGCGGATCGCCGAAAAGGCCCTGCAGGCAGGGATCGAATCGGTGGCCTTTGATCGGTCGGGTTATCGCTTCCATGGCCGGGTCAAGGCCTTGGCTGAGGCCGCCCGTGAAGCAGGGCTGAAGTTCTGATCCTCGGGTCGGTCGTAACGCACCCATTGTCCAAAGACTGACGTCGGCAACAGGATTCCAAGATGGCAAAGATTCAGGCAAAAGTTGGGCCGGAAGATCGGGATGACGGTCTTCGCGAGAAGATGATCGCGGTGAACCGCGTCACCAAGGTGGTGAAGGGTGGCCGTATTCTCGGCTTCGCAGCCCTGACGGTCGTGGGCGATGGAGACGGCCGCATCGGCATGGGCAAGGGCAAGGCACGTGAAGTGCCAGTCGCTGTCCAGAAGGCAATGGACGAGGCGCGTCGCAAGATGGTC
This sequence comes from Pseudomonadota bacterium, assembly GCA_039800205.1. Classification (GTDB taxonomy): domain Bacteria; phylum Pseudomonadota; class Gammaproteobacteria; order Burkholderiales; family Burkholderiaceae_E; genus SYIM01. The sequence continues at coordinate 4,998 of JBDLRB010000173.1, read as the reverse complement.
AAGGTGCCGCTCAAGTCGGGCACGCTCCACCATACCGTGCTGGGTCGTCATGGCGCCTCGTTCGTGATGCTGTCGCCGGCGCCCGAGGGGACCGGCATCATCGCGGGCGGACCGATGCGCGCCATGTTCGAGGTCCTGGGGGTCGCTAACGTCGTCGCCAAGAGCCACGGTTCCAGCAACCCGTACAACATGGTTCGGGCGACGCTGGATGCGTTGACCAAACTCAATACGCCGTCCGAGATTGCTGCCAAGCGGGGCAAGTCGGTCGAAGAACTGTTCGCCTGAGCCGGGGGCTGCCATGAACGCTGTCAAGACTGTCAAGGTCACGCTCATCCGTAGTCCGATCGGTACGCGTCCGTCGCATCGTGCAACGGTGCGTGGCTTGGGATTGCGCAAGATTCGCCAGACTCGGGAGTTGATCGATACGCCCGAGGTCCGCGGAATGATCAACAAGATTTCCTACCTGTTGCAGGTCGCCTGACTACGCTTTGGGTGTCGGAGTAAGCATGAAACTGAATACCATCAAGCCTGCTGAGGGCGCCAAGCATCCGCGCAAGCGTGTGGGGCGGGGCATTGGGTCGGGCCTGGGCAAGACGGCCGGTCGCGGCCACAAAGGTCAAAAGTCTCGTTCGGGTGGCTTCCACAAGGTGGGTTTTGAGGGCGGTCAGATGCCGCTGCAGCGACGCCTGCCCAAGCGCGGCTTTGTGTCCATGACTGCAGATGCCTGCGCCGAGATCCGCCTGTCTGACCTCGAGCGTCTCGAGGTCAGCGAGGTCGACCTCCTGGTGTTGCGGGCGGCCCGTCTGGTGCCGCAGCAAGCCAGCACGGCCAAGGTCATTTTGTCGGGTTCGCTGACGCGTGCGGTGACGCTGAAGGGCGTGGGTGCCACGAAGGGCGCTCGTGCAGCGATCGAGGCGGCGGGCGGGACCGTCGCCTGAGGGCGCGGTCGCTCAGCGGATCAGATCGCTCCGATCAACGATCAAATTCAAACGGACTGAAGCACACGTGGCGACCTCTGCTGCAGCGGCACTCAAGTCAGGGAAATCCGGCGATCTCAAGAAGCGCCTGATTTTCCTGTTGTTTGCCTTGGTCGTTTATCGGATCGGGGCGCACATCCCGGTTCCGGGGATCAATCCGGACGAACTTGCGTCGCTGTTTCAGGGGCAGCAGGGGGGCATCCTCGGGATGTTCAACCTGTTCTCGGGCGGAGCGCTGTCGCGATTTACCGTTTTTGCGCTGGGTATCATGCCTTACATTTCGGCATCGATCATCATGCAGTTGTTGACGGTGGTTGTGCCCGCGCTGGAAGCCAAGAAGAAAGAGGGCGAGGCGGGGCGCAGAGAGATCACAAAGTACACACGGTGGTTTACGCTGGTTCTGGCAACGTTTCAAGCACTCGGAATTGCGATCGCGCTCGAGGCCCAGGCGGGGCTCGTGATCGATCCCGGCATTGTTTTTCGGTTTACCGCAGTCGTTTCGCTGGTGACCGGGACGATGTTCCTGATGTGGCTGGGTGAGCAGATCACCGAGCGGGGCTTGGGAAACGGGATTTCGATCATCATCTTCGCGGGCATTGTTGCGGGCCTGCCGGGCGCAATTGCGGGCCTGGGCGAACTGGTCCGAACGGGTGCGATGAACGCCTTCGTATCGCTTCTGATCATTGGTCTGGTTGTCCTGGTCACCGCGGCGGTTGTGTTCGTCGAGCGGGGTCAGCGCAAGATCACGGTCAACTATGCGAAGCGGCAGGTCGGGAACCGGATTTATGGTGGTCAGACCTCGCATTTGCCGCTCAAGCTCAACATGGCGGGTGTCATTCCTCCGATCTTCGCGTCGTCGATCATTCTGTTTCCCGCAACGATCGCTCAATGGTTCACCTCCGGCGATTCCGAGAATCCGGTCGTGCGTTTTGTCAAGGATCTGGCGGCGACGCTATCCCCCGGACAGCCGGTCTACATTCTGCTGTACGCGCTCGCTATCGTCTTTTTCTGTTTCTTCTACACGGCGCTTGTCTTCAATAGCCGTGAGACGGCCGACAATCTCAAGAAGAGTGGCGCATTCATTCCGGGGATTCGTCCCGGCGAGCAGACGGCTCGCTACGTCGACCGGATCCTCATGAGGCTTACGGCAACCGGCGCGGTCTATATCACTGCCGTGTGTCTGCTTCCCGAGTTTCTGGTGCTTCAGTGGAACGTGCCGTTTTATTTCGGTGGGACGTCGTTGCTGATCATTGTTGTGGTCACGATGGATTTCATGGCGCAGGTGCAGGCGTACATGATGTCTCATCAGTACGAAAGCCTGTTGCGCAAGTCGGGCGCCAAAGGCGGCGGTCTTTGAGTCCGAACTGTTCCGAATGAGCCAGATGGCAATTGAGGGTCAATGAGCAAGGAAGACGTTATCCAGATGCAGGGTGAGGTGGTCGAGAACCTCCCCAATGCGACCTTCAGGGTGCGCCTTGAAAATGGCCATGTGGTGCTCGGACACATTTCAGGAAAGATGCGGATGCACTACATCCGGATCCTCCCGGGGGATAAGGTGACGGTCGAACTGACGCCGTATGACCTGTCCCGGGCCCGAATCGTTTTCCGTGCGAAGTAGTGTTCCGATCGAGTCTGAGCGATCCTGGAGTTGAATCATGAAAGTAATGGCATCTGTCAAAAAAATCTGCCGTAAATGCAAGGTAATCAAGCGTAACGGCGTTGTCCGCGTGATCTGTGACGACCCCCGTCACAAGCAGCGTCAGGGTTAAGAGAGGGTATTCCGATGGCACGTATTGCGGGTATCAATATTCCCGATCGTCAGCACACCGAGATCGGGCTGACGGCGATTTACGGGATCGGTCGCACTCGGGCGCGACAGATCTGCGAGACGGCCAACGTGCCGTTCAACAAGAAGGTCAAGGATCTCAACGACGCTGAACTCGAGCGGATCCGCGAGGTCGTCGGTCGATTCACGATCGAGGGCGACCTGCGGCGTGAGATCTCGATGTCGATCAAGCGTCTGATGGATCTCGGTTGCTACCGGGGGGTCAGGCACCGTCGCGGGTTGCCGGTTCGCGGGCAGCGTACGCGGACCAACGCGCGCACCCGCAAGGGGCCGCGGCGTGCCGGTATCGCCCTCAAGAAGTGATCCCCGTCCTGCCTCATCATTCGGAGTAAGTTCAGATGGCAACCAAAGGTCAGTCTGCGGCGCAGGCCGCTGCGGCATCCAGGGCGCGGAAAAAGGCGAAAAAGAACGTTTCGGACGGGATCGCCCATATCCATGCGTCTTTCAATAACACGATCATCACGATTACCGATCGTCAGGGCAATGCCTTGTCGTGGGCCTCGTCGGGCGGCGCCGGTTTCAAAGGGTCCCGGAAGTCGACGCCCTTTGCCGCGCAGGTGGCGGCTGAAGCTGCGGGTCGGGCCGCCCAGGAGTGCGGAATCAAGAACCTCGAGGTCGAGATCAAGGGCCCCGGTCCGGGTCGGGAATCGTCCGTGCGCGCGCTCAATGCACTTGGGATCAAGATTCTTCAGATTCAGGATGTGACGCCGATTCCGCACAACGGTTGCCGGCCGCCGAAGCGTCGCCGGATCTGATCCTGTATCGATCGCCGGATCCGGCTGCGGATTCGGCGTGTTCTGATGATTTACGCAAGACCACCGTTCGTCACCTGTCAGGCCCCTTCCGGGCCAGGTCAACAAAGACGGACTAACCGCGGGCCCACCCCCGCGTAACGAAGAGGACCCAAACGTGGCACGTTACATTGGACCGAAGGCGAAGCTTTCCCGCAGGGAGGGCACGGATCTTTTTCTCAAGAGCGCACGACGCGGGCTGGACTCGAAGTGCAAGCTGGACAGCAAGCCGGGTCAGCACGGACGCATCTCGGGTGCACGCACTTCTGACTTCGGTAAGCAGTTGCGGGAGAAGCAAAAAGTCAAGCGGATGTACGGTGTGCTTGAGCGCCAGTTCCGTCGTTACTACGCCGAAGCGGTTCGGCTCCGCGGGAACACCGGCGAAAATCTGCTCAAGTTGCTCGAGTGCCGTCTTGACAACGTTGTCTATCGCATGGGTTTTGGATCCACCCGTGCAGAAGCCCGTCAGCTGGTCAGCCACAAGTCCGTTACGGTCAACGGCCGGACGGTCAACATCCCTTCGTTGCAGGTCAAGCCGAGCGATGTCGTTGCCGTTCGCGAGAAGTCGCGCGCTCAGGCTCGCATTCAGGATGCGCTGAATCTGGCTGAGCAGCACGGCTTTCCGGGTTGGGTCAGCGTCGATAAGACCAAGATGGAAGGCGTATTCAAGGCTGCCCCCGATCGTGGTGATCTCGCCGGTGACATCAACGAGAGCCTGATCGTCGAGTTGTACTCGCGTTAATCGAGAGGAATACCATGCAGACAGCCATGCTGAAACCGCGCATCGTCGAGGTCGAGCAAGTCGGCCCCGGCCACGCCCGGGTGGTGATGGAGCCGTTCGAGCGCGGATATGGTCACACGCTCGGCAACGCGCTGCGGCGCGTGCTCCTGTCATCGATGACGGGCTACGCGCCCACCGAGGTCCAGATCTCAGGCGTCGTTCACGAGTACTCGACGATCGATGGGCTGCGGGAAGATGTTGTCGACCTGCTCCTGAATCTCAAGGGCGTGGTGTTCAAGCTGCATCAGCGAGACGATGTCTTCCTGACGCTGCGCAAGGACACCCCCGGTCCCGTGCTGGCCTCGGACATCGAGCTGCCCCACGATGTCGAGCTCGTCAACGGCGAGCATGTCATTGGCAACCTGACCCAAGGCGGCAAGCTTGACATGCAGATCAAGGTCGAGCGGGGCCGTGGCTATGTCCCCGGCACGCTGCGCGCGCTGGCCGACTCCAAGACCATTGGTCGCATCGTTCTCGATGCGTCTTTCTCTCCGGTGCGCCGAGTGAGCTACGCGGTCGAGAGTGCCCGCGTCGAGAACCGTACGGACCTTGACAAACTGCTGATCGATGTCGAAACAAACGGCGTGATCTCTCCCGAGGAGG
>JBDLRB010000172.1:0-4181 GCA_039800205.1 Pseudomonadota bacterium | reverse complement strand
TCAACTCGCCAAAGCGGTTCTGTGCTTCAACCGAGGTCACGGTTCGCGTGGATCAGCCCGCAGACACGGTCGCTGTTTCCGCCGTTGTAGCGAGGCGCTGGACATCACTATGAGGAAACACCCGCCCGGCTGCTGAAGACTGCCGACAAGGCTGATCGGTGGTAGGACGTGGCGGATTCGAACCGCCGACCAACGGATTAAAAGTCCGCGGGTCAGGCCCACGCAAGATTGGCCTTGGGTCATTGGTATGCGCTCAGGAAGTCAGCGGGCTTCAAGATAGGAATGCCGTGATAAGGGTCCATCGACAGCAGATCATCGTCACTGCTCACGAGCAGGTCAGCCGAGCAGGCAAGGACCAGCGCCAGGAACTTGTTGTCACGTGAATCGCGGCATGGGATCGCCAGCCGCAACTCGTCATCTGGACGAACCTCGAATAATCGAACATGACGTCGGTAGAGATCGACAAACTCGTGCCGTAGCGCGGGTTCCAGATATCGGTCGAACAGCGATCGGCCCATGACACGCTCAAGTTCGCTCAGGGTCGATGCAGACGCGAAAAGCTGCATCTGAGCCAGTGCGATCTGCAGCGCCTTGCGGGGAACCGAGTCAGGGCGCAGCACTGCACCCACCAGTGTGCTGGTATCAAAGACCGCTCGCTTAACGAACGCTGTCAACCAGTTCCTCCACATCCCGATCGGCCAATCCCTCCGCTGCAGGCAGCAGTCTTGAGTCAGCCAAGGCAAAATATGCTTCGAACTCCGCGTGCGCACGATCCCGCAGCCGACTCGATACAAGCAAGTCCTTCAAATCCTCCGGCGAGAGGACGAAAGCCACGGGCCGCCCACGCCGTGTGATCGTCACGGGCTCTCGCTGGGCGCTGTCAATCAACTCGCCAAAGCGGTTCTGTGCTTCAACTGAGGTCACGGTTCGCATGGGTCACCTCGCGGACGAAGTAGCTATTTCGTCTATTTTAGCGACATTCAAGGGATCGAATCCGCTTGGCTAGGGCGCCCGAAAAGCGAAATGCCAGAGCACGAACTCGCTCCAGGTGTCACGGCGCAAAGACTCCGCGAACGATTGCGATCCAAGGCAGCCCGCTCTCCTGGTACATCGCAAAGGGCGGGCACCGCGCACAACCGTGTGTTGGACCTCGCCCGGCTGCTGAAGACTGCCGACAAGGCTGATCGGTGGTAGGTCGTGGCGGATTCGAACCGCCGACCAACGGATTAAAAGTCCGCTGCTCTACCGGCTGAGCTAACGACCCCCGAAGTAAGCCTTGGACTATAACGTCTTTGAGGACAACTGGTCAAATCAAGGGTCATCCAGACGATGGCTGCGGATCACCCGTCGAACCCGAGCACCGTGACGCTCAAGGGGTCACGACCTTCGCCTCGGCCCTGAGCTTGCGAATCAGCGCGCTTCGCTGCTCGCGGGCAAGGGCCTCCCGGATCTGATCTCGCGTCTGTTCGAAAGACGGCGGCTTGACGGAGCGGATCGCCTCGACCTTCAGCACATTCCAGCCCCCCGGCGTGGCAATCGGCGCAGCGGCCAGAGTCTCGGCCTGAAGATTGACGATCACGTTCGACACGGCCGGCAGCATCTGCAGCGGGGACAACCAATCCAGGAGCCCGCCTTGCTCCTTACTGGGCGATCCGGAATACTGCTTCGCCAGATCAGCCATCGATTCGCCCTTGCGAATCCGTGCAATCAGCTGACGCGCCTCCGCCTCGGTGGCCACCGTAATCTGCCGCAGCCGGTACTGCTGGCTCCCACCCCGCTCTTCGATCATCCGCACTTGCCGCTGATACTCGGTCGCCATGGCCGCATCGCTGATGGGGTTCTTTGCCAGATGGTCGGCAAGCAACAGATCGACCAGTACATTTTGCCGGGCTGCAGCGAGTTGAATCTTGGCGGCCGCACTGCGGTCAAGCTTTTGCCTGGCGGACTCCTGCGCAAGCACCTCCCGGACAATCAACTGGTCGATGATCGACTGACGCAGTTCGGGCGAATCCGGACGCCCCTGCGCGCTCGCTGCGGCGACGGCCTGATCAACCTGCGCCTTCGTGATGGTCACTCCATTGACGCTTGCCGCCACGCCCGCGGGCAAGGCCTGGGCTTGCGCCCAGACCGCGGTGCACGCCCAGGCGCCGGTCAAGGCGAACCGGACGACCCGTCCGACCGAGCGGTAAAACGTATCCGGGTCCAGGAGCGCTCGGAGGGTCTTGCTCGCGTACATCGACCACATCGTGGGCATCATTGATCTCCGCCGGAAGTTATTCTGTCCAGAATGTAGCAAAACCCTCCACGGGCACACGCTCGGTTCGAAATCCGTTGATTGCAGCGGCCTCATCCGCGTAACCCAGCGACATGCCGGAATACAGCATCAAGCCCTCGGGCACCTGCATGAATTCGGCGATGGTCTTGGGCCAGTTCGACCAGATTTCCTGCGGACAGGTCGCCAAGCCGTGGTCCAGGGCGAGCAGCATGAAGCTTTGCATCATGATTCCGAGATCGCCCCATTGTGGCGGTCCGGCCCGACGATCCAGGAAAAAGAACAGACCCACCGGCGCGCCGAAGAACGAATAGTTCAGCTTCTGCATCACACGCGTCGTTTCTGGCGTCTCAGGCAAACCGCAGGCCTCAAAGCGCCGGCGTGCAGCCCCCGACCGGCGCGCGCGAAGCGGCTCCCATAAATTGGGGGGGTAGACATTGAACTCCGGCTGCTCGACCTGTCCGGCATCCATCTTCGATGCAATCAGGGCCTTGAAGCGTTCGATCGAAGCGCCGGCCAGCACGTGTACCGTCCAGGGCTGAAGGTTGCCGCCCGACGGAGACCGTGAAACCACCGAGAGCATGTCGCGCACGAGATCGAGGTCGACCGGGCGGTCCTGGAAGGCACGCACCGAGTGGCGCGCGAGAATCGCATCGCGTACGTTCATGATCAAGGTCTCCTCTGACCGTCAAGCTGGCATGGCATGGCGGCGAATGATAACCGAGCCCTCCTCGGGCCTCTGCGCGATGCCCACCTGTGCCGATCCCGAGACGCTGCGGTGGCCTACAATGCCTCGCACACTGAATCGGCCTGCGACACAGGCCGCCCGATTGGCAACGGAGCGACAGACAGATGACCCGGACGGTATGTGTGATCGGCGCGCAGGGCGGAATCGGACGCGCGGTGTGCGAACGCCTCGCGGGTGAACCCGACATCGAACGGATCGAGATGGATCGCGAGGGTCCACACACCCTCGACGTCGCCGACCCTGAGAGCATCACACGCGCATTCGCGACGGCGCGGGCCCGTCATCCGGTCCTGGACGCCTTGGTGATTACCTCAGGCATCCTGGATCTGGGCAAGCTGCGTACGCTCGATCTGGCCACCTGGAACCGCGTTCTCGCGGTCAACCTGACCGGCCCTTTCCTGTGCTGCCAGGCTGCACAGGACTGGCTGCGCGACGGCGGACGGATCGTGCTGGTGGGATCGCTTGCAGGCCGTACGGGAGGGGTCCTGACCGGTACCGCTTACGCGGTCTCCAAAGGGGGTCTGGAGAGCCTGACGAAATCGATCGCCCAGGAACTTGCACCGCGGGGCATCACCGTCAACTGCGTCGCGCCGGGCGGCGTCGACACACCGATGGTGCGCGGGAATCCTCCGGAAGCGATCGCATCGATGAGCGCCGCGACGCCCTTGAAACGCCTGGCCAAAGCCTCGGAAGTCGCGGCAGCGATCACCTATCTGCTGTCGGACGATGCGGCCTACGTCACCGGCTCGGTCCTCGCCGTCAACGGCGGCTTGCGCATGGACTGAGCTCGGGCCGCGGGTCAGTGCGGCCCCGTACAACCGGCCTGGCCGCAGTCGTGGCCCGCTCCGGCCGCGTGCCGGAAGTGGCGCTTGGCCATCAACTGGTACATCGCCATGAAATCCGCCTTCGGCAGCGAGCCGCCCGAGAACTCGCGGTAAAAGGCATAGATGTTCACGTAGAGCCGTTCCTCTTCGGCGAGATGAGCCCATCGATCCAGGCTGATGTGATCGGCGGCCTGCTCGAAGGTCATCCCCTCGTCGTAGCAGCGTCGCGCCTGGGTCTGCATGTAGATCAGGTAATCGCGAAAGTCACGGATACCTGCCCGGTCGGTCAGCGGGCCATGGCCCGGAACCACGGTCTCGAGATCCCAGGACAGCATCA
>JBDLRB010000171.1:0-7569 GCA_039800205.1 Pseudomonadota bacterium | reverse complement strand
CTGCTGCTTGACGTGACGCCCCTCTCACTGGGCATCGAGACGCTCGGCGGCGTGATGACCAAGATGATCCAGAAAAACACCACCATCCCGACCAAGTTCTCGCAAGTGTTTTCCACTGCGGATGACAACCAGCCGGCGGTGACCATCAAGGTGTTTCAGGGCGAGCGCGAGATTGCATCGGGCAACAAGGCGCTGGGCGAATTCAATCTCGAGGGGATTCCGCCGGCCGCTCGAGGCACGCCGCAAATCGAGGTCACGTTCGACATCGATGCCAATGGCATCCTTCATGTGTCGGCGCGTGACAAGGCCACGGGCAAGGAAAACAAGATCACGATCAAGGCCAACTCCGGGCTGTCCGAAGCCGAGATCGCCAAGATGGTCAAGGACGCCGAAGCCAACGCGGACGATGATCGCAAGCGGGTCGAGCTGACCCAGTCCCGCAACCAGGCGGATGGGCTCGTTCATTCGGTGCGCAAATCCCTCGCTGAGCACGGCGACAAGATCGATGCGGCCGAGAAATCGAAGATCGAGGACGCGATCAAGGCGACCGAGGAAGCAATCAAGACCGACGACAAGGACCAGATCGATCGAGCCAGCGAGGCGCTGGCGACGGCTTCCCAGAAGCTCGGTGAGTTGATGTACGGGCAAGCTGGCGGTGCGCCGGGGGCGGAGGCGTCGTCCGGTCCCGAGGGGGCCAGTGAGGCCAAGCGTCCCAAGGACGACGACGTGGTCGATGCGGACTTCAAGGAAGTCAAGCGCTGATCCTCATGGGTGACCGATGGTCGGTAAGGGCTCAACCAGAGCAAGCGGCGGGCTGAATGGCGAAACGTGACTTCTACGATGTGCTGGGCGTGGCAAAGAACGCCAGTGACGATGACCTCAAGAAGGCGTATCGCAAGCTCGCCATGAAGTTCCATCCGGACCGAAATCCGGGGGACAAGACGGCCGAAGAAAAGTTCAAGGAGGTCAAGGAGGCCTACGAGATCCTTTCCGATGCCAAGAAGCGTGAGGCCTACGATCGGTTCGGTCATGCGGGCGTCGACCCCAATGCCGCGGGCATGGGCGGCGGAGGGGGGGCCGGGGGCTTTGCCGACGTGTTCGGTGACATCTTCGGAGACATCTTCGGTGGCGGACAGCAACGCGGGGGCGGGGGCGGTGGACGAAGCAACGTCTATCGCGGCGCAGACCTCCGCTATGCAATGGAAATCTCGCTTGAGCAGGCGGCCGCCGGCTATGCAACCGAGATTCGTGTCCCCAGCTGGGAGACCTGCGAGACCTGCAAGGGCAGCGGCGCCAAGCCAGGAACAAGTCCCATTACCTGCCGAACGTGCAGCGGGCAGGGCGCTGTGCGGATGCAGCAGGGGTTTTTTTCGATTCAGCAGACGTGCCCGGCCTGTCGCGGCGCGGGCAAGACCATCCCCGACCCCTGTCGAACCTGCGAAGGAGTGGGTCGGGTCAAGCGCAACAAAACGCTCGAGGTCAAGATCCCCGCTGGCATCGACGATGGCATGCGGATCCGTTCGGCGGGTAACGGCGAACCGGGTGTCAATGGCGGGCCCTCAGGCGATCTGTACGTCGAGGTTCGGGTCCGAGAGCATTCTGTCTTCCAGCGTGAGGGGGATGACCTCCATTGCGAAGTCCCGATCAGCATGGTGGCCGCGGCGCTGGGCGGTCTGGTGCAGATTCCCACGCTGGGGGGCAAGGCCGAGGTTGAGATTCCCGAAGGCACGCAGACGGGTAAGCAGTTCCGTTTGCGTGGCAAGGGCATCAAGGGGATCCGTTCGAGTTTCCCGGGGGACTTGTATGCCCACGTGGTGGTCGAAACACCGGTTCGCTTGACCGACACGCAAAAAGATCTGCTGCGGCAGCTGGACGCCTCGCTCACCAAGGACCCGAAGCACAATCCCAAGGCTCGTTCCTGGATGGATCGTGTCAAGGATTTCTTTCAGACCTGAGTCGATCTCGCGGTACCGCCGACCCATGGTCGGCGTGCGATTCACACCTCGCGATTGTCCAGTAGCCTGGGAATTCCAAGACGTGCGGCAGCCAAGGCTACCAGGGGTTCGTTACCAAGCAGTTCGGTCTCGGTAGGCGGCATCAAATCCCGTTGACGCCGCAGGCTCAGGTAGTCGGGTTGCCAGCCGTGTTGTGTCAACGTGGATTTCGCCTGTAATTCAAGCCCTTCAAGCTTTTCAAGCGAAGGGGGGCCAGACTGGCGCAGCGCCTGGACAGCTTCGCAGAAATCCTTCAGTACGCCAGACAGTCGCACCGCCTCAGCGCGTTCGAGCGAACTGAGATAACCATTTCGTGAAGACATCGCGAGCCCGTCCGCTTCGCGAACCGTGTCATGACCGATGATCTGGATCGGCAGTGCGAATTGCGCGGTCATGCGTCGGATCAGCATGAGTTGCTGGTAGTCCTTCTTGCCAAAGATCGCGACCGTGGGCTGAACGATCGAGAAGAGCTTCATCACGACCGTGCAGACGCCTTCGAAGTGGCCCGGACGCACCTCGCCCTCCAGGATGGACGAGAGCTGGGGATCCGGAACCACCCTGAACACTTGGGGTTCCGGGTACATCGCCGTTTCGTCGGGTGCAAAAAGCAGATCACAGCCAGCGACTTCGAGTTGTTCAACGTCACGCGAAAAGGTCCGCGGATACCGGTCGAAATCTTCACCCTGGCCAAACTGCAGGCGGTTGACGAAAATGCTGGCCGCGACACAGCCTCCGGGCCCGACCTGGCGTCTGGCTTCGTGAATCAGGGCAATGTGCCCGGCGTGGAGGTTACCCATCGTGGGCACCAGCGCGATGACGGCATCGGTCGGGCGCGCAGCACGCAAGCCGTCGATCGTGTGTTCAATTCGCATCGTTCGAACGGATTGGGTGGGAGGCGATGGCTCGGAATTCAGACGTCTGGACTGCGCAACATTGGTGCGTTGCACAAGCGAAGCGGCGATTGTACCGATTCCACGAAATTCGAGAAGTGCGTCGCCGCGTCCGGGCGCTAGGCCAGTGCGATCAGCGCCTGGTCGATCTCACTGAGATCGCGGTAGGGTTCCGGGTGCCAGTCCGCGTAGGCTTGGGCCTCATGCCTGTGAGCATGCTCCGAGCGCAGCAACCATGCACCCTGCAGCCCCGCTCGACGAGCGCCGATCAGGTCTGCGTCCGGATCATCACCGATGTGCAGCGCGTCGTGGGGATCGACAGCGGCTATCTCGCAGGCGCTCAGGAAAATTCGGGCATCCGGCTTCGGGTATCCGATCCGTTCCGGGTTCACCGCGCCCCTGAAAAATCGTCCGAGCTCGGTCTGCATCACATCTGCGTTGCCATTGCTGACCGCGACCAGCGCGTAGCGGCTTGCCCAACGGGAGAGCACCTGCACGACTTCGGGGTAGGGCGTCACCTGACACCGCGCCTGGATGAAGACCGCGAAGGCATCGGGGGCCAGAGCGGGCGCATCGCCCGCGGCGTGGAGTGCACGCCGCAGCATTTCCTCTCGCACAAAGCTCAGGTCATGGGCACGCTCCGGGTGATCGGTGATCACGCCCGCGCGGATCCGGGTCCGCGTTTCCAGATCGAACTGGCGTGCGGTCGCCGGAGCGTGTTCGCCCAACCAGTGGGCAAGCGCCTGTTCGGCCGAGCGCATGGTCGGTGCGAGCGGCCAGAGTGTGTCATCGAGATCGAGCAGGATGGCCCGGGGGGACCGCCAGAGCGGTCGACCTGTTGACGCTGGGGCGGGTTGCAGGGGCGCGGAATCGGGTCGGGACATGGTTTGAGCAGCTTGGCGGAGTAGCGGTCGTGGGCTCTGTGCCCGGGCGTCGTATCGCTGGCACAATGTGCGGAAAGGTCGTCGGCAGCGCGTTGCTGTCGTGCCGAACCCGTACTTTAGCGAGTCCTTCCATGAAAGCCACGATCCGCAAGGCGGTCTTTCCGATCGCTGGCCTGGGTACCCGGTTCCTGCCGGCCACCAAGGCGTCCGCAAAGGAAATGCTGCCTGTTGTCGACAAGCCCCTGATTCAGTACGCCGTCGAAGAGGCCTACGCGGCCGGTATCAGACAGATGATCTTCGTCACCGGGCGAACCAAGCGCAGTGTCGAAGATCACTTCGACACTGCTTACGAACTGGAAAACGAATTGGAGATGGCCGGCAAGTTCAGCCTGCTGACGGTCGCGCGTTCGATTGCACCCGAGGACATGATCTGCACCTACGTTCGCCAGCCCCGAGCGCTGGGCCTGGGTCATGCGGTGCTGTGTGCCCGCGAACTGGTTGGCGACGAGGCCTTTGCGGTGTTGCTGGCCGATGACCTGATGGTGGGCGAGACGCCCGTCATGGCGCAGATGGTCGAGCAGTTCGGTCATTGGCGGGCCAGCATTCTGGCGGTTCAGGATGTGCCGCGCGCGCACACGAACCGCTACGGGATCGTGTCCGGATCCTCCGTTGCAGGCGATCTGGTCGACGTCGCGGGGATCGTCGAAAAGCCCGCGCCGGATCAGGCACCCTCCACACTGGCGGTTGCGGGTCGGTACATTCTGACCCCCGGCATTTTCAATGAACTCGCCAATTTACCGCGCGGCGTCGGCGGTGAGATTCAACTGACCGACGGCATTGCCCAGTTGCTGCGGCGTGAAAAGGTGTTCGCCTTTCGCTACCAGGGTCGTCGCTACGACTGCGGCAGTAAGCTCGGGTTCCTGCAGGCAACGGTTGACCTCGCCGAGGCCCATGCCGAGGTGGGAGCGGAATTCCGGCAGTGGTTGGCTGACCGATCGGGACTGGAATCTGCGCTTCGCCCCTGACCCTGAGCGATACGAGGATGAACGATGGCTGTGTATCTCTCCGAATCTGAGTCACCGGATCGTGCGACGGTCGACGCCTGGACCGGGATGACCCTGCTCGAATTCGGCACCGGCTGGTGTGGCCACTGTCAGGCCGCCCAGCCGGCGATTGTCCGCTGGCTGGGGGCCGTGCGCGGCGACCTGCGTCATATCCGGATCGAAGATGGGCCAGGTCGCGCGCTCGGTCGCTCGTTTCGGGTCAAGTTGTGGCCGACCTTGATTCTGCTTCGCGACGGCCAGGAATTGGCCCGAGTGGTTCGCCCGACCTCATCGGCCGATCTGGCGAGCAGCCTCGATCCCGTATTCCCTGCCTGACATCAGGCCTGGTTTTGACGTGGGGATTGTCGGCCGCTTAGACTGCCTCTGACGCGCTTAAAACAACGAATACGCCCCGGCCAGACCGGAGGACAGGCAGGAGACATGGAGCTGTTGCAGCTCACCGTATCGGGTGTGGCCATGGGCTGCATCTATGCATTGATCGCGCTCGGATTCGTCTTGGTCTACAAGGCGACCGAGGTGGTCAACTTTGCGCAAGGCGACGTGATGATGCTCGGCGCCTTCGTCGCGTTCACGTTCGCGGGGATCTGGCAACTGCCCTTCGCACTGGCCGTGTTGTTCGCAGTGCTGGTCCTGGCCGGCTTCGGCGCTGTGTTCAACAGCATTTTGTTGCGGCCACTGATCGGGCAGCCCGCGTTCTCCGCAGTCATGGTCACGATCGCGGCGGGTTTCGTGTTGCGGGGTGTGGCAACCATGGTGCCCGGATGGGGAACCGATACCCATGCCTTGCCCGCGCCGTGGTCCGAAGGGGTGCTGCGCCTGGGCGGGCTGGTGATCGCCCATAATGACCTCGCGATCATCGTCTTGACGAGCCTGCTGTGTGCGGGGCTTTACCTGTTCTTCAAGCGAACCCGAATCGGCGTTGCGATGCAGGCGTCTTCGCAGAATCAGTTGGCGGCGGCTTACATGGGCATTCCAGTGCGCCGCGTTCACACGCTGATCTGGGCCATTTCGGCGGGGATCGCAGGCTTTGCGGCCGTTTTGCTCGCGCCAATCACATTCGTGCATTCGAACATGGGCTTCATCGGCATCAAGGCGTTTCCGGCCGCCGTGGTCGGGGGTTTTGGGAGCATCCCTGGCGCGATCGCGGGGGGGCTCATCATCGGACTGGTCGAATCGTTTGCCGGGTTTTATCTGCCCGAGGGATTCAAGAACGTGGCCGCGTATGTCGTCGTGCTGGCGGTACTGATGATCCGGCCGTCCGGGCTCTTTGCCGAGATGCGGCGCAAGAAGGTCTGAGCGAGCATGCGCTTCATCCTCAAGACCCGCTACGAGCAGGACCTGCAATTGTTTCGTGACCGCAGGGTCGCGGGCTGGTATGCCGCGCTCGCGCTCGCCCTGGTGGCTGCGCCATTCGTTCTGCCCGAGTACTACACGACGCAACTGGTGTTCATATTCATCTGGGGCATTGTTGGCTTCGGACTGATGCTGCTGGCGGGCTTCACCGGGCAGATTTCGCTGGGGCATGCGGCCTTTTTTGCGATCGGCGCCTACGCTGAGGCGATCTTGCAGGCTCAAGGCTGGCCTTTTCTCCTGAGCGCGCCCGCCGCCGTGCTGCTCGCCGCAGCAGCCGGGTTCGTGATCGGTCTGCCCGCCTTGCGGCTGACCGGCATCTATCTCGCGATCGCAACACTCGCCTTCGGCTTCATCGTCGAGGAAGTGATCGCGCGCTGGGAGTCGGTCACCGCCGGCAACTCCGGTTTGATGGTGCCCGCCCTGCGGTGGCTGACGGAGCCGCTGACCAGCAGTCTTGATTTTTACTTCGTGTGTCTGGGTGCGATTGTGTTGACGGGCCTTGCGGTCCGTAATCTGCTGCGGGCGCCGATTGGGCGCGCCTTCATCGCGATCCGTGATTCCGAGATTTCAGCGCAGAGCATGGGGGTCAATCTTGCGCGCTACAAGACGATGAGCTTTGCCTTGTCGGCGGGTATCACGGGCCTGGGGGGCGCCCTTTATGCGCATCAGATCCGATTTCTTTCCCCCGAGCAGTTCACGATCTTTCTGTCGATCGAATTCCTGATGATGATCGTGATCGGGGGGATGGGCGCCTTGCACGGCGCTGTGCTGGGTGCGGCCTTCATCGTATTGCTGCCCGAGATGATTGCGGTCGCAAAGCACGCGCTTCCGGCTGCAGTGGGCGAGCAGACGGGTCTCAAGGCCACGCTGTTCGGTCTGTGCGTGATTCTGTTCGTGCTGTTCGAGCCCACCGGACTGTACGGCCGTTGGGTCAAGATCCGGACCTGGTTTTCGCTCTTTCCGCTCTACAAGGCGGGCCTGTTCAGGCGCCAGAAGAGCTATCAGAAATCCGAGCGGGTCCATTGATGGGAGCGTCTTCTGCGCTGCTCCGGGTCGAGCACCTGTCAAAATCCTTCGGTGGCCTGAAGGCGGTGGACGCCGTGAGCTTCGAGGTCTCCGAGGGGCAGGTCTACACGATCATCGGTCCTAATGGTGCCGGGAAGACCACGATCTTCAACCTGGTCAGCCTGTTGTACGCGCCGACCGATGGCCGGATTTTCTTTCGGGGCGAAGACCTGACCGGTCTTGCGCCGGATCGGGTCGCGTCACGGGGGATTGGCCGCACCTTTCAGAACATCGAATTGTTCGAGCACGCGACGGTGCTCCAGAATCTCCTGATCGGACGTCATGCCCGGGCGCGTTCCAGTCTGCTGGCTGAGCTCCT
>JBDLRB010000170.1:0-6110 GCA_039800205.1 Pseudomonadota bacterium | reverse complement strand
CCCCTGAGCGCGGCCGCCAGGCTGGCTGAGGCCAATTTTCGCGACTCGGAAGCAGCCTGCCCGCCATTCATCCTGAGTAATGCTCAAAGACGCGATTTGTCGTCCGGACCCGGATCACGCGATTACATCTCGATATCCATCTGTATGGCGTCAATCCCTGCTTTGGCACAGGCGTCATCGGCCTCGCCACCCGGCGCTCCGGATACGCCGATGGCCGCAACGACCGCACCGGCTGCTTCGATCGGGAGGCCGCCGCCAATGGCCATCACATTGGGCGCATTGCGAATGGCGCTCATGGGTTTACCGGCTTGGGTCTCGATACCGAGCGCGGTCGTTGTCATGCGAAACGATGCTGCCGTCCAGGCTTTGCGTGTTGCGACCTCGACCGTATGCGCGCCCGCGAAACGGTCGCGAAGATAAACCTGCAACAGGCCGCTTCGGTCGGTGACCGCAACACCCACCTGATAACCCGCCTTGCGGCAGTGCTCAAGCGCCGCCTGGGCTGCTTTGAGTGCGGTCTCGATCGTCAGGCTGCGCGAAGCGAAGGTTGCATCGGATGCGCTGGCGACCGCTGGCGGTACGCCGACCAGCAGTGTGGCAAGTACAAGCTGACGGATGCGAATCACGGCCTTTGAGGCCGGCTGGTTGACTGGGATCATGAGGGTCGGGCTCCATACGCAGGGAATGACCGATACCGGTCAGAGGAACGCGTTCGTCTGTCAGAGCAGTCGAGCAAAGTCCAGGATGTCCTCGGCGAACAACTCACCAGTTTCGACCTGAGCGAGACGTCCGTCTCGGCCGATCACCCAGATGATCGGTAACCCTTTGGGCTTGCCGATCGCCTCCCACCAAGCGCGGTCGAAACGCGTCGACGGGAAACGATAACCGGTCTCGGCGTAGTACTTCTTGATCTCGTCCTCGTTGCGATCGATTGAGAGGCCGAGCACCTCGAGCCCCTTGCCGACCTGCTCGCGGTAGAGCTGTTCCAGAACAGGGTTCTGCTTTCGACAGAACGGGCACCAGGTTGCCCACAGTTCAAGGACAAGCACCTTGCCTTTCCAGAAATCGGGTTCGCGTACGGTGCCGTCGATCAAACGTGTGCGAGGCAGGGCGATGAGGCTCCCGATCGGCGGCGCGTCACGGGTGGGTAGTGCGGGAGCGGCCGACTGTGCGGCCGCCGGAGTCGACCCGCTCGCTATGAGACCGCCCGATACGATCGGGGCAAGGGCCAGGCGCCCCATCGTCGAAAGGGCCTGTCGGCGTGAAGCCGGGTCCGGGTCCTTGATCTCATCCTTGGGTGCCATGATGGGCTCCGTTTACAGTGCACGGTTCGTTGACTGTATCAACGAATCAGGCCCATCCGGCAATACCGGGGTTGCCCTCAATGCCAATCAGCTTGGGCTGATTGAGCGTCCGGGGCGTGATGGTTCGCTTGGCCTTCAGCCATTGTTCGACCACTTCCCAGATGGGCTCGCCCTTAGCCCCCTCGGCAACGGGTGCCCAGCCGGCGACCTTGTAGGTCTTGCGCGCATCGATCGGCACGCCATTCAGACGCATGTCGCTGATGCGCGAGCCGGCTTTCTGTCCCGGAGTACAGGCCCACGTGAGTCCCCCGACCCGAACCATGTCCCCCCCTTGCTGGTAGTAAGGGTCGGGATTGAAGAGGTTGTCCGCAACATCTTCGAGCACGGTCTTGATGAACTCACCGGTCATGTCGGTGAGCGTCGTCTGTGGGTAGGTGATCGCCGTCTGGTCCATGACGTGTTCGCGGGTGATGGTCTGACCCGGCAGCAGCGAGGTCCCCCAGCGAAAGCCCGGCGAGAATGCAATCTGTGCCCCTTTGACCTCGAGGAGCGCGTCGAGAATCAACTGATCAAAGGTGCCATTGAAGTTGCCGCGACGGTACAGCAGACCTTCGGTGACTGCGAGCGGCTCGGCGAGTCGGGCCTGATAGGGGGCGCGAACCCGGTCGATGTAGGCCTGCATGGCGGGATCAGCCGGCAGAAAATCGGAGAAGACGGGCAGCAATCGATAGCGCCAGTCGCTGATCCTGCCGCCCTTCACATCGAAGTCGAGCACACCCAGAAACTTGCCGTTGGACCCCGCGTTCGTGACCAGCGTCTTGCCTTTCGCATGACTGACGATGATCGGCTGAGGAACGCCGTCGTGGGTGTGACCACCCAGAATCGCATCGATGCCAGTCACGCGACTGGCCATCTTCAGGTCGACATCCATACCGTTGTGCGACAAGACAACGACCACTTGGGCGCCGGCGCTGCGGGCCTCATCGACCATCTCCTGCATCCGCTGATCCTGGATGCCAAAGCTCCATTCGGGAACCAGGTAACGCGGGTTCGCGATCGGGGTGTAGGGAAAGGCCTGGCCCACGACCGCAACGGCGACGCCGTTGATCTGACGCATCGCCCACGGCTTGAATACGGGATCCTCGAAATCAGTGGTCTTGACGTTCTGAGCAAGAAACTCCATCTTGCCCTTCAGGTCCGTCTCGATGATTTCCTGGACCCGCTTGGCGCCGTAGGTGAATTCCCAATGCGGCGTCATCATATCGACGCCCAGCAGTTTGGTCGCGTCCACCATGTCCTGCGCTTGAGTCCAGAGTGCGGTGGCCGAGCCCTGCCACGTATCGCCGCCATCGAGGAGCAGGGCGCCTGGACGAGAGGCCCGCATTTTTTTTACCAGCGTACTCAGGTGCGCAAAGCCACCGACCTTGCCAAAGCTGCGTGCTGCTGCCTCGAAGTTGAGATACGTGAAGGCATGCGCCTCGAGGCTGCCCGGCTTCACGCCGAAGGCCTTCAGCAGATGATCGCCCACCAGATGGGGCGCTTTCCCGAAAGAGCCGGCCAGACCCAGATTGACGCTGGGCTCGCGGAAGTAGATCGGGAGCAGCTGCGCATGGCAGTCGGTGAAATGGAGCAGGCTGACGTTACCGAAACGCGGCACATCGTAGAGCTGCGCGGCCGCACTTGACCCTGGACCGGCCTGGGCCGCCGCTTCGATTGAAAGGCCTGCCGCGGCACCCGCGGCCAGGACCTGCATGAATTCGCGTCTGTCCATCATTCAATCCATTTGTTTCAGCGCCACGAGGCCGTTTTGTTTTGATCGAGGAGGCAGGCTTCGCAAAGAGCGAAGCCTGCTGGGGCCAGACTTATTGGTTAACGGGTGACTTGGGGTCGAGCAACAGCGCCATTACATGACGGATCTGGTCCTCGCTCAGGATGCCCGCATCACCGAAGCGCGGCATGATGTTGCAGGCGTTGAAGGCGTGCGCGTTCCAGATCCGCGCCCAGGTGTACTTCAGGATGGGCTCCGTGTTGCCCCGCAGCTTGCCGTACTGATAGAGCGTTGGCCCGATGTTGCCGTAGGACAGTTCTGCCTTGGTCAATTGGTGGCAGGCATAGCAGTTGCCGCCATTGACCGTTTTCTCATTGTCCGAGAACTGCATGCCAACACCCGACTGGGCAATTTTCTCGCCTGCCCTCCAGTCGCCCAGGTACTGGCCATTTGCGGGATACTTGACCCCATCGAGCGCGGCCTTCTCGAGACCTTTCTTGATGTTGTCCGGCATCGCGGTGGTCGCGTAGGCCGAGCACTGCTTTTGCAATTCGCTCTGGTCGATGCGATCGACCTTGGCAATACTGCGGGTCTGGAAGGAACTCTTCAGAAGCTTGGCAATGTCATCGTTGGTGGGGGACTGCGCCTGGGAGATACCTGTGACCGCGCCCAGCGCCACGGCGAGCGATGCAGTCAGGCTCAAGGTCTTAATGGGTTTCATTTCTGATTCCTCCTGTCATCGCTTGATTGCGGGTGAATCCATCTTGCCGCCCTGAGCTCTCACGCCCAGGAATGTGATCAGATCCACTGAGGCGGGCGAAATGAACTGCATTTCCGGAAAGCGCTGCTGGCGGAAGCAGTCATAGAGCCGCCATTGCATGGTTCGCATTGCCCCCTGTGAGACACGGTAGGCCGGCCAGGTGGCAAACGCGCGCTTGGCGGGTTCGGGCTTCAGGAGGTTAGGCAGATCCTGCAGGCGGATACGCTTGCCATCCTCGCCGTGACAGGAGGCACAGGAGAAGTCATACGGCCCGGCACGGTAGAAGAAAATCTTTTCGCCCCGCTGGAACGAGGCAATTTCCTTCGGGTGCTTTTGCGGAATATTGATCGTCGCGCCTCGTGATTCCTCGACGATGTACGCGATCAGCGCTTCGATATCAGTCTGGCGTTGACCTGCACCCGAGTAGGGCCGCTTGACCACCTCTGCACGATCAAGTCCCTGCAGCGTGACCATGCAATGAACCAGTCGTGATTCCGCATCCATGACCGCATCGGTATCGGCGAAGTAACGGGGCAGCTCAGCATAGGCACCGGCCACAATGCCCGGGCCCTTGCCCATGTCGCAGGCCTCAAGGCTCGCGTTCTTGGGACCCAACTTCTTTTTCCAGAGGCCCTCGCCCCGCATGACGAGCAGTTCGGCCGGATTGCCATCGCCCAGCATTTGCCGGTAGCGCTCGATCTCGGCCTGCGTGTTCTGTGCGAGGGCTGGGGTCTGGGTCGCAATCAGGCCGCTCAGCGCGAGCAGCCCGGCGATGATTGATTTTCGTGGATTCATCAGTCTCCTCCGGTGGGTTGTCATCACAACGACTTAACCGACCTTCGCTTCGTCGGTTCGCTTTTCGCCCTTGTTGTCCGTCCAGGTGACCGTCACCGTATCGCCCTTCTTGGCATCCTTGATCTTGAATTGCAGATAAGGGTTCTTGGAAATCGCCGGACCCCAGTGGGCCTTCATCACGGGCTTGCCATTGAGACTGGCCGTGACCTCGCTGATGTACCACGCCGGAACCAGTTTGCCCGACGAGTCCTTGCGCTGGCCCGTCTCCATTTCGTGGGCCATCAGTACCCGGACGTCAGCGACATTGTTGCGCGAGACCGCGCGGATTTTCATTGGATCTGCCATGTTGATCTCCTGATAGGGTGAGGTCGGGTCGTCGCTCAGCCGCCGCAGCCGCCGAGGGTGACCTTGATTTCCTTGCGGGCCATGTAGAACTTGCCGTCTGCCTTGACGACGGCCACAACATCCGAACTCTGACCCATCTTGATCCGCATGCTGACTTCGGCCTCGGCCCCCTCAAGAATGTCGTAGGAACCGGCCAACGCGCTGGGGTTTTTCTCGACCAGCAAGGCCATGCTCTGGGTCTTGGGGATCGAACTGCGGATGCCCACGGGCACGACCGCACCGTTTTCTGCGATGTCCGGCGACACGATCGTGATGTCCTTTGAGACGGCTGCATCCGACGCACCGAGCACCTTCAGTGTCGCTGCAATGCCCTGCGCCTTGAAGGCTTCGGTCAGTGCCTGAGCGCTGACCTGGCCGGGTTTCAGCAGACCGATCGTAATCAGCGCGCCGTACAGGCCTGCGCCACTCGCTGCCATGAGCGTACTGCGTCTCTGGTGATTCATGTGCGTGCTCCTTGCGGTGAAAAGTTGATTCATCAGTGAAAAAATCAGTGCGGTCGCGCCAGGCCTTTACTTGGCCCCCGCGAGAATCCATTCCACAACGCTACGGATCTCGCCGTCCTGGAGGGTCGGATTGCCCGGCATCGGGACGGGTCCCCAGGTGCCTTGAGCGCCATTCCGAACGCGGCCCGAGAGCAGTTCCGCTGCAGTCTTGTTGTCCTTGTAACGTTGCGCGACCTCGCGGAACGAAGGGCCGACCAGCTTCTGGTCAACACCGTGACAGGCCAGGCAATTGGCGTCCTTTGCGATGGCGGCCGGTGCCTTGGCGGAGGTCGTTGGGCGTTCGACCACCGGAGGGGCTGAGGCGCGGGCGAGCGTCACGGCTCGATTCTGGTCAACGCTGCCGGTCAAGGTGGGGCGGGTGGTGTCTGCCCCGCGGCTCAGGCCGAACCCCCGAGTCTGCTCGGCGAGATTGCCATGCGCATTCCGCGCGAAATCCGGAAGAATCGATGTGACCTTGACCGGACCGCCACAATTACTCATGCAGGTATCGCCCTGCACATCGGGCTTCCCGGTGACCAGCCACATGTCCTTGTATTCGACTTTACCGTCGCGGTTAGGCAGTTTTTTCTGGATCT
>JBDLRB010000169.1:0-7034 GCA_039800205.1 Pseudomonadota bacterium | reverse complement strand
CAGGGCGCCTTCAGTTTCAGCCGTATTGAGCTTGATTCGGTCTCGGCCGCTGGAACACCGCTGCCGTTTGATGTCGAGGGATTCACGGTCGGTGCCGACGACGTCGACCTGTTCATGGGCTATGCCTCCGAGAGTTTTGATCCGGCGCGACCCTTCAGCGAACAGGCAGATGCGCTCTACGGTTTCGGTGCTGAAGACGTCCGGGTGGGATTCCTTAGCGCGCGCAATCTTCTGGGCGGGAAACACACTGCGGTCAGTGCCAGTTCTGGGGCGGTGCGGCTCTATGGCATCGACCCGGCCGACTTCCAGGTCTCTGCGTCTGGGGTGAATTTCGCGCTGAACACCTCATCAGGCCTTGCCCGGCCCATCGATTTCAAGCGCAGCTTTCCGGTCGATGCGGGTCAAGGTCGCACGCAGGCCGGTTATTCGATTGCAACGGGTGGCGCCCCCGTGCTCATCGATTTCGCGGGCGACACCCGCACCATCGGGATGCGCGGGGCAACGCTCGGGATTGCAGGCTTTGCGCATCTCAGCGGCTCGTTCGGCGTTGACTTCGGCGGGCGCCGGACGCTGCCGGCCAGGTCGCCGCTGGGCAACCCGTTGTCCGTCAAAGCCGATTCGTTCACCATCGGCGCAACCGGGGTCAGTGCCTTCGTGGGCGTTGGCGGGCCTTACCGAACCGATACCAACGGTGACGGCGCCGTCACCGCCAGCGATGCCATCGCAAACCCTGATGCAATGGGTCTGCTGATCGACGATCTCAGCTTTGCGCTCGGCCTCTTCCGCGATTCTGCGAATCGTGACCGCTTTGTTGCCCTGACTGCTTCGGCAGGACAGGCTGGCTTCATCGGGTTTGGCGAACAACTCGATCTGTCGGTCAGTGATCTCGATGTTGCAATCAACTACTCCAGCAACCCCGCCCGGACAGCCGATTTCAGCGCGCTTGAAGGCGGCGGGCTGCGCATCAACAATGGCCAGAATGATGTCCTGATCGATTTCGACTCGGCACTCACACGCGTCTCGGCGGGCCACGTCACAGCCGATCTGATGGGGCTGTTCCACTTCGAGGGTGGACTCAGCTTCGAGCGCAAGATCATCGATGCGGTGTCGCTGCGTGGTCTGGGGATGGCGGTTGATCTTCCGGCCGAGGCGCTCATCGTGGCGGGCCGCGACCTGCAGGCGTTTACCGGCATCAACGGTCCGTATCTCACCGACAGCAACCGCAACGGCTCGTTCGACGATGAGGTGCCGAGCGCTGATGCGATCGGCTTTGCGCTCAATGATGTTGATCTCGCCTTTGCGATGCTGC
Source organism: Pseudomonadota bacterium (assembly GCA_039800205.1). GTDB lineage: Bacteria > Pseudomonadota > Gammaproteobacteria > Burkholderiales > Burkholderiaceae_E > SYIM01. The sequence continues at coordinate 5,725 of JBDLRB010000169.1, read as the reverse complement.
AGCCCGCGCTCGGTGGTGGCCAGGTGCTGCCGATCAGCTTCTATGGCATCAAGGCGAGCGCTGCCTCGGGCGGCATCGTGGGCACCGACCCCTACCTGACGCTGCAGGCCGACGATCTGGTCTTCGAACTGAACGGCGCCATGTCGCGCGGCAAGCCGCTGCCCACGGTGTACGCCGATTTCTCGAGTATCGATGCGGGCGGCCTCGAGATCCCGTTCGGACTCGATGGCCCCGCTCTGAACATCGACTTCGACAACAATCTGATTGGTGTCGGCATCTCGGGCACGCTTGGCGTTTTCGATCTCTTTACGATCAGCCCGCCGCGGCTCGACTTCAGACTCGAGTTGCCGGATTTTGATCTGGGCATCGACCTCGACCTGTCCGGTGTCGGCCTGCCGGGTTTCCAGATGCCGCAGCTGCCCGACATCGATCCGGCCATGCTGTTGCCCAGTATGCGACTGGGTGATCTGGGCGCGATCGTCCCCGAAATTTCTGCCTCGGCACCCGACTGGCTTCTGAGCGGAATCGAGCTGCTGCGCGACATCGATATCCGGATTGGCTTGACCGGCGTCACAGGCTCAATCGAGCTGCCCGACCTGTCGCTCTCGGTCTCCGAATTCGTCCATCTGAATGGCGACTTCAAGATCAACCTGGGGCAATCCTTCACGGCCGACATGGCGACCGGGCTCGACCCGATGCTGGCCGCGTCGGCCGATGCCGTGATCAGGGAAATCGAATCTCAGCTGTTGCCGCCCAACCTGCCGGCCTCGGACATCCTTCGGTCCGTCTTCGATCTGAGCGATGACTATTCGATCGCGCACGACATCGACTTCAAGGGAATCTCCCTGGGCGGCAACGATATCGATCTCTTCATCGGCCAGGGCACACCCAACTTCGATCGATCGCTTTCGGAGCAGTCGGGCTTGCTGGGCTTCGGCTTGCAGGGGCTGTCGATCGGGATCGGCAGCTTCAAGGCCGATCTGCCCAAGTGGCTGAAGGCGGGCAGTGTCTTTTCCTTCTCGGCCTCGGCCGACGAGATGGGGGCCTACGGATTTGGCGATGCCCTGAAGATTCTGGGCGAGGCAATCACCCTGGAGGTCAACACGGGCGGCAAGGCGCTGGGCGGCTTCATGAGAGCCATGCCGGCCTATTCCAGCGTCCAGAGCCGTGACCGACAGGGCAACCCGGTAGCGGGGGTGGCAATCGACACCGGGGGCGAGCCGGTCATCCTGGATTTCGCCGGGCACGAAATCATTGGGCTAGACATCGGGCGCGCCGATATTGCGGTGGCCGATTTCCTTCACTTGAGCGGCGCGCTCGCATTCCGCAAGGGCGAGGTGTACGACGTTGCCGTCAATCCAGGAGGCATTGCGCCAGTCGCATCCCGCCTCGGTATCGACCTCGATTTGGGGGCCGATCCGATTCCGCTCCGCGTTTCAGCGGTCACTCTGGGGGGGGCTGCGCTCAGCGGCTTTGCGGGCGTGGGCGGACCTTACCGGTACGGACCGGACAACGATGGCGACGGGCTCCGCGATCAGATCAACGGTGGCGCAGTGGGTCTGGCGGTGGACAACGTTGACTTCGGCATTGCACTGCTCAAGCCTGTTGCGTTCGACCTCATTCCCAGCCTCAAGCAATACCTCCCGCAGTTTGTCAGCGCCAAAGCTACGATCGGTGAGGCCGCGCTGGTGGGGATCGACGAAAGCATCCTGTCCGCCAAGGCAGAAGACGTCGAAGTCAATATCAACACGTTCTACTGGTCGCTTCCTGATCCGGCCACCAGCAAGGCCGTGAACGCCGGGTTGCAGCTGTTTGGTCCGCCTTCAATCAATTTCCCTGCGAGCAAATCATTCCAGGAAGAAGACCAGGACCAGGACGGCGCGATCGACCCTGGCGAAGACCGCAATCGCAATGGAACGCTTGATCCAGCGGGCTTTGCCGTGCCGGCTGGCGGCGGGCGCTCGGTCCTCATCGACCACGACGAAGAGATCATCCAGGCCAAGGTGGGCTACGCCGAACTGAATCTGGCGGGCTTCCTCCAGGTGTCGGCGTCAATGGCGCTCACCAAGCGCGGAGCCGAGACCGTCACGCTCAGCAATGGCGATCAGGCGAGCGTCAGCACGATCGCGCTGGGCATCTCGAACGCCAACGGATTTGTGGGCATCCCCTCGTTTGAAAACGGCGTGCCGCGCGGCTATTTCGTGGATGCTGACGGTGACGGACGGATCGAAGGGCGCTCGGTCTATGAGGGAGGCGTGCTGGTGCGCGGCGAGGAAGATCCCTCAGGCGGCACCCGGGTGGTCGGCACCAATGACTCGGCGTTCGGCATCGCGATCGAGCAGCTTGATCTGGGTGTTGTGCTCGCTCGCGAAATGGTGATCGGGCCGTCCAGCCTCGATTTTGGCGTGTATCTGGCGGCCTATGCGGACGTCCGCGAAATTGCCGTGGTGGGCCTCCCCGATGGCATTACCGTCAAGGCGCGCGATCTGCGCCTTGAGCTCAACACGGGCGCCCGGGCGACGCTACCTGGTGATTTCAATCTGGACCCGCTATCGGGCATTGTGTCCGTCGACTTGGCAAACATCGACCTGGCTCTGGCCTCGATCGATTTCTCGCGCAGCAACTGGCTCAACCCCACGCTCGAGGCCAATCGCAATGCAAGCGATGCCGACGACCAGTTCAGTCCGGGTTATGCCATCGAGACGGGCGACCCTGCGCGGCCAATCGTCCTGAACTACGAGCGGCAGTGGCTGCGCATTGCCGGTCAGGCCGAGTTGAATCTCTACGATCTGGTGCGGCTCACCGGTGTGGTCGATTTTCGCCTCGACGAGGAAGAGGGCCTCACGGTCTTCGCCGATGTGACTGCCTCGATCGGCCCAGGCGACCTGAAGATCAGCCGACGCGCGACCGGGCTGCTGGTCCTGAACGACGGCGGCGTTGCATTGCTGATGGATGTCGAGGCGCTCAAGCTCGATCTGGGTGAGTTTGTCCAGCTCGATGCCGAACTGGTGCTCACGCTCAACAGTTTCGGCGAAGAGATCGTTTACGAGGTGCCGGAGGCATTTCGCTCGACGGTCGGTCTCGATGAGGTCGTCGTGCCGGCCTACCCGCCGGGCAAGGATCCGAGCTGGGCCGGTCCTTACGCTGCGCTGGCGGGAAAAGGCAAGTTGAATCTGTTTGACGGCTCGCTCGAGATGGTCGGCGATTTTGCTGCGATCGTCGCCGAGGTCGATGGCGCCATCACGTTCGAAATCGGTGCCAATGCCATCCTGGACCTGCCTGTGATCGAGCCGCTTGGCGTGGTCGGCACACTCGGCTTTGTGATCGATGGTGCCGACACCGGCTTGTACGGCAGCCTGGAAATTGGCGGCGCGGGCCGTCAGTCACTCCTCATCGATGCCGGGGCGTTTTCGGTTGCCGGGCAGTTCCTGCTGCAGGTCAACACCACCGGGCGCCCACGCGAGGTGCGCGGGCGCGATCCGGAGAGCGGTGAATTCCTCGATCCCGAGGGCAAGCCTTTCCAGGTCATGGTCCCGGAGCGCTCGCTGCGCATCTCGGGCAAGGCGTCGATCGCGGTGGGGCCGATCGAACTCAGGGGGTCGGTCGACCTGCTCATCGACAAGCAGGGCATTCAGGCGGCGATGGACGTGGTCCTCGATCTCGGCCTCTTTGGCGAGGTGGGCTTCAAGGGGGCGGCTGCCATCATCAACACCGGCAGCGAGGTGCAGTTTGCCCTGCGGGTCGAGACCAACCTGTCGTTTGGCATTGCAGCGGTCAATATCAGTGCCAAGGCCATTCTGGAGATCAACACCGGTTCGGACGACTACATCCCCATCGGAAGCGATACCCGTCCCATCGAGGGCGGCACCCTGTTCCGCCTCGAACTCGACGGCGCACTGAAGATCCTCGCGCTCGAGGCCGAGTTCAACGGGGTGGTCAGCATCGTCGACGAGGTGCTCGAGCTTCGGATCAACAAGGCGACCTTCGACTTCTTCGGTTTTATCGCGGTCGACGTCAGCGGGTATGTCCGCTCGGACGGCAACTTCCTGATTCAGGGCAAGGTCGATATCGAAGTCGACATGGTGGTGCTGAGCCTGAAGGCGGGCATGTCGGTGACCTTCAGCAACCGGCAGTTCGCGCTCAGTGTGTATGGCTCGCTCGATATCGATATCGACCTGGGCTTCTTCTCGATCAAGCGCACCCTGGCGGGCTTCAGCGGCGAGATCGAGCTGACGGCTGCAAGCGCATCGCTTGCGGCTCGCGTGACCGTCGCCGGCTTCAGCATCTCGGGCAGCTACTCCTGGAGTTGGGGTGCGCCGCCGGTCATCACCCATCAGATCGATGACGTGCTGTATCTCAATGCCGGCGATGTCGTGGATCGTTATGGCGACAGCGATGGCGAGCTCTACGGCGACGTGATCCACGAGACCTATCGCATCGAAGCCAAGCTGGACGACGAGGGAGAGCCGATACCCGGTGTGGTCATGATCAACGCGCTCGGCGAAAGCAAAAAGCACGAGGGCGTCTCGAAAGTCGTATTCAACGGGGGCCGGGGCAACGACACCGTGATGGTGTATCCCGGGGTCGATGCCGTGTTGGAGATCAACGGCGGCCCCGGCGTTGACACGCTGATGATCATGGGGGGTGGCCCGGGCAGCGTGGTACGCGGCGGGCCGGGCAACGACCGTATTCTCGGGGGGCTCGTGCCCGGTCTGAAGGTCTATGGGGACGAGGGTAACGACATCTTCTCGGGCGGCGAAGCCGGCGCCATCATCGATCTCGGTCCGGGCCGTAATGTCATCCAGTCGGGGACGGGCGATGACGAGATCACCATCCGCGGGTCCGAGCTCACCACGCTGAGCGATGCGGGCGGCAACAACCGCATCCGGGTCGAAAGCACGCAGGAGGCGCGCCTGACGTTCAGCCGTGGACGGAACGAGATCTCGGCCGACTGGGTCGGCCTGCTGCATGTCGAGGGCGGAGTGGGCGAGGAGGTCGTCATCTTCGACGATCTGACCAGCACTCAGGCGCTTGAGCTGCAAGCGAGCGGGCTGCTCTACGACGACCGCACCCTCACGTTCAATGCAGAACTGGACCGGGTCGAGATCAACGATCTCTCAACCGCGGGAACGGTTCTCAAGTCCACCGAGGACGCCAACTGGGGATCAACCGATCTTGTCCTGAATGCTGCCGGTCTGCTCAATCTCGAGGAGGCTGTGCTCACCGCCCCCAATGGGCATTTCGATCTGCAAGCCCGAGGCATCGTGGGCGAGGTGCGCACCGAACTTGGCGCGCTGACCTTGGTCAACCTGGGCCAGACAGACAACATCGCAGTGACGGTGCGCGAGGTTGACGACCTGATTCTGAAAGCGGGCACGCGTGGCACCGCTGGGGGCCTCATCACCGACGGGCCGATTCTCATCGAATCGCTGGCGGCCGAGGGCCTGCTCACGCTGGAGAGCGGCGCGCTTCGGTCTGCAACAGGCGGCATCACGCTGATTGCCGACGACCTGGATTTCGCCTCGGGCGACGATCGGGTCAGCGCGCCCGGCGAACTGATCATCACCACGAAAACGCCCACCCAGGGCTACCGGATCGGCTCGGCAGGGCAGTCGGTCTACGCCAACGACCGCTCGATCAACGGCGCAACCGGCTTCCTCGAACTGGGCATGCGCGATGTGTCCGCCTTGCGCGACGGATTTTCCGCGGTGCGCATCGGCCATGC
>JBDLRB010000168.1:0-6049 GCA_039800205.1 Pseudomonadota bacterium | reverse complement strand
TGCCGGAAGTGTCCGTCCATTTGATCGCGGCTTTGTCAGTCGCCTTGTAGACTCCGTCGACCAGCTTGCCGCCGGTGAGCTGCTGATTGAACTCCCAGAGCGAGCCGTCGCTGAAGCCCGTCAGCGGGAACTGCACCGCACCCGTCGAACCCACGTAGGTGTAGAGCTTGTTGGTCTTGACATCTCTGACGAGCGACTTGTTCTGAATCAGTTCAACCGCCAGATTCCTCTTTTGCTGATACTCGGCAAAGAACTTCACACTCGGTGCCAAGGTCCCGAAGAGCTTCTCGATCTCATCGGCTCGCATTACCAGTTGCGATTCAAGCAGCGGCTCGCCGTCTGTCATCCGCGTGACTGTGGAGACCGCCGCCTTGTCAGGCACCATCCAGTCCCAATTGATGCCGATCAGGTTGAAGCTCTTATCCTCGAAGACCTCGTACTTTGTGCTCGTTTTCGCCTGGCCCAGCGTCCAGACATAGAAGCGTCCGGGTTCTGGCTGGTAAACCAACGGTTCGTCCAGGCTCGCTTGATCACCTGTTTCTTTGCCGGTGGACTCGTAGACGATGCTGCTCAACACCTCGCCCTTTTCGAGCTTTCCAGCGAACGTTTCCTGGGTATAGCGTCCATCCTTGAAGGTGTACACCTCGCGCGCGAGCGTGGCGGTGTCAGTGATGGTGACCGTGCCGGTCCGATTGACCGAGGCGTCGATCACACCGGTTGCCAGGTCATAGCTGCTGTCGTTCTGGATGTTCACCGCGGCGTAGCCGCTCGCCACCTTGATCGCACCGTTGCCGGTGTTGATGATGGTGCCGGTCAGGTTGACAACCCCTCCAGCGGGCTTGATGTCGTCGAGCGTGATGAGCCGCTTGTTGGTGTCGACATAGCCATTCAACGCAGTTCGGTGCTCGGAGCTGATCGTGAGGCCTGGCAGCAACTGGCCCCCGTTGTCGAAGAATTGAGACGATGTCTTAGGGGCAAAGTTTTTGTCGATGAAGAGGTCAACCCGGTCGATACCCGATTGAATCGTGCCGTCAAGATTCAGAAAGCGCGCGTTGATATCGACCGTGCCCATGGCGAAAATCATGGACCCGGTACGAACGGGATCGTCAATCGCATCCAACAACTGCTCAAGACGCGGGTCCGTCGCATTGGCATACGGACTGCGACGGAGCGTTCCGTCGCTTGTCCGCACGTCATTACCAAACAGCCCGGTGAAATTCACGTACTGCCGGGGATCGGCACCCGCGTGGAACCAGTTGTCGCTCGACAGATTGAAGTCACCCGCCGCGCTGATATTGAGACGTGCGCCCCGAATCGTGCCGGTCACGCTCACGCTGCCGTCATAGTTGGTGAGCCTCACCTCGCCGCTGTCATTTTCGATCTGACCGCGAACATAGAGGTTCTGCGGCGCATCCGGAAACTTCAAGGTTCCCAGGCTGCCCTGATTGCCGTAATAGGTCAGGGGATAGGCATCCTGCTCGATGTTGATGACACTTGAACCTGCGCCTCCCGGCGTCCCCAACGCGCCATTGTTGAAGTAGGTTGTCCCGGGCTGAAGCGTGACCAGGGCATTGCCCTTCGTGACCACCCGCTGGTTGCGATCGATGGCAACGTCGTTGATTTCGAGGGAAAACAGACTGTGATTCTCGACCAGAATATCGGCCTCAGAATGCGCAATCAGTCGACCTCCAGCCATCGCCTTGTCAAGGGCCTCGCGCGAAGCGCGCAATGCGTCATCCGCCTTTTTGACCGCAGCAGCGCGCGCGTCACCGTCCAACTCCGCCGGCAGGGATGCGGAGCTTGCTGAAATGTAGATGAGGCCAGGAGCCGCCTCCAGCCTGGGCATCCGCAACAGAATCTGATCGAAGTTCTCGCGGGGTACCACCGTGGCGCTGTCGCCCACCGCGGACGCGAGCCCCATCTTCAGAAGCTGGGCATCGATCTTCTCAAGCAGCGCCTGGTAGCGCGCAATCGCCTCTGCATTGCCCGCGTGGCTCGCCATCCATTGCTTGACCTCGGCACGGTCTTCGAACAACTGGTTGGCCAGGTTGCCGTAGACCAGTGTCGGCATCTCCACGTCTTTGGATTTGACGACGTAGAAATCATCGCTCAGCTCTTGAGCCAGGATCTTGCCCGTATTGCTCTGGTGCAGATCGATTTCCTGCCAGTCCCCGTCACGAGCGCTACCGTCGAAATTGACCTCGCCACCTGTACGCTTGAAGAGTCGCCCATCGGCAGCAAGCGCCAATTGTTCCTTCAGCACCGTCCCGCTGGACTTCGGCTCCACGCCCAACCAGCGGGCCTCATCGGCATAGTTTTCCTGGTCAAGCACGAGGCTGCGTTCAGTGCCGCCGCCAGACAGCATCTGGTAGTAGCGGCCGCTTGACTCATCGTGGACCACGTCATCGACCTTGACGGTGACCGCCACATCCTTCATCGCCAGGGCCACGTAGTGGTAGCGCTGCAATTCATCGAGGCCGAGGGCTGCTTTCTCGGATCCGGTGAGATCGATGCCCGCCACCCCTGCGCGCCGAATCGCTGCAATCCGGTCGCCGTTCGCAGCCGCTGTACCTGCACTCCCGATCAGATTCGCGTCCCCGTTGAGGGTGTAAGGCTCAACGAAGACCCGGTTCTTGTAATTCATGCCCGCCTCGATCCGGGCCTCGTCATCCACCACAACCTTGTTGGTGCTGTCGAACACAAAACTCGATGTCCTCGCCGCACCGACGCCACCGACCGGCACAACCGTCCCTGTTTTCCTTGCGCTGCTGATCCCCGCCTCGGCAAGCAGATCAACGCTGCCCCGGGCACGCAGCAGTGTGTCATCCGCAAGGTTGATGATGTTCTTCTCGACCAGCTCGGTTCCGTGCTCCGCGTCGAAGATGCCGAGACCGAGCGTGGCGAGATCCGTCCTTGCTTCCGAGCTCAAGATGCCGGGTCTCCGGTCAAGGCTCTGACCGGACATGATCTTCACGTCGCGGCCGACAAGCTCGGCGCCGGTCAGCGTGATGCTGTTGTCGGCTGAGAGATCCGACTGGGCTTGGGCAAACGTCGCCGATACCGCAGCCGCTGAAAACGCATTCGAAGCCGCCAGCACATCGGCGTCGGTGCGCGTGGCGAGTTCCAGATCGCCCGTGAGGTTGCGAAGCGCAGCGCCTGATCCGACTGTGATGGTGGACTGCGAGATCGTGGTCTGCTCAAGGCCCAAGGCGGTAAGAAGCCCAGCAATTCCGATACCGTCGATGCGAGCCTTGTCCCGCAGCAAGATATCCGACAGGGTGACGATTCGAAACAGCGCAGCGCCCTCATCAACACCTGTCACTGTGAGCCGAGCCCCATCGCCGACGTTCACCCGCGCGCCGGTCTCCAGGTTCGCCTCAACGTTGATAATGTCTCCGCCGGCCCCCTTGAAGGAGAAGGACCGCAGCGAATTCTCCTCGCTGCTGTATCGCTCTTTGGTCGCGGTATTGGTTGCGTTCACCAGGATGGAACCGGCATTGACTTGCGCCTGCCTGCCGACCTCCACCAGGGCCTTGCCCGTGCTCTTGCGTGTCATCCCCGCCCCGGCGGCACCGACGGCGGACACGCCCACGTTGCGGACCTGCGCGTCGAATTCCTGGTCGCGGGTCGCGCTCAAATCGAGTGTCCCGACATTGATCGTGGTGTTGTCGCCGATTCGCGCTTTGGCGTCACCGATGATGTCGAGGTTCGAGGTCACGCCAAGTCCCGAGAAGAGGCCACCGCTGATCGCGATGGACTTCTGGAGCAGATCGTCGTTCGAACGCGCGTGAATCTCCAGACGATCGGCCAGAACCGAGCTTCCATCATCCACCGCAGCGAACACCTCGCTGTTGTCGATTTTGGTTTCGACGGCTGACACGCCCACCGAAGCGCCCGAACTCACCGCCAGTCCGAGGGTATCGGCGCGGCTGATTCGGTTCCCATTGGCCTCGACCCAAACCTCTCCACCCGCTGTCACATCGGTCGCTCTCACATAGGCGGACACAGCTGGTGAGAACAGATTTTTTGCCACCATTCCGGACGCTGCTGCCGCTATCAACCCAAAGCTGGCAGCTGCCGATTTGACGCGGGTGTCCGCATTGGAATCGCTCTGGGCTTTGACACGGATATCCGTGCCTGCGGACAACGTACTCCGACCCGGGGCCGGACTGACCGTTGCCGAAGGCTCCTGGGAGTAGTCCACCCAGGCGCCCGTTGAGGTCTTGATGGTGTTGATCGCATTGGCCCCGCCACCGGCAATCGCCACGCCCGAGGCGCTGACTGAAAAGGCAACCGCCACAGCAGTGGAGGCGGTATCGATGTCGGCAAGATCGCTGGCATCGATCGAAAGCGCCCCCAACCTGGATGTGAACTTAGCCTTGTTGGCGACAGCCTGAATCGTGCTTTCGATCGTGCTTTCGGCAAGTGACACGCCAATCGCAACCGAAGCGCCCACCCCGCCAAAGGACGCAGCGACCGAAACGGCCGTTACCGATGAATCGATCACGCTGCTGTCCTTGGCGGACACTGTGATGTCGCCATTGACATCCACGCCTGCGCCCGTCGTGTTCACCACGTAGGCGCCCACATCAGACTTCAACCGGTTCACCGTACTTCCGCCGGCGCCGCTCAGCGCCAGCGCGAAGCTGCCCCCTCCGGACGCCGCAACCGATCCGGACACCACCAGCGCCTCAATTTTCTGATTGACGAGCGCACTGACCTTGAACGCCTGCGTGGCCACGGCCTGATTGGTCTTGACCACCGACGAGTGGCTGACCCAGGCCTTGACCTGATTCGGCGTGGGATCGATAAGTTGCTTCCACTTTTTGGTGTCGCTGTAATCCTGGCTGGTGATCAGGTTGACCGGCTTGTCGTCTTTGTCATTTTTACGCTCGAGGTCGTCTTTGCCGATGTACTGATAGGTTTCATTGGAGCGAAGCCCGAGTGCGCTGCTCAAGCGAACGATCTGGCCATTCTTGATCCGCGTTGGGGAATCGATCCCGCCGGTGTAGTTGACCAGCGCGGAAGACGTTTCCGGGTTGTACCCAATGAAGTTGCGCGCCAGGGCGACACCGATCGAGGCCCCGACCCCCGCCGACGCGCCAACCCCAACGCCAAGCGATGCGGCAATCACCCGTGCGTTGATTCGATTGGTGGCGAGCGCCGATACCGTGATGCTGTCGCCAGCCTCGATTGCGCTGTCGTGAACATGCGCGAGCGTGTCGTTCAGGATTACATTGAGCGCAGAGGCTCCGGCGCCACTGATCCCCACGCCCGTTCCACCGCTCAACCCCGCACCGACAGAGGCAGCAAGACTCAACACCCGGATGCTGGCATCCGAATTCGCCAGTACCTGGACCGTTTTCGCCGAGCGGACCGTGGCGCCGTCAAGCGCCGCTTCCACCGAGCCATCGATGACGTTGCGCGCGAGGGATACACCGATCGACAGCGCAACGCCCGTGTTGCCGCCAAACGCAATGGCCAGCGTTGACGCCGAAGCCACCGATCGGATGGTGGATCGGTCACTTGCCTGTACCAGCACCTCATCCGCACGGATGTCGCTGGGGCGCGTGCCCGACGCAGTCGCAGTGATCTCGCTGAGGGGTGCATCCAGCGCGGTCGCGATGAAGACGCCCGCCTGCACCCGCGTTCCAATCTCGTTTTGCGCCCACACGCCCGAGCCGCTTGCGGCAATCCCCGTTCCACTACTGCCTGCGACCGCCGCAGACCCCGAGATGACGAGGGCATCGATGACCTGCCGTGCATCCGCCCGCAAGTCGAGGCTTCCCCCGGCGACGATGTCGGAATCGATGACGAGCGCTCTGACGGTTGCATTCGCCGCCTCGCCGAGAACGCCGAAACCCTCCTTGCCGATCAGGTTGCGTGCAATGGAAATGCCGATGGAGGCGCCCACTCCGCTGCTGCTTCCTGCACCCACCGCGACCGAGAGCGAAACAATGGTTGCAGCGATCGCCTTGTCGCTGAGGGCATCGATCACCAGATCGCCTTGTTCGGCGGTCGCGTTGCTGTTGCGCAGCGACGCGTCGGT
>JBDLRB010000167.1:0-2799 GCA_039800205.1 Pseudomonadota bacterium | reverse complement strand
GACCAATCCGGACATCCGGTGCAGTGGATCCGGCAGCCTCAGGGTGCCCGCCGCAAGTGGCTCGATCAGGCCCTGATCAATGCCCGCATCGCTCTGGCCCGCATGCTCTCGGAGGAGGGGTCCCAGCAGGCGCGCACCCGGGCTCTGGCCCAGGAGCTCGGTCTGGATGAATCCGACCTCGATGCCCTGCGGGTGGAGTGCTTCGATATCAGCCACACCATGGGCGAGGCGACCCAGGCGTCTTGCGTGGTCTATCAGCACCATGATCTGCGGCGCAGTGAGTACCGCCGGTACAACATCGAGGGCATCGTCGGGGGCGATGACTACGCTGCGATGCGTCAGGTGTTGCACCGGCGTTACAGCAAGACAGATCCGGAGCGACTGCCCCAGGTGGTTCTCATCGATGGTGGCCTGGGGCAGGTCGGAGTGGCGCGCGAGGTGTTTTCAGAACTCGGTCTCGAGCTCTCGCTGCTGGTGGGCGTGGCCAAAGGGCCGGAGCGCAAGGTGGGGCTGGAGTCCCTGGTGTTTGCCGATGGGCGTGAGCCTCGTGATCTCGGTCGGGAGTCCCTGGCCTTGATGTTGATTGCCCAGATTCGTGATGAAGCCCACCGGTTTGCCATCACTGGCATGCGGGCAAGACGGGCCAAGGCGCGCAGTGGTTCTGCGCTGGAGGAGATCGACGGCGTCGGTCCGAGAAAACGGCAGCGCCTGCTGGCCCGTTTTGGAGGCTTGCGTGGCATCATCTCGGCCAGCGTCGACGATCTGGCTTCTGTCGAGGGCATCTCCCGTGCCCTGGCCGAGGACATCTACCGGCGACTTCACTGAGCCATGCGCTGGAACCTTCCCACTCTGCTCACCTGGCTGCGTATGCTGGCCATTCCGCTGCTGGTGGCGGTGTATCTGGTCCCCTGGGAGGGCTTGAGCATGCCGACGCGCAACCTCATCGGGACCAGCCTGTTCGTCCTGGCGGCGGTCACCGACGCGATCGACGGTTGGCTTGCCAGGCGCTGGGGCCAGGAGTCGGCCTTTGGCGCCTTCCTTGATCCCGTGGCCGACAAGCTCCTGGTGTGTGCTGCTCTGGTGCTGCTGCTCGAACTGAACCGCGTCGGTACCTTGGTCGCGGTGATCATCATCGGCCGTGAAATCACCATCTCGGCCCTAAGGGAATGGATGGCGAGTGCGGGGGCGCGAGCAAGCGTGGCCGTCCATTGGCTGGGCAAGCTCAAGACCATCGCGCAACTGGTGGCGATCCCGATGCTCCTGTTTGATCAACCGCTCTTTGGTCTGGTTCCGGTGGCCAAAATCGGCTCCTGGCTGATCGTGCTGGCCGCAGGCTTGACGCTCTGGTCGATGGGCTATTACCTGCGGCAGGCTTGGCCGCATTTGCGAGCCTCCTGATCCAGTGCTATCATCTTCTTCTGTCATCCATGACAGTGTGTGGTCTTCACCGTTCCGTGTCGTTCTTCGGTTTGATGTGAAAACACAGCGCGGGAATAGCTCAGTTGGTAGAGCGCAACCTTGCCAAGGTTGAGGTCGCGAGTTCGAGACTCGTTTCCCGCTCCAATTCGCAAGGGAAGCCATGCTTCCCTTTTGTTTTGGTGGATCGACCTTGATTGGCGCGATGGCAGAGTGGTTATGCAGCGGCCTGCAAAGCCGTGTACGTCGGTTCGATTCCGGCTCGCGCCTCCATCACTTCCCGATTGAACGCCTTCTCTCCTCGGTTCGCCCGGTCTTGGTGCGAGAGGCGGGGATCGAACCCGCACGCTGCCTTTCGGCTCGCGGCAGATTTTAAGTCTGCTGTGTCTACCGGTTTCACCACTCTCGCGTATCCATTCATTTTACGCTGTTCGATCCGGTGCGGGCGGGCATGCGGTTTCGGGCCAGTCGAGTAATTCGCACAGCCGTCGGACAACCCACCAGGCTTCGAGCGTACTCAGTGGCTCACCAGACTCGGCCTGCAGAAGCCCTTGCAAGGTTCGCTCCAGGACCACATCCTCAGCCAGATTCATCGACCAGAATACAGAGCGGCTGGGTTCGATCAGCGCCTGGGCCAAATCTTCACAAAGTTCGTATCGGGCAATGATTCCGAGGCGTCCTCGAATCAAACGGCGCCCCCCCGGGGCCTGAAACAGGTTCAAAAAGGATTCCGGCACCTGGATTTGGTTTTCCTCTGACATGGGCGGGGCTCATTTAAAACGTTTAGGGTAAGACTTTCGGTCAAGGAGGGGTATTGCATCAAATAACCCGATAGAATTATGCTTCGCATCGGCCGGAGGTTCATTCATACGCCTTGACCGGTCGGCGATTCGACTTCCTTATTCACTTTCAGTGGAATACACCATGAGTACGCTTCAGGATCTTCTCGCGCAGCGCGAGGCCCTAGACCGCCAGATTGAAGAGACACGGCGTAATGCCCGGCGTGACGGCATCGCCCGCGCTCAGGCGCTGATCAGCGAATTCGGCTTGACTGCGATGGATCTGTTCGGAGGCAGTGCAGCCCGGGCGGCTGGCAAGTCCGCTGGCACTTCCAGCGGTCGCAAGGTGGCTCCCAAATATCGCGATCCAGAGACTGGAAAAACCTGGACCGGTCGGGGCCGTGCCCCCACGTGGCTGGAGGGCAAGGACCGCCAGCAATACCTCATCGGTTAAGCGATTCAGCACCAGGCCGGCGTTTCCGATGGCGTCAGAGCAGTCGTTTCAGCGCCGGCCATACATTCTCGAGCATCAGGGGTTGAGCCTGTTCTGTCGGGTGAATCCGATCGGCCTGAAATAGGTCTAGTCGCTCTCCGATGCCCTTCA
>JBDLRB010000166.1:0-3466 GCA_039800205.1 Pseudomonadota bacterium | reverse complement strand
TGCAACCGATCGGCCGCCGTTACGACAGCCGTCAGGACAGGCTGCGAACCCACCACCAAGCCGCCGGCAGCGTTGAAGTCCTCAACATCGAAGAACTGGACGGTGTCCCCGGTCGCGGTATCACCCCGCAGGCGAACCCTCAGGACCGGCAGATCGTTGTTGGTGATGCGATCTCCGACCACCCCGCTGTCGTTTGGCTCCCCGGGAGCACGATCGATCGGCGCCAGGTTGATCTCGGTGGGCGCCTGAGGCGCCAAGGTATCGATGACGATCGGGCGTGTGGCCACGCCACTGGCGTTGCCCAATGCGTCCACCGCGACCGCCTTGATCGTGAGATTGCCCTGCCCAACCGACGCCAGTTCGGCACCGCTCAATACGGTCGACCACACGCCTCCGGCGTCCGCCTGAACGGTTTTATTCAGTGACCCGAGCGAAACCCGGACGGAGGCGCTCGACTCGGCCGTTCCGCTCAGGGTCAATCCCCCCGAGAGCGCCGCGCGACTGATCGCAGTTGGAATGTCGGACGAAAAATCGGGAGCAAGCGGCGCCTGAGTGTCCACGGGCTGGGGCGCCGCATCGGTCTTGACGACCAGGTTGCCTGCGGCGTCACGGATGAGCCCCGCACGTACAGAGACGGCCATGGGCGTGCTGCTGCCCGCGTCAGGTTGCACGGACAGCGTGTAGCGAGTGGGCGATAGCGCGTTGAACGCACCTTTGCTGCCACCGCTCACCTCAACCTGACTCGCATTGAACCCGCCGACTGGTTCTGAGAAATTGAAGGTGTAAACGACCGGACCGGTGGCGGTTCCGGTCTGGTTGTCGCTAATCGTCACGACGGGCGCGGTGAAATCGAGGCCCAGCGTGTACGGTGCGCTCAGGGGACCCGTGCCCCCCACCCCCTGCACCGCTGCAGTAAAGCTGCGCACGCCCTCAGCCAGCACCAGATCAGGCGTGAAGGTCCAGCGTAAACCCGTGACCGTTGCACTGCCGATGCGCACCCCGGATTCGAAGATGTCCAGCGTCTGACCCTCGGTCAAGGCCGCCGAAACCGATCCGGAGAGCGTGGGCGTTGAATCGTTACTGAGGCGCAACGCATCATCCATCTGAACCGTCGTGGTCGGCGCGCTGGCCGCGACGGTGACCGCGTACGTCGCCGCTGAGCCGCGGTTACCCGCTGCATCCACGACGCGAACCGACAGAGCCGCCTCGCCATTAGGCAAGGCAGGCGTCTGGAATGACCAGCTGGTGCCCTGCGGCTGGACGCTACCCAGCACCCGCTCGCTTTCACCGCTGAGCTCGACGATCAGCAGCCGTTCGCCGGACGACAAGGGCGCAGTCAGGCTCCCGGTCAGGCCAATCTGGTTGCTGGCCACAGTACTTTCGTCGTTATCGATCAGTACCCCGACGCTGGGGGCCAGCGTGTCGATGGCCAGTGGCGTGTGCGAATAGGACAGGTTGCCGTTCCCCGCCGAATCGATGGCCTCACCCGCCTTGACCGCAAAATCGATTGAGCCGTTTGCGACGCCGGCGGCGGGCTGAACACGAACCTGCCAGACGCGGCCGTTATCGCTCGAACTGAGGCCACCCGACACGATCTGGGCGTTGGTCACGGTAAAGCTGTCCGCATCAAGACCCGTCACGGGTTTACTGAAGCGGATGGTGTAGCTGAGTTCCGTCACGGCCAGGTTGACCATGCCCGTCACGGACGAGACAACCGACAGGATTTCAGGAACGTCGGTGTCAAAAGCAATGACCGGCCGGGCACTGACTCGCCCGGCGTTGCCTGCGGCGTCCGCCCAGGCACCAATCGTCACGTTGACTGTACCCACCTGATCCACCGGCGGGGTCAAGGTTGCCGTGAATTGCCGGCCAGCGGATCCGGCCACCGGGCTCCAGTCCGTCAGGCTCGCCCCGCCCGACACATTGATCGCGGGCAGACTGGGCACAGATTCTGAAAGTGCCAAGGTCAGGACCGCAGTTTCGCCCGCTTTCAATGTGGCGCGGGAACTGGTGATGGAAAGCGTTGGGGCTTGGGTATCGACCTGAACGCTTGCGGACGCTCCAGTGCTTTCGGAGAGTTTGAACGAGTTCCCCGCCCGATCGGCAAGGGAACCGTCCTTCAGGCCGACCGTGACCGCCCCCTGAATATTTCTCGCGGCAACAAAGGAAACCTCGTAGGCGTTCGCCACCGTCGCGGACTTGACCAAGGTTCCGAACGAACCGGCGTTGGCGGGACTCAGAACCAGGTCGTCCAGTCCAAAACCGGCCACCGGCTCGTCGAATGCGATGACGACTTTAGCCGTCCCAGTGGATGCGAGCGAGGTGGTATCGACCGAAAGAGTCGCCTTGGGACCCGCCGCATCCAATGCCGGCACCGTGAAAGCCAGATCGGCCAACGGAGTATTGCCCAATGCATCTGCCAGGCGCACATTGTCGACGAGGATCTGATCGCCCGCCGCGAGCGAAAACCCCGTGCCAAGCGTCAGCACGAAGGCTCGAGCGCGGCCCTCTGCGGCCCCGACCGGAACGAGGCTGGCCCCGGTACCGAGGCTGGCGTCTGCTCGAACCACCGACAAATCCGACAGGGCCAGCGAGGCGGGGACCGGTTCAGAAAAGCGCAGAGTCAGCTGCTGCGCCCCTGCATCCCCCGTGGCCGACAGCACGATGGCCTCGGCCGCCGGAGCGGTGCTGTCATAGAAGAAACTCAGTTTTCGTTCGGTTGTGTTACCGACCGCATCCTTGGCGACAACGCTCATTGCGTAGACGCCATCGTTCGTGAGCAATCCTGCCGGCGCGACCAGGCTCACCTGCGGGGACGCCCCAACGGCGACCAGATCATCGAACACGCCATCGCCATTCCAGTCGATCTGCAGGTCGATGTTCGCCTCGGTCGTGAGCGACACCTCCGGTCGGGTCGCATTGGTCGCGGGCAAACCCACACCCGTCTGCTGAGCCTGAGCCAGGGAGACCGGCGACAGGACAGGCGCGGTCGTATCGACCCGCAGGGTCAAGGCTTCGGATGCCGCGCTGATATTTCCGAGCGCATCGGACGCCTGAACGCTCAGTTCAGCCTGCGACCCGATGTAGAAATAATCCGCTGCGGAGAGCGTGTGGCTCCACTGCCCCGTCAGGGCATCCGCCTTGAAGCTGATGACCCGAGCCAGCTTGCCGGGCACAGAGAAGGTCAGTGTGACCGAAGCGCCGGGCTCGGTTGTTCCAGAAAGGGCCACCCCGTCCCGACGATCCTGCGCGTTGATCCCATCGCCCCCCGCCACAGGATTGATCGTTGGTGTGACGGGCGCCAGCGTATCCACCGCCTGAAGGGCCGCCTGAGTGAGGGCGACCGGGTTCCCGGAGGCATCACGCGCGCCCGCCTCGACGACCGACACTGCGAGCGGCGAGACACTCCCTGAAGATGGATTGACCACGAGGGTGTAGCGGCTCGGGCTGACCGATGTGAAGTTGC
>JBDLRB010000165.1:0-30645 GCA_039800205.1 Pseudomonadota bacterium | reverse complement strand
TGGCCAACGATCTGTTGAGCGGGGGCGAGGGCGCGGACACGTTCACGGTGGATTTCGGGATCGATACGGTGACCGACCTGGGTCGGGGTGCAGGACCGGATGTGCTGGTGGTGAATGCGGGAGCGATCGTCAACGCGACGATTGCGCAGGCGTGGGCGGCGACGGTTGCCAGCCGAAACGAGGGTGCGGCGACCGTGACGACGAGCGGTCTGGCGGTCGATTTGTCTGGGGTGACGCGCGGGGTGGGTTGGTTGCTGGTGAACGAGGGAGCGGGCACTGCGCTGACGGGGTCGCGTCTGGGCGACACGATCCGGGGCGGGACGGGTGAGGACACGCTGACGGGCAGTGGCGGTAACGACCGCCTGGAGGGTCAGGCGGGGGCGGATACCTTCGTGGTGGATGCCGGAACGGATACGGTGGTCGACCTGGGTCTGGGTGCGGATGTGCTGCAGGTTCGGGTGGCCGCGCGGGCCGAGGCGGAGGTGGTGCAGGGGTGGACGGCGAGTGGGCTCAGTCGAAACGACGGTGAAGCGGACCTGAGCAGTGCGGGTTTTGCGGTGGATCTGAGCGCGGTGGTGTCTGGGCTGGGTTGGCGGGTGAGCAACACGGGGTCTGCGACGCAGTTCGTGGGCTCGGCGCTCAACGATACGCTCCTGGGGGGCACAGGGGACGACACGCTGGCTGGTCGCGAAGGCGATGACTTCATCGACGGCCAGGGCGGAACCGATTTGCTCGACTACAGTGCCGCGGGGGCGGCAGTGGACGTCGACCTGCTCGCAGGCCGTGCAACCGGGGGCGCCGGGCTGGATACTCTGGCGAATATCGAGCAGGTGCTGGGCTCGGCCTTCAATGACACTCTGACGGGCGGGACCGGGAACGAAACGCTCACCGGCGCGGCCGGGGCTGACCTCTTTCGGGCCAAGGTCGGAATCGATGTCATCAGCGACCTGGGCCGCGGGGCCGACGACCTTCAGGTGCTGGCAGGGGCCGAGGCGCGCGCCGCGGTCGTTCAGGCGTGGGCGGCCTCGGGCTTGAGCCGCAACGACGGCGTGGCGATCGTGACGACGCAAGGCTCGTCGGTCAATCTCAGCGCCGTCCAGGCCGGTTCTGGCTGGCGATTGTCCAACACTGGGCTCGCGACCGGGCTGACGGGTTCCGGCCTCGCAGATACGCTGACGGGCGGCGCCGGCGATGACACCCTGACCGGTGAAGGCGGTGCCGACCACTTCCTGATCACGGCCGGTACCGATCGCATCACCGATATCGGGGTGGGGGTAGACGTCCTGATCGTCTCGGTCGGCGCAAGCGTTGAGGCCTACACCGGTCAAGCCTGGACGGCGACGGCCCAGTCCGAGAACAGCGGGACCGCCCGGATCAGTACGGAGGGGCTCGCCGTCGATCTGCTCGCCATTCAGCGGGGGACGGGCTATACCTTGGTCAACACCGGGGGCGGTACCGTCTTGCGGGGCTCGCAGCGAGTCGACACCATCCAGGGAGGCGAGGGCGACGACACGATCAAGGCCAGCCCGGGGAACGATACGATCGACGCCGGCAGCGGCTTTGACCTCATGGACTTCCAGGAGTGGGCGGGCGCGGTCACCGTGGACCTGGTCGCCCGCGAGGCCTCCGCGGGTAGTTTCACCATGAGTATCCTGAACATTGAGCAGGTGCGTGGCTCGGCTCAGGACGACCTGATTCGAACGGGTCCCGCCAACGAGACCGTGACGGGTGGGTTGGGGGCCGATACCTTCGAAATGCGCCAGGGGACGGATGTCATCGAAGACCTCGGGCGAGGCGGTGTCGACATCCTGAAGGTTGATTCGACGGCGACCGTCACGGCGACGGTCGTCGAAGACTGGACGGCAAGCATTGCCACCCGAAACGACGGCGTGGCGACAGTGGTGTCGCTGGGCTCGGCGATCGACCTGTCCGCCGTCAACACGGGGCTGGGCTGGTCGCTGATCAATAACGGCTCAGCCACCCGGCTGCTTGGTTCAGCCCTCGACGATACGCTTCGCGGCGGAACCGGGGACGATACGCTCACGGGAAATGGCGGCCAGGACACCTTCCTGGTGACTGCGGGCACCGATTCAGTCACCGACCTGGGCCAGGGGGTCGATATCCTGAGGGTGTCCTCTGGCGCGACGGCCCGCGCAACGGTGGTAGCGCCCTGGGTGGCCAGCGCCGACAGCCGCAACGATGGGTCTGCCCTGATTGTCACAACGCGCCACACCGTCGATCTGTCGGCCATTCAGGCCGGAGGGGGCTGGACAGTCAGCAATGTCGGTGCGGGTGGGCGCTTTGTCGGCTCCGCGCTCAACGACACGATGACGGGCGGCACGGGCGACGATACCTTGGTGGGCTGGGACGGCGACGATGTTCTGAACGGCGGCGATGGTGTCGATCTACTCGATTACGAGCAGGCCACGGGTGCGGTGTTCGTGGATCTCGCGGCGGGGCTGGCGAGCGGTGCTGCCGGCAATGATCAGCTCAGCGGCTTTGAACACGTCCTCGGTTCGCTCTATGACGACACGCTTGCGGGGGGCGCCGGCGACGACAGCCTGACCGGCGGGGCAGGCAACGACCTCTTCCGGATCACGGCCGGTACCGACCGGGTCACCGATCTGGGCGTCGACCAGGATATTCTGCGCGTGCTGTCAGACGCCACCCTGCTGGCCGACGCGGTCAACGACTGGATTGCGTCGGGGGCAAGCAGCAACAGTGGAACAGCAATCATCCGAACCCCCGGTCGCCTGATCGACCTCAGCGCCATCACCACCGGCACCGGTTGGCAGATCCTCAATACCGGCGCCCGAACGACACTCATTGGCTCGGCCCTGAATGACCAGATTTCGGGCGGGACAGACGACGATACCCTGGTGGGTTCACGGGGCGATGACACGCTGGACGGTGGCGCGGGCGTCGACCTGGCCGACTACAGTGCCGCGCAGGGCGCCGTAGTGGCCGACCTCGACGCGGGGACCGTTGTGGGTGGGACGGGCGTGGGCAGCGGGACCGATACCTTGATCCGCATCGAGCGGATTCGAGGCTCCGGCTTCGACGATACGCTGACCGGTGGATCGCGTTCCGAGACCCTGATCGGCGGCGAAGGCGCGGATCGCTTCAACATCACCGCGGGCAGTGGCACGGCCACGGTCAGCGATCTGGGCGAGGGCGCCGACGTCCTCACCGTCGTTGCGGGTGGGACGGTTGATGCCTATCTCGTCCAGGCCTGGACGGCGAGCGCGGCCAGCACCAATTCCGGCGTGGCG
This sequence comes from Pseudomonadota bacterium, assembly GCA_039800205.1. GTDB lineage: Bacteria > Pseudomonadota > Gammaproteobacteria > Burkholderiales > Burkholderiaceae_E > SYIM01. The sequence goes on along the minus strand of JBDLRB010000165.1, from coordinate 27,373 downwards.
CGCCTTCACTCGCCGGGGCTGACGGTCAATCTCTCAGCGATCACCACGGGCGCAGGCTGGCAGATCTTCAACACGGGACCGGCGGCGGCCTTGATCGGCTCGGCCCTGGGCGACACGCTGACCAGCGGCGTTGGCAACGATACCTTGACGGGTGGGCCGGGCGGGGATCGCTTCGTGGTCAGCGGCGGCACCGATACCCTGACCGATCTCAGCGCGGGCGACAGTATTCAGGTTGATCTCGGGGGACGGGCCTCGGGCCTCTTGACTGGTGCCTGGACGGCCTCGTCGGCCAGCCGCAACGATGGGTGGGCCAGCCTGGAGACGCCGGGCCTGCCTGTCGACCTGTCGGCCATCACCGCAGGGGCCTCAGGCTGGATCGTTGAAAGCACGGGGGGCGACACGCCCATCTACGGTTCGGCGCTGAACGATACGCTCAAGGGCGGGGCCGGCGCGGACACGATCCGAGGCGGTCTGGGCAACGACTCACTGGTGGGCGGGGCCGGCTCCGACACGGTCGATTACGGTGTGTCGCCGGGCGCGGTCATGGTCAATCTCACCACCGGCCGGGCCAGCGGGGCCGAGGGCGAGGACACGCTGGTCGGCTTCGAACGGATCGTCGGCTCGGACTATTCCGATACCCTGACCGGCGGTAGTGGCAGCGATACCCTGGTCGGTGGGCTGGGGGACGATCACTTCTTCATCACCAGCGGCACGGACACCGTCAGCGACTTTGCCAAGCAAAGCGACAGCGTCGAGATCTCCGCAAATGCGACCGCCGAGCTGATCGCCGTCGGCAGCTGGATCGCAAGCGCCGCCAGTGCCAACTCGGGCCGGGCCAACCTCTCCACTGCGGGTTTCGCGATGGATCTGAGGCAGATCACGGGCGGTACGGCCGGATGGCGCATCACCAACACGGGGTCCGCCACCACCTTGATCGGTTCCACGTTGGCTGACTCGCTGATTGGCGGAAGTGGCGCGGACATCCTGCGCGGTTTCTCCGGGGACGATGTGCTGACCGGTCGCGGCGCCGGCGACACCTTCGTCATCGATCTGGGCACGGACAGCATCACCGACCTCGGCGACGGCCTCGATGTGGTCCAGGTGGCCGCTGGGGCTTCGCTCGCCGCGACGCTGGCCGGCGCGTGGACCGCGAGTGCAGCCAGTTTCAACCAGGGCGTCGCTCGACTCGGCACACCCGGTCACGCGGTCAATCTCACCAGCGTCGCGTCCGGCGTCGGCTGGCAGGTCACCAATACCGGCACGGCCGCAGCGCTGACCGGTTCCAGTGCTCTTTCGCCCGATTCCCTGATCGGCGGTAGCGGTGACGATACCTTGAAGGGCGGGATCGGGAACGATCAGCTGACGGGGGGCGGCGGTGCCGATACCTTCGACATCGACAGCGGTTCGGACACCGTCACGGATCTGGGGGTCGGGGCCGATACCCTGATCGTCCGAGCCAGCCAGGCCGTGACGGGTCAGGTCACAGCCGACTGGGTCGCCACCTCAGACAGCCGGAACGACGGCACGGCCAACCTGGTGACCCAGGGCGCCTCGATCAACCTGGGGGCGATCGCGACCGGCCTGTCTGGTTGGCGACTGAGCAATAGCGGCACGGCGGCCAGTCTGCGTGGGTCTCAGTTGACCGACACCCTGGTGGGCGGCACCGGACAAGACACCCTCCGGGGCGACCTCGGCGATGATCAACTCACGGGTGGGCTCGAGGCCGACACCTTCCTGGTTGATGCGGGCACTGACCAGATCATCGACCTGGGCGTCGGGCAGGACGTGCTGGTCGTCTCGACCGGAGCGACGGTCATGGCCACCCTTGCCGGCGCCTGGACGGCGACGGCTGACAGCCGGAACGAGGGTACCGCAATCCTGACGACGCCGGGCGCAACGCTCAACCTGGCCGCAGTTGTGGATGGGGGCGGCTGGCGCCTGGTCAATAGCGGTCAGGGCGCAAGCGTCACAGGCTCGGCCAACAATGACACGCTGATCGGCGGTGCGGGGGATGACACCTTGGCGGGCGGTCACGGCGACGACGAGATCCAGGGCGGAACCGGGACCGACCTGGCCGATTATCAGTTGGCCTCGTCGCCCGTCGTCGTCGATCTCGAGGGCGGCCCCATGGGGAACGGCATCGCGACCGAAGCACTCGGGACCGACACCCTGATCAGCATCGAGTGGGTGCGAGGCAGTGCCTTCGACGATACGCTGACCGGCAGTTCGGGCAACGATAGCTTCACGGGAGGCTTGGGCGCCGACACCTTCAACATCAACGCGGGCGTCGATGCGGTCACAGATCTCGGCCGGGGCGCGGACGTCGTACAGGTGCTGGCTGGGGCAACGGTCAACGCCACGTTGGGCGACCACTGGACCGCGAGCAGCGTCAGCTACAGCGCGGGTACGGCCAATCTCTTTGCCAATGGGTGGGTGGCCGATCTGACCGCCATCACGACCGGCCTTGGCTGGTCGATGCTCAATACCGGTGCGGCCACTCGTCTCTACGGCACGGCCATGCCCGATACCATTCAGGGCGGCAGTCAGGCCGATACGATCCGGGGTGGGGCGGGCGACGATTCGCTCACGGGGGGCGGTGGCGCTGACCTGTTCGACATCGATCTGGGGACCGATCGGATCGTCGATCTGGGGGTCGGGGCCGATGTGGTTCAGGTGGCTGCCGGTGCGACGGTCAATGCCACGGTCAGCGTGAGCGCGTCCTGGAGCGCCACATCCGAAAGCAGCAACCTCGGCACGGCCTTGATCAGTACGCCCGGGCGAACGGTCAGCCTCGCAAACATCACCACTGGTGGCGGGTGGGTCATCACCAATACGGGCGCCGCCACGGCGCTGACCGGATCGGGTCTGGATGACACCCTGACCGGGGCCGCAGGTAACGACACGCTGACGGGGAGTGCCGGGGCCGATCACTTCTACATCCTCCAGGGCACCGATACGCTGACCGATCTGGGCGTGGGGGTCGACGTGGTCGAAGTGGCGGCCGGTGCGAGCCTGGTCGGTACGGTGGCCTCGCCCTGGGTCGCTACGGTGGCAAGCTTGAACGATGGAACGGCCCGCCTGAATACGTCGGGCGTCTCGATGGATCTCTCGCAGATCTCCCTGGGGGCCTCGGGCTGGACGCTCACCAATTCCGGAAGCCTGGGGGCGGCGATCACGGGCTCGGCCCTGAATGACACGATCACCGGAGGCACGGGCGCGGACACACTGGCCGGCTCGGCGGGGGACGATCTACTGGACGGTGGTGCGGGCGTCGATACGGTCGATTATTCCAGTGCCAGCGCGGCGGTGAATGTCGACCTGGTCGCGGGTGTCGCCACCGGGGGCGCGGGCTCCGATACGCTCTTGAGGTTCGAGAGAATCGTCGGCTCGGCCCTGGGCGACACGCTCAGAGGCAGCGCGGGGAACGACACCCTGACCGGAGGAACCGGCGCGGACCGCTTCCTGATTGCCGAGGGCGCTGACGTGCTGACCGATCTGGGGGTCGGAGGCGATGTCGTGATCGTCGATGCAGCGGCCTCGCTGGAGGCGACCGTGGGCGCAGCCTGGACCGCCACCGTCGACACCGTCAATCAGGGCACCGTTCGATTGACCACCAACGGGCTTGCGGTCAACCTGATCGCCGTGGTCAATGGTCTGGGCTGGTCCGTCGAAAATGTGGGTGAACGCGCCTCGATCACCGGTTCAGCGCTCAATGACACGCTGCTCGGCGGGGCGGGCGATGACACCCTCTTCGGGTCGGCGGGGAACGATTCAATCACCGGCGGCGATGGCCGCGATTCGCTCCTGGGCGGGCAGGGGGACGACGTCCTGGTCGCCAACGGCCTCGATACGGTCGTGGGCGGAACCGGGCAGGACCTCATTCGTATCCTCGATGCCGAATTGATCGATGTGCGAGGATCCACTGCAGCGGTATTCCTGACCGACAGCGAGATCGACACCATCGACCTGAGCTTGCTGTCCAATGGCGCACTCACCGTTGTGTTCACCTCCGATCTGAATGCGCAGGTGCGGGTAGACGGGACACTGCGGGTTCAGTTGAACGCGGTCGAGGCCTTCATCGTGCCCGAGGCCCCCACGTTCTTCAGTGGCGGCGGGCTGGGCGAATCGGTCACGGGGGGCAGCCTCGATGACAGCCTGCAGGGGGGCGGCGGGAACGACACCCTGATCGGCGGACAGGGGCGCGACCAGATCATGCCCGGCAGCGGCGAAGATCAAGTGATGCTGGGCGAAGGCAACGATGTGCTGGTGGCCGACAGCGACTGGCTCAATGACGTTCTGGCCGACACGATCGAGGGCGGTCTGGGCTTTGATTCGCTCCGACTCGTCGGCACGGCGCAGGCCCTTGATCTGACCGATACCACCCGCTTTGCGGGCAGCCGCATCGAGGGCTTTGAGCGGATCGATCTGGGCCTGCTGGACGAAGCGCGTCTGCTGACGGTCGACCCCGCCGCGATTGTCGCTCTGACCGGTCGGCCGGCCAGCAGTTCGGCCCTCGTGATCGACGGCGATGCGGCCGACCGCATTGCCTCATCCGCCTCGATCGGTGCGGTCGCCGCGCGGGGAACGGTTGTCGCTGTCGATGTCAATGGCAACGGCACGGTCACCGATTTTGAAGACGAACTCGGTGCCGTGGGCCCAACGGGACAGATCGCCTACGACTTTGGCGCGGGGGCCGGGTTTCAGACCTACACCGTCTATGCGGACAGCAGCTACGGGCTCCTGCTCGTTGACAGCGACATCGACCGGACGGGTTTGCTGTTCAGCTAGCCGTTGCTGAACGCCTGCGCAGCAGCAGGTTTCGGATGCGGGCCAGGCGCTCGGCGCGTGCCGGGTCCTGGGCTGCATTGCGCAGGGCCTTCGCCACAAACACATAGAGCAGCAGGGCAAAGCCCGCCGCCAGCGTTGCGATCACGGCAATCAGACCCCGTTTGGGCTTGGTCTTCCATTCGGGTTCGATCGCCGGGTCGACAATCTGGATGACCGCACCTTCACGACTTTCATCGACGCGGGCGATCTCGTACTGTTTGGCAAAGAGCTCAAACAGCGTTTCGTAGTACTTGTAGTCGCGATAGCGGTTGATGTAGTCGTTGGAATCACCGGCGGGGGCTTGCCCGCGTTGTGAGGTCTCCAGCTTGGACAGTTGCGATTTCAGCGCCTGCAATTCCACCAGGCCCTGCTGAAACTGGGGGGCGCTTTCGGTCAGATAACCCCGCATGCTGGCGAGCTTGATCTCCTGGGCGGCGATCTCCGCCTGAACGCGTGCGACGGCACCCACAGCGGCCTCAGGGTTCACCTTCAGCACGGCGCCCTCGACGCCCCCCGCCTTCAGGGCGAGCTCGGCGCGCGTCATCTGCTCGCGTGCATCTTTCAGTTGCTTCTCAAAGAACGCCCGCCGTTGCTGCGCCTCGGTGATGGCCAAAGAACCCATCAACTGTGACAGCTCGTCGACGTAGGCATTGGCGATCGCGGCTGCGCGCTTGGGGTCGGCATCGTCGACCTCGATCGAGATCAGGCCGTCCTTGCCGGCGGCGATGCGCACGCGCCCCTCGAGGCCTTTGCGTGCGTCCTGGCGCATTTTCGCCTTGTACACGCTCATCAATTCGAAGCGGTCGATCATGCGGTCGCTCAGCGTTCGGCTCTTGAGGAGTGAAATGATCTGATCGTTCGGATTCTTGATGCCGGCCGCAGCACCCGCGAGGCCGCCGAGCGCCCCCAGGCTTTGCATCAACGCGGCCGCCGCGCCCTGCTGCTGTTGCGGCGGCAGAAGGACCGTGCGCGCGGTAAACGTGGGGGTGATCAAGAACGAGATCCCCAGCGCGGCCAGCCCGACCACCAGGGGCCCGATGATCAGTAACCAGAAGCGCTCGGCGACGGTTTCGGCCAGGTCGAGGAGGTCGATCTCATCGTCGTCGGTCATCATGGGGCCCGAAGCGAGGGCGCTCTCAGCCTGTCCGGGCAAGGCAGGTGGCGGGGCCGGCGCGGTGGGCGCAGGGTTGTTCACAGTCTGCGTTGCGACGGGAGAGGCGTCCGTTACGGTCGGAGCCTGTGCGGGGATCTTGTCGTCCATGGGCCGGCCCCGTCAGTTGTTCAGAACTTTGAAGGCGGCTGCGCCCAGGCCGAACTGGTAGATCAGCTGGGTCCAGTCCTTGGCACCGATCATGAAGCGCGTGTAGCCGGTTCGGCGGTCGACCTGCTCGGGCACCAGGATCGCATCGCCCGGCTTGAGTTCGATCCCCATCAAGCCGTCGCCCCCCAGGCCGAAAAAGCTCGTCCGCTGGCTGGTGTTTCGTGCGGTCCGAACGGTGCCGTCCGCCCGCAGGAGGACGATGTTGTCCAGATCCGCCAGAGGTCGTACCCCCGCCCGATCGAGATAGTCTCGAACCCGGGCGCCTGAACGAAAGATCAAGGAACTGCTGATATCAACGGCGCCAAACACCCCGACAAAATCGCTTCGCGTCGGCACACTGATCACGTCGCCGTCCTCCAGTTCGATCCGGGGCAGTTCGGGGCGCTCGTCCTTGTCGCTGAGATCCAGTGCGATTCGACCGCTGACCTCAAGCGTTCTCAGGCGCTCGACATATTGCCGCTGGAAGGCGATCAAGGCCTGCGCCTGCTGGGCATCGGCCTGCGTGGTGTTCTGCGCGGCTGCATTGGCGGCACTGAGCACATCTGCCTCGAGCGTCCGAATCAGTTGGTCGAGGTTACGGCGCTGCTCGAAACGAGTGCTTTCGCGTACAAAACTCGTACCGTAGGCATAGGCGTCTTTCGTCAGACCCCCGGCGCGCTGAATCAGATCGGCCAGCGTCTCGCCCGCGCTGACCTGGTAGGTGCCCGGGATCCGCACCTCGCCTGACAGCTTGACCAGTCGGGTGCGCTGCGCGACCGGCACCGCCACCTCTTTACGAGTATAGAGCGTGATCAGGTCGCCCGGCTGCAAGCGCAGATTGTCCCGCTCGGAGCCCGTCAGGGCCCGGGCCAGGCTGAAGGGGATCAATTGCAGTTGCAGGGTCCTGGGATCCAGCCGCTTGATGTCGGCGTATTCCAGGTTGACCTCCTGAAAACTCGCCACCGACAGCTGCGACAGGTTCGCCGCGTTGAAATCGGCCACCTGCGCCTGATCGGCTTGACCCGCGCGCGCACGGCCAGCGGGGGCTTGCTGTGCCCCAGAGGCACTTCCCGCAAGGCGGCCTTCCGTCCCAGCAGCCAGTCCCGCTGCGGCCGCCAGCGTCCCGGGCGGCTGCCCGGGGACGGGCACTGCGGCCTCCCCAAGGCGCTGACCCGGCATCAAGCGAGTACCGGACGTCTGCGGGGGCAGCCCCCTCAGCGCCGAGCCCTCCAGCGCGAGCGCTGGGTCAATGGGGACGGTGCTGCCGGCCTGGGCGTCTGCCCGAACCACGCCCAGTCCCTGCGTACGAATCCAGAGCGTGACGCGTTCGCGCAGCCAATCGATATTCGGGATCAGGTCGGTGACCCGCTGACCATCGCGCCAGGCAAAGCGCTGGACGCCGCTCAGAAAGCTGGCCTGCATCGCGATGCTCTCGATGGCATCGGCACCCGATTCGCCCGCCCGATAGATCCGCAGCACATCACCCGGGCGCAGCGCGAGGTTCTCGGTCGGCGAACCCCGAAGCGCAAGGCCCAGATTGAAGGGAATGACCTCGGTGCGCAGCTTGACGGGATCCACGCGGTGCAGGGTTGCATAGTCGAGATTGACTTCGGGCCGATAGAGCGAGGAACCATCGGTCGGTCGAACCCAACGCAACAACTGCTCGGACAACCACGCCATGTTCGGGATGAGGTCGGTAACGCGCTGGCCTTCGCGCCAGACAAAGCGGCGTGCACCGCCCAGGGCGGGGGCCTGGAGACTCACGCTGTTGATCGCGTCCGGACCGGTCTCATTGGCCGCATAGACGCGTACAACATCGCCCGGCTTCAGCGGCAGGTTGTCGGTCGGTTGTCCAAGCAGGGCCTTGCTGAGGTTGAACGGGATGATCTCGGTGCGCAGGCGAACCGGGTCGAGTCGTTGGATGGTTGCGTAGTCCAGATTGACCTCGGGCCGATAGAGGCCGGCGATGTTGGCGCCTTCGTTCAATCGCAGCCAGTAGCTGACGGGGACCAGGAAGTTGTTCCCCGAGACCAGGTCGCTGATCTTCATGCCCTCGCGGTGCGGGTAGCGCATGGGGGCGGCGACGCTGCCCTGCAAGGTCACGGCATTGGCGAACTGCGGACCAATCTGCAGAACGGTCAGAATGTCGCCCGCGCGAAGCGTCGTGGCCAGGCCTTTGGCATCCAGGGCGATGTCCTGAACGAAGCGCGATGGTTGCTGTGCGGGGTCGATCCGCTCGATCTGGGCCTTTTGCGGGGTGGCGAGCGTCGGCAGGCCGCCGTGAAGGTCCAGCAGCGAGCGGATGCTGCGGGCCTTTCCGGTCAACTCGTAAATGGCGGGTTCGCTGACGCTCCCCACCAGGGCCACTTGCGGACCAACGGCCGGGATGAAGATGATGTCGCCGGGCTCCAGGGCCCGGTCAGCGCTATTGCTGCCGCGCGCGATGAAGTCGTACAGGTCCAGGCGGGTGACGACCTGCCCCCGGCGGCGAAGCTCGATCGCGCGCATCGAACCCGATGCTGCCGGGCCACCGGTTTCAAACAGGGCGTTGATCAGGGTGGACAGACTGCTGACCACTTTCCGGCCCGGCGCGCGGGCCTGGCCGAGCACGTAGATTTCGATCGATCGCAGGCGACCCATGCTGACCGATAGCCTGAAGTTGCGGTAGATCTCGCCGATACTCCGCGTGATGTGGCCCTCAAGCTCCGAAAAACGCAGACCCGCCACCCGGATGGGACCGACTCGGGGGATCAGGATGCGTCCCTCACGGTCGACCACAAAGCGCTCGAGGAGGTCGACTGCGCCGTACAGCTGGATCACCAACTCGTCGCCTGGGCCAATGACGTAACCATCGGGCACCTGGGTGGCCTGGACCGGCTCAAACCGGCTGCCTCGAAAAAGACCCGCACCAAAAATGGGCAGATTCTGGCCTGTGGCGGTGGCGACAAATCGCTGAAATTCGCTTGGAGGCTCGGCGGCCAAGCCTGCCCGATCGCGACCGGCACCGGTGACCTCCAGAGGGGCAGCGTTCACGTCCTGCGGGCCCGTCGAAGGGGTGCCGTTCGCTGGGGCCGTGCCGCCGACCGAGGGCAGCATCGTCCCGGTGTTTGCGCCGCCAACGGCCGGGGCGGGCCCCGCAGGGCCGGTCCGTCCGGCCGCGCCCAGGCCGCCCGCACCCGCCGGTCCAGGGCTCATTGCAGCCGGCGCGCCGGACAGCCCGGGCAGGGTCATCCCCCCCGCGCCGCCTGAAAAGCCGCTGCCCGTCATCCGGCGCGCTGCGCCCGAACTGGCGCTGGCCGCACCCGGTATGCCCATCGCCGCCGCGGCCGCTGCTGCGCCGGCCGGGGCCTGGGCGGATGGGAACGAAAGAGGGGCCAGCCACAGCAGGCTCGCCAGGATCGCGCGCACGTATGTCATGTTAGGTACCGGATCACGGAACCGGAGCCCCGGGCGCGATCGAATGAGATGATTGACTAACAGTTGGAGTTTAGCGCAGGTGAAGGGGGGGCGCGGGGCGCGAAGGCGGTTGACTCGGCCCTATTCCTGGTGGCGCCCCTCAACGCCCCACCTCAGGCCCAGTCTGATCTGCTTCTCGATCTCGATCAGTGCAAAGAACGCGAGTCCGGTCCCCAGGATCACGAGTCCGTCGGTCCCTGAGAGTGCCTCGGTTCCGAGCGCCGCCTGGAGGGGGAGCAGAAAAGTCACGGCGATCTGGGCGATGCTTGCGATGACAACGACCGTCCAGAGTGCGCGAGTTCCCTGGATCGTTTTCCAGGAGATCGACCCGCCATGGATGTTGCGGATAAAGAAGAGATGAAAGATCTCGAGTACGACCAGCATGTTCATGGCCATGGTCTGGGCGCGAGCCAGCGAGTAGCCTCTGTCGCTCGCATAGTGAAAGACCGCGTAGACCGCGACGGTGAACAGGGCGGCAACCAGAACCACATGCCAGGTGAGCGTGCCGCTCAGGATCGGCGTGTGGCGAGCACGGGGAGGGCGGGCCATGGTCCCGGCCTCAGTCGGCTCGAAAGCCAAGGCGATGCCTAGTGTGCTGGCCGTGACGAGGTTGACCCACAGGATCTGCACTGCAGTGATGGGCAGTGCAAGGCCTGCCAGGAGTGCCAAAACGACGACGGCTGCTTCGCCCGCATTGGTCGGCAGCGTCCAGCGGATGACTTTGGTCAGATTGTCCCAGACCGTACGGCCCTCGCGAACGGCGGCGGCGATACTCGCGAAATTATCGTCTGCGAGAACCAGATCGGCCGCCTCGCGGGCGGCGTCCGAGCCTTTCAGGCCCATCGCAATACCGGCATCAGCGCGCCTGAGCGCCGGTGCATCGTTCACGCCATCGCCCGTCATGGCCACGGACAGTCCGTGTGCCTGCAGCGCGGTCACCAATCGGAGCTTATCCTCGGGGCTGGTCCGGGCGAAGACATCGACTTCAAGAATCTCCAGCCCAAGTTGCGCATCATCGAGCTTGGCGAGATCAGCACCCGTCAGAACCTGGTGTGGGTTGGCCAGCCCGATCTGAGCGGCGATGGCCGAGGCCGTCCCCGCATGGTCACCCGTGATCATCTTGACCCGAATCCCGGCCGCTCGGCATTCCGAAACCGCTGCAATCGCCTCCGGTCGAGGCGGGTCGATGAGACCGAGCAGCCCCAGGCAATGCAGTGTCCCATCCAGGGTCGAGTCATCCATCCGCTCGCCGTCCTCGGCGCGTTCGGCCAGTGCCAGCACTCTCAGACCGCGACGAGCCATCTGATCCGCCCGGGCGAGCCAGTCCGTGTGGTCGATGTCCCGGCACATTCTCAGCACCCGTTCGGGGGCGCCCTTGACCAGGGTGGCGCGTTGGCCCGCCTGTTCAACCAGCACCGCCATGTAGCGATGACGGCTGTCAAAGGGCATCACATCCAGTCGCCTCGCCTCGCTGTCATCCGCTACAACCTTATCAGCGAAAGCGAGCAGCGCGCCCTCCATCGGATCGCCCTCGACGCGCCACCGACCGTCCTGTTCGTGCAAGCGTGCGTCATTACAGTGGCGAGCCGCCCGGGCGGGTGCGCTCAAGTCGCAGTCGGGCGAGATCCTTCCCGTGGGGGCGTAGCCATCGCCGTCAATCTCGAAGGTCCCGGCATGGGTCACCGCCTCAACCACCATCATTTCATTGCGGGTCAGCGTACCTGTTTTGTCCGTACAAATCACCGCCACCGACCCAATGGCCTCGATGGCGGGCAGGCGCCTCACAATGGCCTGCCGGCGAGCCATGGCCTGAACACCGATGGCCAGCGTAATGGTCATCACCGCGGGCAGTCCCTCCGGTATCGCAGCCACCGCGACCCCGACCACAACCATAAAGAGTTCGAAGAAGTCGCGGTGTCCGACTACCGATCCATACAGTAGCAAGAGGCCTGCGGTGACCACGATCAGCGCAGAGAGCCAGCGTGCGAAGTGATCCATCTGCTCGACGAGTGGCGTGCTGAGTGGCTTCACAGTCGCCAACAGGTGACCGATGCGACCCATCTCAGTGCCGACGCCCGTTGAGACCACCACGCCGCGCCCGCTGCCTCGAGTGACCAACGTGCCGGACCACAGCATGGAATGACGGTCGCCGATCGCGGTATCGGCCGGCACAGCGGCAACGTGCTTCTCAGCGGGCACCGATTCGCCGGTCAACATGGCTTCCTGCGCTGCGAGCCCGTGCGCGGACAGCAGGCGAAGGTCAGCAGGCACCCGGTCGCCAGCCTCCACGATCACGACGTCTCCCGGAACCAGGTCGGCGCCGGCGATCGTGACGCGGTGACCATCGCGAAGAGCGGCAGCATGGGGTGCGAGCATCTGCCCGATCGTCGCCATGGCCGACTCGGCCTTGCCTTCCTGAATGAACCCGATCAGTGCATTGGCGAAAACCACTGCCAGAATCACACCGGTGTCGACCCAGTGCTGAAGGCTTGCCGTGATGATCGTGGCGGCCAGCAACACGTAGATCAGGACGTTGTTGAACTGGGTAATGAATCGCCGCAAGCCGCTGCGCCTGCCCGTCTTGGGAAGCCGGTTGGGACCGAATTCCGATAGCCGTCGCAGGGCTTCGGTTGTTGACAAGCCTTGTGGTCCCGCATTCATGTGCTTCAGGCAGTCCTCGGGCGACTGGCTGTGCGGGGCAGTCATCATCGTTCGCGGCCTGCGTTCCGGTCAGTACCTGTCTGATTGCGTGGCGACCGCACCGGGCGCGGCCCGTCCCGGACATTCGTCCAGGACGGCTACGAGGACCACAGCACGCCGCAGATCGGAGGGCCTGTACAGGGCGAGTTGTATCGCATTCTGCCGGGTCTGATGGTCTTGGCCCGGAGTCATAAGCGCTTGCGCTTTGTGTAAATCGGTCAGCGGATTGGCTCGGCGCGGCGGCTCGGGCGTACGCTCCGGAGCGTGGGTCGATCCTTGTTTGTTCTGGCTTGTCCGGGCAATCGACTTCAGTGTTTCTGCAAGGCCGGGGCGCTTCAGACGCTGCAGGATATGGACGATGATCAGCCCAAGCAGGAACAGCACAAGGGGCGCAAGTGGCTCCATCTCAGCCTCGCCCAGCCGGCGCCCCAGGGCTGTGCGGCGTCGTGACCGAATCGTCGGAGCCCGCGATCGTTCGTCTCATTGCCGTATCGGCCTCGACGTTGCGCATCCGGTAGTAATCCATGATGCCCAGATGTCCGCTTCGAAAGGCTTCGGCCATAGCGAGCGGAACCTGCGCCTCGGCCTCGACCACTCGAGCGCGCATTTCCTGCTCGAGCGCGACGGCCATTGCTCGACGCTCTTCCGCCTTGGCCTGTGCAATCTGTTTGTCGGCGTTCGCCTGGTCGATCTGCAGCTTTGCTCCGATGTTCTCACCGACATCGACATCAGCGATGTCGATCGAGAGGATCTCGTAAGCAGTCCCCGAATCAAGGCCCTTGCCCAGCACGTGCTTTGAAATATGGTCCGGGTTCTCAAGAACACTCTTGTGCGTGTCGGCCGAGCCAATGGTGCTGACCATGCCCTCGCCGACCCGCGCGATGATGGTCTCTTCGCCTGCGCCACCAACCAGCCGGTCGATGTTTGCGCGTACGGTGACTCTGGACACGGCGATCAGTTGAATACCGTCCTTTGCGACCGCAGCGATCCGTGGCGTAGTGATGACCTTGGGCAGGACTGACATCTGAACCGCCTCAAGCACATCACGTCCAGCCAGGTCGATGGCCGACGCCCGCTTGAAGCTGAGTGGGATATTGGCCTTGTCGGCCGAAATCATTGCGTTGACAACACGAACCACATCACCTCCGGCAAGGAAGTGAGCCTCGAGATCGTTCAGTGCAATGTCGAGACCGGCCTTGACGGCGCTGATCCGCGCGGTCACGACGGTACTGGGCGGTACGCGCCGCAGCCGCATCGCAATCAGATTGGTCAGGCCGACGTAGGCTCCCGATGCCCACGCTGCGATCCAGAGCGGGATGGGCACCAGGTAGAGCAGCAAGGCGACCAGCGCCAGAACGATCAACAAAATGCCAAAGGTCCCGAACAGAGCGAGCAATTCCATGACGGTATCCAGAGTCAGGAGGGTGAGGCGGGCGAGGTCTCGTTCAGTGCTCTGACGACGACCCGATTGCTATCGACTCGAACGACCGTGATCGGCTCTCCGGCCTCGATGAAGGCGCCCTCAGACACCACATCAATCCGCTGCGTGCCCAAGCGTGCGAGGCCCGCAGGGTGGAGCGGTGTGACGGATACCCCGGATTGACCGAGCAACTGGTGTTCGGCTTCGGGGGGCGAGGCATAACCGCTTGCTGCGCACATTTCCTCGTTCAGCACCAGTCTGCGGGCGAAGCGCACGCGTGGTAGCCAGCGCATCAGCAGCGCAATGAAAATGATCGCAATCAGCAAGGCTATTGCAACTTGCCACGCGGCTGAAATCCAGTCTGACCACTGTGCTGTATCGCCGACCAGGCTTGCACCCAGACCGACAAAAAGCGCTGTGAGGCCGAGTACGCCTGCGAGACCGAAGCCAGGGATCACGAAGACCTCCAGCAGGATTAGTAGGAGCCCGCCCGCGATCAGCAAGAGCTCTTCCCAGCCGGCGAGTTGAACCAGCCAATGACCCCAGAAAAACAGCGCCAGGCTTCCGGCACCCAAGAGGCCGGGCCCCCCGAAGCCCGGCGTACGGATCTCGGTCACAATACCCACCAGGCCGACCGTCATCAGTAGCGAGCTGATGACGGGGTGGGTCAGGATCCGGACCACCGACTCGGCCCAGTTGGCCAATACGTCTTGAACCGAGGCTCCCTTCAGACTGGCCGACACGAGCACCTCGTCAAGCGTGTCTGCACGGGACTCGGCAATACCCTGGTCGAGCGCCTGTGTGGTTGTTAAAGTCAACAATTTACCTTTTTCGATCAGGCCTTCGATCGCCACATCGGCATCCACCATGGCCTCGGCGATCAGGGGCGGTCTCCCCCGTGCTTCCGCAGTCGCTCGAAACTCCTTGCGTAGAAATGAAACGGTCTTTTCCGATACGGACTGAGGGAGGCCGCCCGGCGCACCGGCGAGTACAGGTTGGGCGGCACCGATCGTGCTGGCTCCGGCCATCATGATCCGGTCGCATGCGAGTGCAATCAGCGCCCCAGCCGAGATCGCACGGCGGTGGACAAAGGCGATCGTCGGGACGTCTGTATCGAGCAGTGCATCGCGAATCTGAAGCGCGGCGTCTACGCGGCCGCCCAGCGTGTTGATCTCCAGGATCAGCGCTGCAGCCCCAGCCGCCCGAGCGTCCTCGAGGGCTCGCCTCACCTGCGGAGCCAGTCCAAGATCAATGGTGCCCTCGATCTGCAGACGGTAAACGGTAGGTGCCTTGTCGGGTACCGCCTCCGCGTCCGACCGGGCTCCGAAAGAACTCAGCGCAGCGGTCAGTGCCATGCACCCCAGCCACAGCCAGCGCCCGACTCGGTGACCGGCGCCCGAACCCGATGGAACTCCAAAACAAGGAAGAGGGAGCGACATGGTGTCCGCGACTCCACCGGGTGATGACAACGGGCGGATCGTCTCACGGCTTCGTCAAGCGAGGATGAGCCGCATCAAGGATTCCTGCTTTCGTCCGGACTCAGCCCGTTTTCGACCAATAGACCGGGGACCTGAAGGAGCTCCCTCGAGCGAGCGGACACGACCGTCGCCCCGATCGCGTGGGCCTGCCCTCGATCAAGTCATCGTGGTCGTTCTTGACGTCCAATCGTCGACGGGCAACCGGTATGCGTTGCGTTTTCATCCCCGAAAGGCGAGCCCATCATGGCCGATCGACTGAAATCCCGAGTGGCGATTGTGACCGGCGGTGCACAAGGCATCGGTCAGGCCTGTGCACGACGCATGGCCGAAGAGGGTGCGCGCGTTGCGGTGTTCGATCTGCTCGAGACCGAGGGGCAGGCCCTCGCCGAGGCGATCCAGGCAACGGGCGGCGACGCCGGGTTCTGGCGGGTGGATGTGTCCAGCGAGGCGTCGGTCGAGGCGGCAATGAATTCCGCCGTCGCGCGCTTTGGTCGATTGGATGTGCTGGTCAACAATGCCGGTATTGCAGGCGTCGCCCAGTCGACCGATCAGGTCAGCGAGGCGGAGTGGGATCGCGTCCAGGCCGTCAATGTCAAGGGCGTCTTTTTCGGGACCAAACACGCTGTGCCGCACATGAGGCGCTCGGGCGGCGGTTCGATCATCAATCTCTCGTCGATTGCCGAGTTGGTCGGCCTGGGTGGAATCGCTCCCTATCACGCATCGAAGGGTGCGGTTCGATTGATGACCAAGAATGATGCGATCACCTATGCGCCAGAGCGGATCCGCGTCAACTCGATTCATCCGGGCTACATCTGGACGCCGATGGTTGAGAACCATTTGAAGGCTACGGCGGTCGATCTTGAACGGGCGCGTGCCGAGGCGGCAGCCGCCCATCCCCTGGGGCATATGGGCGAGCCGGACGATATTGCCTGGGCCGTCGTTTACCTGGCCTCCGATGAGGCCGGGTTTGTTACGGGCGCCGAGCTGGTCGTGGACGGGGGGTACACCGCGCGTTGAGCGGAGCGTCGTTCCGCGCTGCCCGCGCTGCAACGGCGCGCCAACTGATTTGCGATTCAGACAGGCGCCTGGTAGGGGATCGTGACAGTCTGTCCAATGGCTCGTCTGTAGGCGGTCTGGGTGACGTCGCTGACGAACACCCATTCCGCCGTGAGGGCCTGAGGGGTGAATCGCAGCAGCAGATAGCCCCGTTGCGCAGTGTCCGCCCAGTTCAGATCGTCAACGATGCCCTCGAAAATCTGTTTGACGTCTGCAGCTGGAATCGTCAGATAGGCCTCAAGCCCTGGCGATGAGACGCCGGGCGTGGCGAGCTCAACCCCAACCTTTGAATTGGGGGGCAGGCCGCCTTGCGCCGCCAGATAGCCCGCAGCCGTCAGATCCGAGTACCAGGCGTTGTGCGTATCGCCAGCCAGGTTGACCAACTGGCAGCCGCGCGCGAGCGCTGCCTGGGCGGCCGTGTTCAGCAGTACCTCGCGCGCAACCGGATAGCCATCCCAGGCATCCAGGTTGTATCCCAGTCTGGGGTTGGTCGCAGGATCCATCAGAGCCGCCTGTTCAGGCGTGCGCTGAGCCGATGGTGTGGCCTTTGCTGTCAGGTATGCGGTGATCGCGGCCTGCCCTGCGGCCTGTGCCTCGGGTGTGGTGTTTGACGGGTTGAGCGCCTGAAGCACAGATACCGGAAACTCCATCCGCGCCATCAGTACCTGTTGCCCCAGAACCTGCCACCGACCCGGAGATTTGCCCAATCGGGTCGCCAGCCACTCTTGCTGCGCCGTGCCTAGCATCTGGCGCGTTGGACTCGACAGAGTCTGCGTTGCTGCAGCTTGGGTGGCGGGATTCACCAGATCCGTAATGGACACTTGCTCGTCTCGACCGATCAAGCGCGTATCGAGCATGTGGAGCGACACCAGGTCGCCAAAATCAAAGCTGCGGTAGATCTGTTCACGGCTCGAACCTGTTCGGATCGGCATCCATTCATGGTAAGCCTGCAGAGCGGCCGCGCGGCGGGCTGACCAGCCTCCTTCGTTGGCCGGGTCGTGGTTTTCTGCGCCTTCGCGCCAGGCATCGTTGGCCGTCTCGTGATCGTCCCAAACGGCGATCATGGGCATACGAGCGTGCAGGCTTTTTGAGTCCGGGTCGGATTTGTACTGCGCGTGCCGGCGGCGGTAATCGCTCAGGCTGATGCACTCATTCCTGGGGTCGGAGACTCGGCCCATGGCGGCTGCCTGCTCGGAAGCGTAACCCTCGGCGCCGTACTCGTAAATGTAATCGCCCAAATGAACAGCGTACTCAGCCCCACTGCTGGCCGCGTCGGCATAAGCATGGAAACGTCCGGCTGGATAATTTGAGCAAGAAAAGACGGCCAGGCGCAGCTCATTGACACCCGATGCGGGCAGCGTACGCGTGCGCCCAACTGGAGATTTGAATTGACCGTTGCGGAATCGGAACCAGTATTCCGTGCCGGCGGCCAGGCCTGTCGCATCAACCTTGGCGGTGAAACCGCTCTCGGGCGTCGCACTGACGCGTCCCGATGTGGCGATCTGTGCGAATTCAGGTGTGGTCGAAACCTCCCACAACAGGTCGACCGGCACTTCGCTCCCGTCGGAGGGACGAGCGTGGGTCCAGAGAACAACCGCCCCGACCAGCGGGTCACCGCTGGCGACCCCATACTCGAACAGCGGAACCCAATCATCCGATCCGCATCCAGAAAGGGTTCCTCCAGCTGCGAGAGTCGCTGAAACTGAGGCAAGCTTGATCAGGAAGTCACGGCGCTGAGTGGAGGGGGTGGTCATCAAAGGACTCCGGTTCGATTGAGGGGTATCTTTCGGGAGCAGCTTGAGCGTTGTGGCCCATAGACCCTAATCCTGGAAGGCGACAAATCGGTGACAGGGACGTGCGGAGTACCATCGCGTTCCACGTGCTCAAGAGGTTTCACGTCCGCCATGAGCGACCGTTATCTGTCCTGGGTCAATTCGAAATGGGGCGCCCTCGTTGCGGGCCGAGCTGGATTGCCCCAGCCGGTTCCACTCGATCGCCACACGCGCCACCGTCCTGCGGCCGATGGCGAAGTGTTGATGGGTGGGGCGCCGGGCGCCGAGCTGTTGCCCACCTTGATCAAGGCCGCAGTCGGGCTGAATCTGTCCACGCTTGCGCATCGTGATGTCCCGCAGTGGACTGCGATGGCCAGCGCGGCCGGTTTGATGAGCGGGCCCTGGCAGGTCGCGGGGGGGCGAGGGGCACGGCTCAAGGCGTTGATTTTCGATGCGACCGCGTTGTCTTTGACTGACGATTCGACCTCCGTTTTTCGATTTCTGAATGAGTCGGTGCCAGCACTCGTCGCCTGTGGTCGAGTCGTTTTGCTGGGCCGGCCGCCCGAGACCTGCTCGACCCCAGAGCGGGCTGCGATGCAGCGATCGCTCGAGGGTCTGATGCGCTCGCTGGGCCGCGAGTTGCGGCGGGGGGCCACCGCACAGCTCGTTCAGATCTCGCCCGGTGCCGAGACGGCGCTTCAGGGCGTGCTGGCCTTCTTATTGTCACCACGCAGTGCCTATGTGTCCGGACAGGTGCTTCAGGTCGTGGGGGGCCCGGTTGCTGCCCTGCATGCGCCGACCGATCCAGAGCAGCCGCTCGCGGGTCGAACCCTCCTGGTGACGGGTGCGGCGCAGGGCATCGGCGAGGCCATCGTGCGAACGCTCGCTCGTGATGGCGCGCGCGTCGTGGCGCTCGATACGCCCCGACAGGCATCGGCGCTTCAATCGCTTGCCAGCCAGACGGCAGCGCGTGCCCTGGCGATCGACCTTACGGCGGCGGATGCGCCAGACCGCATTGCCGAGGCCGCCCGGGACGATGGCGGATGGGACGGTGTGGTTCACAACGCGGGCATCACGCGGGATCGCTCGATCGCCAGAATGTCCGTCGAGGCCTGGCAGACGGTTCTCGCGGTCAATCTGAGCGCGCCCTTGCGCGTGCATCAGGCCTTGTTCAGTCAGGGCCTGCTCAAACCCGCTGCCCGGATCGTTGTCGTGTCATCGATCTCGGGGATCGCCGGTAACCGTGGACAGACAAACTATGCATTCTCCAAGGCCGGGTTGATCGGTTGGGTTCAGTCGATCGCACCGGTGCTGGCTGCGCAGGGCAGGGCGATCAATGCCGTTGCACCGGGCTTCATCGAGAGTGCAATGACGGCCGCGATGCCCTTTGCGGTTCGTGAGGCGGGTCGTCGACTGAATGCACTGAAGCAAGGCGGGCAGCCGGTCGATGTGGCCGAAGCGGTGGCCTTTCTGGCCAGCCCGGACGCAGCCGGCATCAACGGACAGGTGCTGCGCGTCTGTGGCCAAAGTATTCTCGGTGCATGAGCCAGGATTCTGTGTCTCCAGTTGAGCCTGTCTCGGTCGCCTTACCTGGGATGCCGGGCCGATGGTCGACGCTGCTTCGCCTGGCGATGACGGCCCCGCGCGGAGCGCGGCCGGCCCGTTCGGTGGTCCAGCCGCATGCCTGGACGGTCCCCGATCTGTGGATCGATTCCGATCGGATGCGGCGCTATCAAAGCCTGTGCGGGGGACTGGAGACGTCGTCGACGGTTCCGCCGCTTTTTCCGCAAGTGCTCGCTTTTCCCCTGTTGATGCATGATCTCGCCTCCAGCCGCTACCCCTGGTCGGCCCTGGGCGTTGTTCATCTGGGGAACGACATCGAGGCGAGCCGTCCCATTCAGCCCGGCGAAGTGTTGAATGTCACGCTTCGGGGCGGTGGCTTGATCAGCCACCCTCGCGGTCAGGCCTTCGAGACCCAACTACAGTTCAACCAGGGTGAGATCGAGGTCTGGCGTTCCACGCAGACCTTTCTCAGGCTCGGGGTCCGGAATCCGGTCGGTCCCGCCTGGGACGAGCAGCGTGCGCTGGGGGGGAAGGTGTCGGATGCGGGTCATCCGGCGACTCATGCGCTGGTACGCATTGGAGCCTTTGACGCCCCCAGCCAGATCGGCCGACGTTATGCCCCGATATCGGGTGATTTCAATCCCATTCATCTGTCGAAGTGGAGCGCGCGTATGCTGGGTTTTGATCAGGCGATCGCGCACGGCCTGTGGTCCCTGGCCCGAGCCCTCGCCGTGCTCGGGATTGAGGCCCCGCAAGCGGGCCATCGCTTGCGCACCGTTTTTGCCTCGCCGATTCGCTTGCCGTCGAGCGTGTCGGTCTGGGCGCTCCGTGAGGGGGGTGTGCTGAACTTTGAAGTTCGTGATCAGGCTGGCGAGCGCGTGCATTTGAAGGGAAGCTTCGGTGAGCGGAGGATCAAAAATGACTGAGATTCGACGTGTGGCGATCCTGGGGGGTAACCGCATTCCCTTCGCCCGCTCGCAAACCGTCTACGCGCAGGCCTCTGCGCAGCAATTGCTGACGGCTGCACTGCAAGGCTTGGTCGACCGTTTCGGCCTGGGCGGCGAACGATTGGGCGAGGTCGCGGGCGGCGCGGTCATCAAGCATTCGCGCGACTTCAATCTGACGCGTGAGTCGGTGTTGTCGACCACCCTCTCGCCCGCCACGCCTGCAGTCGACGTGCAACGGGCGTGCGGCACGGGTCTGGACGCGGCAATGCTGGTTGCCGACCGTATTGCCCTGGGCCGCATTGAGTGCGGCGTCGCCTCGGGGGTGGACACCAACTCCGATGCGCCGATTGCGCTCAATGATCGGCTGCGACGCAGTTTGCTCGAGCTCTACCGAGCGCGCAGTACAGCCGCGAGGGCGCGTGCGATCGCGGGCCTGCGGCCCGCAGGGCTGTTCAGACCCGAACTGCCCAAACCGTCCGAGCCGCGCACGGGCTTGTCGATGGGCGAGCATGCACAGCGGATGGCGCGTGACTGGTCCATCACGCGGGACGAACAGGACGCCCTCGCACTCGCCAGTCACCACAAACTGGCCCGGGCCTATGATCGAGGCTTCTTCAATGATCTGATGACCCCCTTTGCCGGCGTGCGGCGCGACACGATCCTGCGGCCGGCGCTCACTGCCGAGCAGTTGGCGGGGCTCAAGCCCGCGTTTACAAAAGGCATTGATCCGCAGGATGCGACGCTGACTGCGGGCAATTCCTCTGCGCTGACGGACGGGGCCTCGGCGGTGCTGCTCGCAAGCGAGGATTGGGCTCGCACGCGGGGGGTGGAACCGCTTGCCTACCTCAGTCACTTTGAAGGGGCGGCAGTCGATTTCTTCGGGCAGGTCTCGGGCACCGCTGAACCGGGGGTGGTCGAAGGCATGCTGATGGCGCCCGCGCACGCGGTGCCGCGTCTGCTCCAGCGCGCCGGGCTCACCCTGCAGGATTTCGATTTCTACGAGATTCACGAAGCCTTTGCGGCGCAGGTGCTGTGTACGCTCAAGGCCTGGGAGGATGAGACGTATTGCCGCGATCGGTTGGGGCTTGGTGGCGCGCTCGGTCCCATCGATCGGTCCCGACTGAACGTCTGCGGGAGTTCGCTCGCCACGGGTCATCCTTTTGCGGCCACCGGTGCCCGCATCGTCGCGACGCTGGCCAAGCTGCTCGCCGAGCGGGGCCGGGGTCGCGGCCTCATTTCGATTTGCGCAGCCGGCGGCCAGGGTGTGGTCGCCATCGTGGAGCGCTGAACCATGCCGGCCTTCAAGGTGCCGCTTGACGATCTGCGCTTTCAGATGCAGGCGGTGTTTGACTATGCGGGGCACTACGCCCGGCTGTCTGGCGCGGGCGAGGCCAGCCCCGATGTGGTCGATGCCATCCTTGAGGCCTGCGCCCGATATTGCGAGGACGTGCTTGCACCCCTCGACGCTGTCGGCGATCGCGAAGGCTGCCGGCTGGAGGGCGATGTCGTGCACACGCCGTCCGGGTTTCGGGCGGCCTACCGACAATTCATCGACGAGGGCTGGCAGACGCTTTCGTTTCCGGCCGAGTACGGAGGGCAGGGGCTGCCCATGTCCCTCAACCTCTTGAAGACCGAGATGATGGGGGCGGCCAACTGGGCGTTCACCATGTATCCGGGACTGAGCATCGGGTGTATCAGCACCGTGCTGAAATATGGCTCGTTAGAGCTTCGTCAACGCTATCTGCCCAAACTGGTCTCCGGTGAATGGACGGGCACCATGTGCCTGACCGAGCCCCAGTGCGGCTCGGATCTGGGTCAGATCCGCACCCGTGCACGCCCGTTATCGGAGGGGCGATACGCGATCACGGGGACCAAGATTTTCATCTCGAGCGGCGACCACGATCTGTCCGAAAACATCGTGCATATTGTGCTTGCCCGCTTGCCGGATGCGCCGGCTGGAACCCGCGGCATTTCGCTCTTCGTCGTGCCCAAGTGGCGGGTGGATGACGCCGGTGCAATAGGCGAGCGCAACCCCGTTTACTGCCGCGCCATCGAGCACAAGATGGGCATTGCGGGTAATGCGACGGCGATGCTGCAGTTCGAAGATGCGGAGGGGGTGCTGATCGGAGCGCCCAACAAGGGCCTCGAGGCCATGTTCCGGTTCATGAACATTGCGCGGATCGGCACGGCCATTCAGGGCGTTGCCCACGCCGAGCGGGCCCATCAAGTGGCGCTGGCCTATGCGAAAGAGCGCCGATCAATGCGCGCGCTCTCCGGCCGTAAGGAGCCCGACCAGGTTGCGGATGCGCTGATCTGGCATCCCGATGTGCGGCGCATGCTGCTCACCCAGCAGGCCTTCGCCGAGGGCGGGCGCGCGATGGTCCTGGCGGCTGCCCAGATCGCCGACCGCATGTTTGACGCGGAATCACGAGGCGATGCGGCGAGTGCGGCTCAACGGGATGACGAGCTTGGCTTCTACACGCCCATTCTTAAAGGATTTCTGACCGAGATGGGTGTCGAGGCGGCGAGCCTCGCCATTCAGACCTACGGGGGGCATGGTTATATTCGTGAACACGGGGTCGAGCAGATCCTGCGCGACGCGCGGATCGCCACGCTCTACGAAGGCACGACGGGCATTCAGGCCCTCGATCTTCTGGGTCGCAAGGTCATCGTCGGGACCCGGGGCGCTTGCGTGCGCGCCTTTACGGGCGAGATGCTGCGACAGGCGGGCGCTCACCTCATGAAATCGGGCGCGCTGGGTCGCCAGGCGCGCGCCCTGATCAAACGGGCCCTGCAGTGGAACCTGTTGACGATGCGCTTGATGTTTCGTGCGCGCGCGGATCGCGAGTCCGTGGGTGCAGCCAGCGTCGACTATCTGATGTACTCAGGCTACGTGATGATGGCGCATTTCTGGGCGGTACAGGCCCGGTGTGCGGCCGCAGCGCTCGCCTCTGGGCAATCCGATCAGCCCCGAAACTTTTACGAATCCAAGCTTCAGGTCGCGGAATTTTTCTTTGAGCGCCTGCTGCCCCGGGCCGACGCGCACCATACAGCAGCATTGGCCTCGCTCCCGGTGCTGATGCGTCCGGTGGGAGCGTTTGCCGATCTTCAGGGGACCGCTCCGGGCAAGCGGAGCGGGCCCGACGCATCGTGATCAGAAGCTGGTGCTAACGGCGAGACTCAGGAAATCGCGATCGCGGAACGCGTCAAACAGCGCACGATCGTTGTAACGGACGTAGTTCACTTCCACATTGTGGCGACGGGCGAAGTTCAGGCGAGCGCCCAGACCAATGGTTCTGCGATCTTCGACAAATTGCGAGTCTGCCGAATAGCCTTTGACGTCGTGCGCGAAGTTGATCATCGGGAACAGGGTGGCACTGGTGCCGGCAAAGCTCGGGTACTCAAACTGCAGCCGGACGCGGTAGCCCCAGGACGAGCGCGTCACGAAACCATCGTTGGTACAACCGAGTCGCGGACTGCCATCCAGGTTCGCGTTGGTCAGGCAACTGCCGCCCGCGGTCGCGGGGTCACCCGCATAGCCGAAGATGAAGGGCCGGCCGTAGCGCAGGGCATCGTCGATGTTGATGTGCTGGAACGCGGCCTCGAGCACCAGGGTGGACTGTGATGCGCCCAGCATGCGCGGCAGGATCTTGATGCCGTTGACCTGCATCTGGTTCTTGCGGAAGCGCTTGTACCCGGGGATGTAAGTGCCCGGGCCCTGATCGCGGTACTGCTGTACCTCGGCGCCGTAAGGGCCGACACCGCTCAGCAATGCGGTGATCAGGTCGCCCGAATTGATCTGAACCGGCTGGTTGGGTGCAACCGAGACCTCTGCGCCCAGGGACCAGCCCGCGAGGTTGGTGCTGAGGCTGGCGCCAAACAGGCGGATGTCGTCCGGATACTCCCAGAAACCGACCGCCGGGGTGCGCGAGGCATTCAGTTGCTGGTGAATGGGAAGCGCCATCCCGCCCACTGCGCCGGGCGCCGCCAGACTGGAGCCGGCCTTGCCTGAGACGAAGGGCGTGCGCGAGCCGATCAACGCGGCATAAACGCCCATTTCGGCATCAATCGCCTCGATGGGCGCGCGCAGCGCGAGACCAAAGTCGCCCCGATCAGCCTCGCGACCGTCGGTCATCGGCACCCACAACCCATTGAGGCGGGCATCATAGTTGCCCAGGCCTGCGATGTTGAGGGTCTGAAGTGTGCGGCCATCCACCGTGGTCAGCACCTCCGAGCAGGCCCGGCCGGATTTGGTCGTCAGCTGGGTCTCGACCACACCAAAATACGTGCCGCAGCTATCGATGTTGGAGACAACGGACCGGAACTGGTAGAAGCCCTCTAGGGACACGCCGCCGCCCAATCCAGCATTGACCGACAGAGCGGGGATGGGCAGAAAGGCGTCCTTGATTTCTGCGCCCGGCTTACGCAGGGACGTCAGGTCGATCGGATTGATCTGGTTGATGCCCTGAATGAAGAGGCTTTCGCCCCAGTTCAGCACCTGATTGCCCAGGCGAACCTGAACCGGCTTGCCTTGAATGTCGTAGGTGTTGTAGACGTAGGCATCCAGCAGCGCAATGCCGCTGAACTTCTGCAGGGGGGCAAAACCGTCATCCGACAGGGGCTGACCCAGCGCATAGTTGCTGGCACGGTTGCCGGCACGCACATTGCCATCGTTCAGGGCAAAGTCGTGCCAGGCCCGAACGCGCGCGAATCCGCCCAGGTCGCCCTTGCTGACCGACAGTTCGCTGTTGATCCGCAGCAGGGTCGAGAAGCGGTCGCCCTTGTCGTAGTTCAGGTTGCCACTGGACGTGTTGGAGCCTCCCGCGCCCCCCGGGACGCCCGCCCGTTGCCCGTCCGGCAGACTGAACAGATCGGTGCTGGGCGCTTGCATCCGCCAGCTGCTGCCCAATGAGAGGGTCGTGTTCAAGGAGCCCTTCCAGCCGTCGGTCAGCTGAAGGTCCGCCGCCTGCGCGAGCGGGAGGGCTGCGAAAAGCGCGCACGTGAGTGCACTCTTCCGGAAACCGTGCCGGTTGTTCTTCATGGATCTGTCCCCTTGTACTGTACGAGTCGCGGCGGGTGTGTCGGTTTAGTTGGGTTGTGCGAGGACGCTCTGGTAAAAGCCTCGCGCAGCAGCGGCGCAGAAGGGCAGCACGTTGCTGTGGTAGTTGAGCGTCGTGATCGCGCCCGCAGCCACTTGTTGCTTGAAGCCGCCCTGAAGCTGCACGAACGGATTGGTGGGATCGAGCGCAGGCGGATCGACATCCAGCGGCGTGATCAGCCCGGCGGGCAAGGGCAAGCCCGAGTAGAAGTTGACCATCGCATCGTGATTGAACGCGGTGAACACCGTCGGGTCGTTCCGGCCTGCGCAGAGCATGGTCGGGCGGTTAGGCACAAACTGCGCTACCCGCAGATCGTTTTCGGAAAGCCGCTGCCGGAACGATTCGGTGGACGCGCTGCCGCTGTTGTAGGCGTCTCTGAACGCCGTGCTGATCAGGTGATTGTCGGCATCGTAGATTCTGACCCCGGCCTGCTGAAAAGTTCCTGCGGCGATCAGGTCTTCGCCCTTGGTGACATCCGGTGCAAACACCGCCACGGCGGGCAAGCGCACATTGTCCAGCAGCCCGGAGGTTGTCCCAGTGGCCGTCGGGATCAGGCTTTCAATGCCATTGGCAAACTTGGCCGAGAAGACCTCGGACGCGCTGGAATACAGCCCGCCGTAGGAGCGCTGATAGCTATTGACCAGCATCGTCCCCAGAATGGGGCCACCCAGAGGAATCGGTGTCTGGAGCGGAGTGAGCGGCTCGGGCCCCCCCTGGAAAATTCGATCGACGAAGCCCTTGATGGCGTACGCGCCCGACATGGGAGCGCCGGCCGTGTACGCCAGATTGCGGCTCTGCATCTCGCGCTGTGTGGCCATGGCCACACTGCCCCCCTGGGAAAAGCCCGTCACCATCAGCTTGCCGCTATCGACGGTCTGGTACTGAGCCAGCGAAGCGAGCGCCTTTCGGCCCGCGATCAGCGAATCGACCATATCCTTCGACTGCTGGTTGTGGTTCAGGTAGGGGTGGTAGTTCAGGTCGGAGCTGTCGTAGCCGGCGTAGTTGGGCGCGACCACGATGAAACCCTGCGCCGCAAAGAAGGCCGCCAGCACGCTGCTCTCGGCGTTCCCGCCATTGCTGCTTTCGGCAATGTTGGCGATGTTGTAGAAGCGCTCGGCGGTGGTGCCGTGGGCGTAAAGCACCATGGGCCGCGGGCCCGCGCACTGCGCGGCCTGCGTGGCGGGGTTGGACGTCGCCACCGGAATCATCAGCGCGCCCGAGGCCTTGGTGGGCTGGCCCGTGCCGCTCACGGTGCTGTACTCGAACTTGTGCAGCGCGATGTCACAGACGGGCGTCCCGGCGAGCGTGCGCAGTGCCTGGCCGGTGGGCGATGCGCCGAGCGACTGGTTGAAGGCCGCTGCGGCCAGCAGGGTAATGCGCGGGGGCGGCTCGACGATGAGCGCGCCCGGGGCACCGCTGAGGTCGGTTTTGACCGCGCTGGCGCCACGACCGTCAGAGCCGTCGCTGCTGGCGCCGCAGCCGGCTAGGAGAAGGGCCGCCGCGACGGCGTTCAATGACAAGATGAGGGTTGAGCGGTGCGCGCGCACGATATCTCCTCGATTGTTAAACTTTGATGGCAATCTACCCGTCGGCGTGCCGCTTTGCAAGAAACCGTAAAAATGTCTGCAATCCGGTAAACGCCGCCAACTTGACGAATTCTCAAGACTCAGGAGGGGACATGGATGAATCCACGCGGGCACGGTCCACAGGGCCGGATCACCCGGCCAGTCCGGAGAGACGCGATGTGCTGAAGGC
>JBDLRB010000164.1:0-12596 GCA_039800205.1 Pseudomonadota bacterium | reverse complement strand
TCTTGTCGAGCCCGAGTGCGACCCGGGCGCGCTCCTTCTCGATCTGGTCGGCATCCGCCGCAACGAGGATCTCGACCGGATCACCGATCACGAACAAGCCGACGAAAACCAGCGCGCTCGTGATCGCGATGACCAGCGCCGCCTGCAGCAGGCGGCGCAGGATGTACACACTCATCGGGCCGGACGTGCGTCGTACGCGAGCGTGTACTGATCCGCCCGCGCGGCATACTTCAGGCCCTTCCGCACGGCCCAGGTGCTGACCTCGTAGTGCACCGGAATCAGCCCCATTTTCTCGATGGCGCGCTCGCTCGCTGCAGCCAGCAGCATGCCCCGTTTGGTATCGTCAACCGTCGAGAGGGCGGTCGTGACGATTGCATCAAGACCCGGATCCGAGTAGCGCCCACGATTGGCCGCTCCGAGCCCGGCCTTCGGATCGAAGGTGCCCAGCAGCGAGCGCAGCGGCGAACTCGTATCGCCCGATTCAGCGCCCCACCCAGCCAGCAGGAAGGAAAACTCAAGCTTGCTGCCGCGCGAGAAGAAGATGTTGGACGGCATCGTGTCGAGCTTGGTTGGAATACCGTTACGCGTCAGGTACTGCGCAATTGCCTGCGCAATCGCTGCATCGTTGATGTAGCGGTTGTTGGGCGCGTGCAGGGTGAGACCGAAACCATTCGGGTAGCCCGCCTCCGCCAGCAACTTCTTGGCTGCAGCCGGATCGTAGGCATCGGGCTTCAACTTCTTGCTGGTGCCAAAGAACTCATCGGCCAGAAGTTGCCCCGCAGGCACCGCCTGTCCCTCCATGATGCGATCGGCAATGGCCTTCCGGTCGATCATCATGCTCAGGGCGCGACGGACACGCGCATCGGTCAAGGGATTGGCGGCGAGTGGCTTACCGTCGGCACTGGTGACGAAGGGCGAGTTCTGCGCGCGATTGCTGTCCATGTGAAGATAGATCAGGCGATTGGATACCGCCGACGACAGCTCCACCCGGGCATCGCGCTTGAGTTTGGGGATGTCGGCGGTGGGTACGTTCTCGATCATCTGAACATCACCCGCCAGCAGCGCGGCGACGCGCGCGGGCGCACTTGTGATCATCTTGAAGGTCGCGCGTTCCCAGGCGGTCTTGGTCCCCCAGTAAGCGTCGTTGCGCGTCAGGACGACCCGATCGCCCGCCACGTACTCGGCAAACTTGAAGCGACCGGTACCAATCATTGCCTTGCCCGAGTTGAAATCCTCGGTCCGGGCCGATTCGGCAACCGATTTGGGGAGGATCAGCACGGAGGACATGTCACTGGGCAGGAGCGGATGCGGCGCCGCCGTCTTCAGGCGCAAGGTATGCGCATCGACCGCCACCACTTCCTTGATCGATCGGACGAACACCGTGAAAGCGGCCGGGCTGTTCGGCACCTTGGGGACGCGCGCGAACGTCGCGACCACATCGGCCGCGGTGAAGTCGCTGCCATCATGGAACTTGACGCCCTTGCGCAGCTTGAACTCCCACTCGGTGTCGGAGAGCGCGCGCCAGGACTCGGCCAGCCCGGGCAAACGGCGCTGCGCACTGTCGGTCGAGACCAGCGTCTCGAACACATGCCGGGCCATTGCGTTATTCGGGCTGAGATTATGGAAATGGGGGTCCAGCGTGGTGACCGGCGTGGACAGCGCAATGGTGATCGTGTTGGCCTGGGCCTGCACGCGCTCGGCCAAGCCAAACGGACTCCCCAGCACAAGTACGGTCGCTACAGCAGGCATCCAGGCCAGCAGTCGACGGCTCATCTGCGGTGAACTCATACATAGCTCCTTGAAAAAACGGTCTCTACCCAATAGGGGTTCAGGAGGGTCGATCAGAAGCGACCACGCCCTAGACTACACGAGGGAGCAATTGCTTAACAAATTGCCCACGGGTGCGGTGTACCGTCCCACACCTTGGCGTCAGAAGACGGCAAGCTCTAGTACTCGAAAGAAACACCGACCTGGTAGAGGGTTGCATCCGCACCCCACCCGGCCGCAGCGCTGAGTTTCAGGCTGGGCAACACGCGATAGCGCAGACCCAGCGCCCGCCACGGGCGCTCTTCGGCCTGGCCGTACCACTCCGCCGTCAATTGGGCCTGCGGGAAGAGGCCGACGTCGGCACCAATGCCCCACATCGATGAAAAAGTGCGAGCCCCGTCCGTCCGGATCCGGGCTCCCCCGAGATTGATGTGGGCCGCAGTGTGCTCATCGAATCGGTAGGAGGCCAAACCCAGCAGCGAGCCACTCCGCTCGACGACGCGCGACGGATCGATCCCCGAGCCAGAGGCCAGACGGCCAAACTCGAGGCGTGTCCCGAAGGACCAGCCGGTGTCGGAGGCATACGGCACCCACTTGACTACGGCGGCCGTCGCCGACACTGCGTCGCGGGGCACATCGGTACGATCGCGGCCCAGCATCCGGCTGACCTCAAGCTCGGCACCGCGGCCGACCCCCAGACCAATGGCCCCGGTCAGCTCAGTCCGCCGACCCGCCTTCTGGAGAATCGACTCCACCTTGAACTGCCCACGCTCAAGCGTACCGGCATCGTCCACCTGCATCGGCGACTCTGCTGCAACAAGCGAATGCAGGCTCAACCCGAGCCCCAGCAGCAGTACGCTCAACCGATCAACCCGCCCTGTTCGATCCATCATTCACCACGCGACAAACGTTGAACCCACGTGCCTCACACCCGATTGATCGGCTGGCCATCCAGGAAAGCCACAAGATTGCGAACCGTTCCCTGATAAAACGCCTCGAGTTGTTCGACGACGTAATAGCCCAGATGGGGCGTCATGATGACCTGATCGAGTGCACGAAATCGATCGGAAAGCGGTAAGGGTTCGATATCGTAGACATCGAGCGCCGCGCCGCCCAGGCGCCGTTCCTGAAGTGCCTGCCAAAGTGCATCGGCCTCCACCAGTCCTGCGCGGGAGGTATTGATCAGCCAGGCAGTGGGCTTCATCCGTGCCAGATCGGCGGCGCCAACCAGTCCCGCCGAACGCTCACTGAGGACCAGATGCAGACTCAGGTAATCGGACTGCTCGAACAAGGCCTCGCGACTGACCCGAAGCGCCCCGCATGCTGCGGCCTTCTCGTCGGTGAGATTCGGGCTCCAGGCGATGACGGTCATGCCAAAGGCCTGGGCAATGGGCACCATTTGTGCGCCCAGTCGCCCGAGCCCGAGCACACCCAGTGTGCGCCCCCGGAGGACATGGCCCGGATCGCCTTGCCAACCGCCGGCACGCAAGCGGCTCATCTGCGCCGGAAGCTGCCGGGCCGCGGACAGAATGAGCCCCCAGCTGAGTTCAACCGTGGCGCCGCTGGCCACCGGTGCACCGGTCGCGGAACAAACAACGATTCCCCGGTCGCGTGCCGCATCGATATCGAGCGTCCGGTTACGCGGCCCGGTGATCGCAATACATTTCAGACGAGGCAGCCGTTCGATCAGGCTTCGTGGAAAGGCCATCCGCTCGCGAAGCAGGCTTACCGCATCAAAATCCTGCAGCGCGCGGACCGCCTCGTCCGGGGCGAGCGCCTGATCAAAAAAAACGATCTCTGCGCGCCCTTGCAGGGCGGACCAGTCCGCCATGCGGTGAGCCACCTGGGCATAGTCGTCAAGCACAGCAATTCGAAACATTCAGACCTCTCCGGGAATCATTCAGATCGTACGCCCAACCGCCTCGCCCTCGTAGATCACCGCCTCGATACTGCGCGGCGCGAGGCAATCTCCGACGCGCGTCCAGTTCCAATCGTCGAAACCTGAGAGGCTCCGCGTCGACCGTCCCAGGCTCAGTACAACGGTATCGGCTTCAAGTGACCGTTCTTCAGCAGGCAGCCACAATTCGTACAACCAGGCCAGGCCAGGCTCGATCCGCTCGATGAAGTGCTGAGTCAGAATCGTGACCCCTGCTCGGCGCAGTCTGGGCATGACGTAGGCCGCATCGTAGGTGCGTGCGAGCGACTCACCCCACCACGCGCGGGGACTCGCAATCGTGACCGCGGCACCGCCTGCGGTTGCCAGCCATTCCGCCAGGCCGGCGGCCCACTCGTCATACCCATCGTCAACAATCAGAACCCGATTTCCAAGTGCGGTGGGATCGGCCACAGCCTGTTCAATCGCCTCGTCCATCCCCAGTACCCGACTGCCCGCCGCAGCCGGAACCGACGCCCGCTCGGGGCGATAGGCGCTGTACCCACGGGTATCGAACGATGCTCCGATTGCGAGGAGATGACGCTGGGCCTCCTCGAGGAGGGCCCCCCGTGACGCCAATTCGACCGACAGTTCCAGTTCGAAGGCACCTGCTTCGACGGGTTTGAGCAAATTAGCGATCGCGCCCTTCCAGGCCGAACGTCCGGGCAAGGACGCAAGGTGGCGCAGGCGCCCACCGGCCTGATCCGCACGATCAATCACGCGTACCGAGTGCCCGCGCCGTGCGGCCGCCGCCGCAGCGCGCAAGCCGGCTGGACCTGCACCCACCACCAGGATTCGCCCCGGCTCGTGCGCTCTTGGCTGGACCGCAAAGCGCCCCAACTGCGACTCTCGACCGGTCGCCGGATTCAGTGCGCAGACGACATGATTGTTTTCTGCGACTCGACGAATACAGACATTGGCGCCCACACAGCGATTGATCTCGTCCTCCCGGCCCTCGCGGACCTTGCGGACGAATTCGGGGTCGGCGATCTGGCCACGGGTAATGGCGACCATGTCCGCGGCACCCGACTCGATGACCTGGCGTGCGGTCGCGGGATCCCGAATGCGCCCCACCACGAACACGCGCCCCCGGCCGGCCAATGCCACCCGGGCACGCCCGGCCGCGGGCGCCAGAAACGCGAAGGGCTCGTCACTCGTCATGGGCGTCACCGAAATATGCTTGGCGAAGTAGCCCCCAGCCGACAGGTCGTAGAAATCAAAGAGACCCGCCGCCGCCAGCACCTCGAGTTGGCGCAGGAATTCGTCTTCGGAGATCCCGGCTCCACCCGCCAGCCGCTCATCGATCGACAAACGCAGCCCCACAGCAAACCCGGCACCGACCCGGGTTCGAATGGATTCTCCAATCTCGAGCACGATTCGGGCACGGTCCGCGACCGACCCGCCGTAACGATCGTTTCGGTGATTGAACGCCGGCGACAGGAACATCCCAAGCAACTGGCTGTGCGCCGCATGGATCTCAACCCCGTCGCAGCCCCCCGCCTGGGCGTGTAACGCCGACTGGACAAACCCGTCGATGACGGACTGGATGTCCGCTTCGCTCATCACCTTCGGCTGCTCGTGAAACTGGGTTGACGCGATCGGTGAGGGGGCCCACAGCGGCTGCCAGTCGTCGGTGTAGAGCGTCCCGGACCCCTGAGCGCCTCCACAGAACAACTGAACCAGCACCTTTGCGCCTTCTGCGTGCACCGCCTCGGACAGCTTCGCGTACCAGGGCACCGAGCGGGGATCATAGGCTCGACAGCCTTGCAGATAGTTGGCGCCCGACGGGTGGGCCGCCTGTTGTTCGGTCACCAGGAGCGCCACGCCGCCGGCCGCCCGCTCGCGGTAGTAGTCGATGTGCCGCTGTGAAAGGGTGCCGTGCTCACCGTACAGTAGAGCGTGTCCGCTCATCATGACCCGATTGCGGACACGCATCGGACCCACATCAAGCGGGGAGAACAACAACTCGGGACGCTCAGGGGCCTGCACGCTCATGCGGTTCTGCTCCGGACGACGGGAAATGAGTTCGAAATCAATGCGCCCACCCGCCGATTCGGGCTGCCGCGCGCTCACCGTTTCAATCATAACGGTGAGCTCATCGCCCCGGGACCGTACACACGGATTTTGAATGATCGCGTAGACTCTCGAGATGCCTCCGAGTTCAACGACCCATTCATCCACAGCCGCTTCGCGCCCTGATCTTCTCGAGGTGCGCGCGCGGCTGGAATGGCTCGCGGCCGATTGCGCCGCGCGCGGCCGATTGCTGACCCCCCTGCGCCGGGAGGTCTTCGAGCTCCTTCTGCTGCGAGGCGGCGAGTCGGGTGTTGACGCCTTGCTCGAAGACATGCGCACGCGTCACGCGAGGGTCGCCCCCATGACCGTGTATCGGGCACTCGATTTTCTGCTCCAGTCTGGCTACGTCGAGCGGCAGCAGCGCCCTCCCCTGTACCGCATCCGTCCCATCCACGATGCGGGGACCACGCCTCAAGGCAGCAATCCGTCCTGAGCCGCGCCCTCGCTCCATCCACTGCCGGTCATGACGACGCCCCACCTGCTGCCTGATTTCGATTCCCGAGACCCGTTTGCCTGCCGACAAGCCATTCGTGCGGGGCAGTGGTGCACGCATACCGCAGGCCTGGCACCGGGACGGGTGCAAGCCAATCTGGCCGTCCTGCCGCAAGACTGGGCGGCCGAGTTTCTGCTCTTTTGCCAACGGAATCCCAAGCCCTGCCCGATTCTCGCGGTGGGCGATCCGGGCAGTTACCGTCTCGAGGTCCTGGGTCGCGACATCGATATCCGGCGTGATCTGCCCGGGTACCGGGTGTGGCGTGATGGGGCGCTTCTGACTGAGGTCTCCGACGTCACCTCGTATTGGCGCGAGGATCTCGTCTGCTTCGCAATCGGGTGTTCCTTTTCCTTCGAGCAGGCCATCCTCGACGCCGGGGTTCCCCTCAGACACATCACTGAGGGCAAGAACGTGGCGATGTACGAGACGACGATTCAGACGACGCCAGCGGGTCGGTTTCACGGACCGCTCGTGGTCAGCATGCGACCGCTTCGGGCCGCCGACGCGATCACCGCCGTCATTGTTTCGAGCCGATTTCCAGCCGTCCATGGCGCCCCCGTTCACATCGGCGACCCAGCCCTGATCGGCATCCGCGATCTGTCGAAGCCGGATTACGGCGACCCGATCACCGTTCGGGAAGACGAGATCCCAGTCTTCTGGGCCTGCGGCGTCACGCCCCAGGCAGTGATCCGCACCGCACGGCCGGATTTCTGCATCACGCACGCCCCGGGATCGATGCTGATCACCGATCGCCTGAACAGTGCACTGTCCCTTTGAAGGCCGGACATGTCTGACGCGCCGCTCCTGAGCCTGCCCTACCACTCAATCGCGCCGTGGCGAATGGGCGTGCTGACGCCCTCTTCGAACACCGTTCTGGAACCGCTGACGTCTGCAATGCTGGCTGATGTGCCCGGAACCAGTGCGCACTTCGGACGCTTTCGAGTCGTGAAAATCACGCTCGACGAGGCCGGACAAGACCAGTTCGCACTCGCTGAGCCGCTCAAGGCGGCCGCCCTGCTGGCCGACGCGCGTGTGGGCGTGATCGGCTGGAGTGGCACCTCGGCGTCCTGGCTCGGCTTCGACAAGGACGAATTGCTCTGCCATGAGATTCGCAGGCGACACGGTATCGAAGCGTGCACAGCCGTTCTTGCGATCAACGAGATCCTGAGTCGGCTGGGTTTCCACCGGTTCGCGCTCGTCTCCCCCTACACACCTGACGTTCAACAGCGCATCATCGCCAACTACCGCGCAATCGGGCTCGACTGTGTCGCCGAAGTCCATGCCACACGCAGCGACAACTTTTCATTTGCCGAACTCTCGGTGGATGAGATCCGGGCGATGGTTCGACAGGTCGCCCGTGCCGGCCCCCAGGCGATCGTCGTCATGTGCACCAACATGCGAGCCGCCCTGTTGGCCCAGGAACTCGAAGACGAGCTTGGAGTGGTGCTCGTGGACTCAGTCGCGGCCTTTGTATGGAAGGCACTGCATTTGTTGGGCGCCCCCACGGCCTCGGCTCGACGCTGGGGTCGTCTGTTCACGCTCGGACCGGTCTGACGCATCCGAGCCGTCCGACGTCTATCCCCTCGCTATCCCGGCAACCAGGTTGCAATGCCCGGGAAAGCGATCAGCAGCAGGGTGAACAGCACCATGATCAGGGCGTAAGGGATCACGCCCCGGATCACGTCACGGATGCTTCCCCCATCGCGCCGAACGCCCTGAACGACGAACAGGTTCATGCCCACTGGCGGCGTAATCAGGCTCAGCTCACACATCAGAATGATGAAGATGCCAAACCAGATCGGATCGATCTGCGCGGCCACGACGGCTGGGAAGATCAAGGGAATCGTGGCCACCATCATCGACAGCGTATCCATGAACATCCCAAGCACAATGTAGAACACCAGAAGTGCAAGAAGGAGTTCGACGGGCGTCAGGCCGAAGCCGAGAATCCAGCCCGTCATGGCCTCACCGATCCCGGTCAAGGACAAGGCCAGGTTCAGCACAAAGGCGCTCAATACAATGAACAGCACCATGCCACTGGTACGCGCCGCAGAAATGAAGGCATCGCTCACCAGGCGCGCGGTGAGGCGCCCACCGCGCACGATCACTGCAAGCGTCAAGGCCACGGCGATTGCAGCCGATTCCGACGCAGTCGCCAGCCCTGAATACAGCGATCCAATCACGGCGATGAAGATGATCGCGGGCTCTAGCAAGTCGCGACTCGCTCTGACCTTGTCCAGGACGCTCAGCCCCGAACGCGGCTCCGCTTGCCGCCGGCCCAGGTGCGACAGGTAGATCCAGGCCATGAAGCACGAGGTGAGCAGCAGCCCCGGGATGACCCCCGCAAGAAATAACTTGCCCACCGATGTCTCGGTGATCGAGCCATAGATGATCAGATTGATGGACGGCGGGATCAGGATGCCCAGCGTTCCGCCCGCAGCCAGACTGCCCAGCGCCGCCGACATCGGGTAGCCCCGTGCAGCCATGCTGGGCAGGGCCACGGTCCCGACCGTCGCGGCCGTCGCCACAGACGAGCCCGACGTGGCGGAAAAGAGCGCACAGCTGCCGATGTTGGAATACAGAAGCCCCCCTGGGACGCCATCGAACCACTTGGCGAACACTGAGTACATCCGGTCCGCGAGTCCCCCACGCAGAATCAGTTCGCCCATCAGTATGAACAGCGGAATCGCGAGGAGCCCGCCTTCGCTGAGCGTTCCCCAGACCACCGCAGCGGACGACACGAGGAAGGCCATTCCAAAAGCCAGTACGCCCCCACCAAGGCCCACCAGCAACATGGCAACACCAATGGGCATTCCGTACGCGAGCAGTCCAAGTAGGACGACAAACCCCAATAAGCCTGCGTGAACCGGTTCCATCTCAATGCTCTTTCCGAAGGTCACTGGCGCGCGCGTCGATGGCCTGGAGTTGCTCGCGCAGCTCATCCTCCGAACCCTTCGCGCGAAACATCGAGAGCGTCCGCTCATCGCCGCGGATGAGCGCACGCACCCAGCGAACCCAGCCGACCACCGCAAGCCCGACAAAGGGCAGTAAGGTCACCAGCCAGACCCCCTGTGGAATCACCATTGGCGTAGCCCAGGGCGTCTGCGAGACACTATTGAATTCGCGAGACTCCGCGAAGGTAATCCAACCCATCGCCCAGATCACACACGCCCCTGCAGCCATCGCCATCACCGCCAAGCCATCGGACCCGAGGCGAAGGAACGGCGGCAGCTTCGAATAGAAGATGTCGATCCGCATGTGGGCCCGGTCCATCAGTGCCATGAAAAAAGCCAGCGATGCCGTGGCGGCAAGTACATAACCGCTGAGCTCGTCCACGCCCTGAAGCGAAACCAGAAAGAATTTTCGCATCACCACTTCAGCGACGACGAGCACGCTCAACAAACACAAGGCGCTGCCAAACAGCCAGCCGACCGCACGCTCCAGCCGCCCGGACGACAGGCCCGGCGCAACCGATCTGGATTCCATCAACGCCTCCCGGTGTCGTGCTGATTCAGTCAATTCAAAACGATGTCAATGGCAGCCTCCCGGCACGGCGGCCGGGCCGGCTGCACACGCTCTCGCCAAGGGCGATGAAGCGGTTTACTTGAGGCCGATGGCCGCGCCCACGGTCTTTTTCCAGTCCGCGCTGCAGCTGGGATTCTTCTGATCGCACACTTCCGACCAGGCCGGCAGGGAAATCTCGCGCAGTGCGGATTTGACCGTCTCAAGGTCGGCCGGCTGAACCGGGACCAGTTTCATGGAGTAGGTCCGCCCCGTCGTGCAAGGCGTTTGCCCGACGTTACAACGGAGGCCATCGCTCCAGAGCTCTTCAGAGGTCTTCCAGGCATCCTTCTCGAGGCGATCAAACGCGGCAACCATTTTTGACTGTTGATCCGCGGAAAGCTTCTTCCACGTCGCGAGATTGATTGCATAGCCCTGTACGGCCACCTGCAGTCCCAGCGGATACGCATGGGTCGCGCTTTCCGGCCAGCCTGCCGAGTTCGCCGAACTGGGACCCGTGACGGCGCAGTCAATGGTGCCGAGCTTCAGCCCCTGCGCGACTTCGCCGAAGGCCATGGTGACGGGCGTTGCACCGACCTTTTCCATGAACTTGGCCATGACGCCGTCCAGAATGCGGATCTTCTTACCCTTGAGATCTGCCAGGCCGCTGATCGCCGGTTTGCAGAAGATCATCTGCGGCCCAAACGGCCAGACGCCCAGGAGCTTCGCGTTGAACTGCTTCTGAAGACGCGCATCCAGCACGGGTTTATAGGTATCGACCACCGTGCGCGCGACCTTGTAATCGGTATTCAAGCCAACGAGGTCCATGCCGAGGATCGTGGGCTCGTCGCGCGACACTTGCCCCATCCGCAAGGCAACGATATCGAACAGACCCGAGCGAAGCACTCGAAGCTGATCGAATTCCTTCACGCCCGTCGATTCGAGATGCGCATAGCTGGCCTTGATGGGAAAACCAACCCGCTGCTCCAGATTGTCGAAAAAGGGCTTCTCAACCTCCTTCGCGATCTTGCCGGTTGATGCGGGCATCCCCATGACCTTGAGGTTCAGGTTCTGAGCGCCGGCAAAAGGAGCAGCGAGCAGGCCAAGACTCAAGGTACAAGCGGAAAGAAGACGGGCAGACTTCATGAGTAATCCTTGGTTGGGTTGGAGGGATGTAACGACCTTCGGACGCGACGTCCTTTTTTCAGTCTAACGTCAGAATCGGGGGCGGTCGCCTAAACCCGCAGCAATCCGGGGAGGGGCCGCACCCGCTGCACTTGCCCGGGCCCATCCCGGACTGTCAAACTTGCACCTCGATGCACAGCCGCCCGGCCCAGGGACGCGTTCAACCACTCTCGCTGGGGTTTCGATCTGATGTTCTTTTCGACCGCACCCGCGCCGAGCGCGCAACCCTCGACTCGCAACGACGGGGCCCCGCGCCGACCCGCCGTCGCGGGTCAGTTCTATCCGGCTGATCCGGCCGCACTTCGACAGCAGGTGCGGGAGGCGCTTCGGCAGGCGCCCGACACAGTGATTCGTCCCAAGGCCGTCATCGTGCCCCACGCGGGTTACATGTACTCCGGGCAGATCGCTGCATCCGCCTACCGTGCAATCGCTTCGCTCGCCGGGACCATTCGGCGCGTCGTGCTGATGGGACCGCCCCACCGAAGGCCGGTTCGTGGCTTCTGCGTCCCTCGCGCCGCCTCATTCGCCAGCCCGCTGGGCGAGGTCCGGATCGATCGGGACCTGATCAAGTGCCTGGCTGATCTGCCTGAGTGCGTCATCGATGATGCGCCGCACGAACATGAACATAGCCTGGAGACCCAATTGCCCTTCCTCCAGGAGACGCTGGGTACATTCACGCTATTGCCAATCCTGGTGGGGGCGCTGCCTGCCGAGGCCGTCGATCGATTACTGAAGCGTGTCTGGGGCGACGAACACACGCTGATCGTCATCAGTTCGGACCTCTCCCACTACCTGGACTACGACGCGGCCCGGGCAATCGACGAGTCAGCGCGACGGATGATCGAAACCCTGCAGGGCGATCGGCTGAGTGAGGATCAGGCCTGTGGCCGACATGCAATTCGTGGTCTCCTGTCGCGCGCGGCAGCACTCGATTTGCGCGCGACCACCCTTGACCTTCGGAATTCGGGGGACACCGCGGGTCGCGCCCAGCGTGATCGTGTTGTTGGCTATGGCAGCTGGGCTTTCGAGTACGCGTCCAGGGCCCGCCTGACTGATCCCGAGCGAGCACAACTTGCGCGGGTCGCGCGCCAGGCGATTTCAATCCACCTCAGGCAAGGCCGGATGCCCCGGGTCGACACGACTGGTTTCAGCCGATCGCTTCAGGCCATCCGGGCGAGTTTCGTGACATTGACGCTGGATGGCGAGCTTCGGGGCTGCATCGGGTCGGTCATCCCGCACGCCCCACTGGTCGAGGACGTCGCAGCCAACGCCTGCAAAGCCGCCTTCCAGGATCCACGCTTCAAGCCGCTGAGCGTGGCTGAAGCGGCGCGACTTCAGGTGTCCGTATCGATCCTGTCGCATCCTCGGTCGATCGAAGCCCAGAGCGAACGCGGGCTGGTCGACGCGCTGCACCCCGAGGAAGACGGCGTGATTCTCGAGGGGCGAACGCCGGACGGCCAGATCCGGCGGGGTCTCTTTCTGCCCCATGTCTGGGAACAGCTCAGACGGCCCGAAGCGTTCGTCCAACATCTCAAGGCCAAGGCGGGTCTGCCCCCCGAAGGCTGGCCGGCGGGCGTCCGCGCCTGGCGCTTCGGGACGGAGCACATTCACTGATCGTTCGAGCGGATTCGGACCGGCTGGCGA
>JBDLRB010000163.1:0-37307 GCA_039800205.1 Pseudomonadota bacterium | reverse complement strand
CCGTTCCTCTTCGGACAGGTGGGCCCATTTGTCCAGGCTGATGTGATCCGCGGCCTGCTCGAAGCTCATGCCTTCGTCATAACAGCGTCGCGCCTGAGTCTGCATGTAGATCAGGTAGTCGCGGAAATCCCGGATGCCCGCCCGATCGGTCAGGGGACCATGGCCCGGTACCACAGTCTCAAGATCCCAGGACAACATCAGATCGCAGGCCTTGATCCAGTTGGAAGGCGGTCCGGCCCAGATTGCGGGATGCCCGCCATTGAACAGCATGTCGCCGGTGTAGAGCACCTTGTCTGACGGGACGTACACCAGCACATCGCCGCGCGTATGCGCCGGTCCCACCTCAATCAGATGGACCTCCTTGTCACCGACCTGCAGGGTCATCTGTCCACTGAAGGTTTCGGTGGGGAGCGTCAAGCGGATGCCTTCGAAACTGAAACGAGAGCCGATCACCTCCTGCCAGAACTGGCCCGCCAGGCCCATCTGCGGCCACTCGCGCCCCCACCGGGCGAGCTCTTCCGGCGGGCGCAGTTTCATGTCCTCCGCGCAGGCCTGGGAGGCAATGATTCTTGCCCCTTCGACCAACTGGTTGCCAAAGGTGTGATCCCCGTTCGCGTGGGTATTCACCACGGCCCCCAGGCGGGCACTTGCCGGCACCGCGCGTTTCATGGTCTCGAGCATTTCGCCCGTCATCTTCAGATCGAACAAGGTGTCGACCAGGAGCGTCTGGCCGGAATCTTCGATCAGCCCGGCGTTTGACCAACCCCAGCTGCCATCGGGGACCAGGTAGGCGTGGTGGCCGTTTCCCAGGTCGTAGAGCCCCTTTGCATACGATGACGTACTCACGATGATCCCTTCTTGAATTGAGGATAGAGACGGGCGACCACTTCACGTCTGGCATCCCAGGCCAGACACCCGTCGACAAAATGGGGCCGTTCAGGCCGATTGATCGAGGTCGAGACTGCAAGACCGCTTTGCTTGAGCGACAGGCTGGTAATGGTCTGAAACGCGACCGTTGCCATCACCGACAACATCTCACGCACATGAGTGCAGCCCGAGGTCAGCGGGACGGACGCCAACACCGTCTTTCGCCAGCCCGACCCCACCCGGGCTCCCACCAGCGCCCGAAAGTTGGGCATCGTCTCGGTACACAGTGAGAACGGCGACGCGGGCATGGCCACTTCGATGTCACGCACAACCATCTCGGCATCGAGGGTCAGGCGCACGCAGAGATCGTGCATGCGCGCGTCGGGTGGACGATCGCGTCCGCATGAATCTCGAAAACCGAACGGTTTGGTGTCGATCAGGCGAGCCTCGATGTCAAAGAGCCCATCCTCGCGAAGGAAACCATCGGTCTCGATGGTCCGTCGGTGCAGGGGTCTGCGCGACCTGGGCGCGGACAGTCCGGGGCGACCGTCGGCGCCTGCAATCGTCTCGAGTGAGGGAAGTTGATCGGTCTCTGCTCGATTCATTTCATTCATCTTCAAGCACCCGCCCTGGGAGTCGGTTCAGTCCCACCCGACCCGACCGCAGCCCGGGCGAGGCGGCGGACATCCACGATCAGATCTGACATGGCTCTGAATTGAAGAGCAAAGTCGTCTTCGAAGCAAGTCGGGCCGCACGCCCACGCTGCCTGGGGGCCTCAGCGCGCTGGAACTCGCCGCCCACCGGGATTGCGTGGCGGCGGCAATCCCTGCACACTTCTGTGATGATCACCGACCCGCCCACCCCCCACTCATTCGCCGTGCCCGGTATGACCGGCCCCGAAAAGATCATTGCCCGGGTCAGCGGTCGGTCTCAGGTTCGCGCGGGCGACATCGTCGTCGCGACGCCGGATCTTGCGATGATCCATGACAATGTGCTGCCCGGGATCAAGCGCATGCTCGACGAGCTCGGCATCGATCGTCTCGCCGAGCCCGAAAAGCTGATGCTGGTCACCGACCATGAGGTGCTCTACGGCAGCCCGCGCGCGGCCTTGTACGGTTCGATCGTACGCAAGGCGGCGCGCGAGTGGAAGGTCGGGCGCTTCTTCGACGTCGGACGGGGCGGGCACGGCCACGTCTTCCCGATGGAAACCGGCATCGTCCGTCCGGGCATGTTCTACTTCGACAACGATCGGCACTGCACGAATGCGGGGGCCATCGGTGCGGTCGGGTTTCGCGTCGGCATGGAAATGGCGCGGGTCATCGCCACCGGCTCGAACTGGATCCGGGTGCCGGAGTCCCTGAAACTCGTCATCCGGGGGCAACTGCCCACCGGTGTTCATGCCCGTGATCTGGGTAACCACATCGGCCGGCTGATCAAGGACGGGACGATCCCGTTCGATCTCGATTACCGCATTCTCGAATTTGCGGGCGATCTCGACCCCTTCGATCTGGCCGCGCGCACTTCGCTCTGTACCGCACCCACCGAACTGGGCGCTTATGGGGTGTTCTTCCCGCCTTCGCAAGCCATTCTGGAGCACGCTCGGAGCTGCGCCCAGGGGCCCTTCGAGGCGGTCTGGTCCGATCCGGACGCCTGCTACGCGGCCGAGTACACGCTTGATGTCTCGACCCTGGTCCCTCAGGTGTCGCTGACGGGTGGCCTGCATCGTTCGGTCCCGGTCAGCGAGGTCGCGGGACAGGCCATTCACCACGCGTTCATCGGCTCCTGTGGCTCATCCATGTATCGCGATCTAGCCGGTGCGGCGATGATTCTGCGGAACCGACGGGTCGCCGAAGGCGTACGACTGTTCGTTGTCCCTGGATCCGAGCAGACGCTGAATCAGCTCGGCCGGGAGGGCCTGCTGCAGGTCTTCATCGAAGCGGGTGCGGTTGTGCTCCCGGCGGGCTGCGGACCGTGCAACGACGCAGTCGTGGGACCGCTTGCTGCAGGCGAAGTATCGATTTCGACCGCGACCAACAACAATCACGGCCGTTTTGGCCCCCGCGACGCCCAGCTGTTCCTGGGTAGCCCGGAAACCGTGGCGGCCTCGGCCGTCGCCGGCAGGATCACCGACCCCCGTTCATTCTGACCTCAAGGAGCCCCCGATGTTCAGACGCGCCCTCGCTCTTGCCGCAGCACTGTTCTGTTCCGCTGCCCTGGCCTACCCAGACAAGCCGCTGCGGCTGATCGTTCCGTTTCCGGCCGGAGATGGCCTGGACAACCAGGCGCGAATGATTGCGGATCGGCTGGGACCGCGCCTCGGTCAGAAAGTGATTGTTGACAATCGTCCTGGGGCAGGCACGCTGATCGGAGTCGAAGCGGCCAAGCAGGCGGCCGGAGACGGTCACACGCTTTTGCTCGTCACCACCACCTATGCGATCAATCCGAGTCTGCGCCTGAAGGTCCCCTACGATCCGCTGACGGATTTTCTGCCCGTGATTCAAACCACCGCCATTCCGCTGGTGGTCGTCGGATCGCCTTCGTTTGCGCCGAACAATTTCGCTGAGGTCCTCGCCCTGGCCCGCCAGCAACCCGGCAAGCTCACGATGGGCAACTCGGGGATCGGCACGGCGGCGCATATCGGCATGGAACTGCTGAACAGCATGGCGGGCATCAAGTTCAATCACGTGCCCTACAAGGGGATTCCGCCCGCGCTGACTGACCTGATCGGTGGTCAGCTGCAGATGCTGTGCACCTCCCCCGCGCAGGTGATGCCGATGATTCGCGATGGCAAGATCAAGGCCCTGGGGGTC
Source organism: Pseudomonadota bacterium (assembly GCA_039800205.1). Classification (GTDB taxonomy): domain Bacteria; phylum Pseudomonadota; class Gammaproteobacteria; order Burkholderiales; family Burkholderiaceae_E; genus SYIM01. The sequence goes on along the minus strand of JBDLRB010000163.1, from coordinate 33,630 downwards.
ACTGGGGGCGACCGCATGAAGCTGCTGCCCAATGTCGGGACGGTTCAGGAAGCCGGCGTCAGCAACTATGTGGTCACCGCGTGGGTCGGCCTGATGACCCGCGCTGGAACCCCGCCCGCGATCGTTGAGCGACTCAACAAGGAGATCGCGGCCATCCTGGCACAACCCGATGTCGTCAGCCGGCTGACCGTTGACGGATCGGCCATCGTAGCAAGCAAACCCGACGCATTCGCCCGCCACATCCGCACCGAGCTCGACAAGTGGGGCAATACCATCCGCAGTGCAGGGATCCCTCGGCAGTGAGTCGGACGATGAGCACGAGCCCACGCGATCAACTGAGGCTGCGGGGCCGGTGCTATCGGCTCGGGCACGATGTGCCGCACATGGGCGGCGTCGTGCCCATGCGGATCGTGTCCGAGATGCGCTACGACCCGGCCGAGATCGTTCCACATCTGTTCGAGGAAACCGATCCCGGCTTCCACCAGCGCTGTCGCCCCGGTGACATCATCGTCACGGGACGCAATTTCGGCATGGGTCCCAAGATGCAGGGCTACATTGCAATGCAGGCGCTGGGGCTGGGGCTGGTCTGTGAATCGATGCCCTTTCTTGCCTACCGCGAAGCCGTGGGGCTCGGGCTCCCCGTACTGACCGACTGTACCGGTGCCCTCTCGCTCTGTGAGACGGGCGACGAGATCGAGGTCGACTTCCTGTCTGGCCGCTTCCACAATCACACCCGTGAGCTCGCAGCCGACTTTCCCGCCGTACCCGAAGCCTTGCGTGAGATCGTCCTGCTGGGGGGCACCACTGCGTGGCTGCGACAGTGGTGGGCCGGCCAGCAGGTCCCGTCAGCCCCGCAATCGCACGCAGACTGAACCCCCGACCCGGATGAACCCATGAGCCGAATCGAAGCCCGCCTCCAATCCATGGGGTTCACGCTGCCCGAACCCTTCACCTTCCCAAAGAACAACCGCAAAGGCTGCGTACGCGTCGGCCCGATCGTCTATGTGTCGGGTCACGGGCTCAATCTCCCCAGCTTGCCCGGTGTCCGACAGACCGGGAAGTTCGGGGTCGACATCAGCGAGGACGAGGGGTACGCCACAGCACGCGCGGTGATGCTGACGATTCTTGCCACCCTCAAGCAGGAGATCGGTGAGCTCGATCGAGTCACGCAGGTGGTGCGTCTCTTTGGCATGTGCAATGTCACACCTGACTACATCCTGATGCCGAAGATCATCGATGGGGCTTCGGATCTGGTCTTTGAGCTGTTCGGTCCCGAAATCGGCTGTCATGCGCGCACGGCCGTCGGCATGGCTTCGTTACCGCGCGGAATCGCCGTCGAAATCAATGGCGAGTTCGCCGTTGAGTGACCCTGCAGCAATGAGTCCATCCATAGAGATCGGTTCGCGATCGGCACTGATGATCGTCGACCTGCAGAATGATTTCCTTTCGCCTGATGGCGCCTATGCACGGGGAAACGCGGTCAGCCCCGAGGCTCTGGCCATCGTCCCCCGGGTCACGCGCGTCGCTCAGGCCATGCGGAAACGGGGCGCGCTGATCACAGCCAGCCGCTTCACGCTGTGGCCGGATGCATCGGGTGAGCCCATGATTTCCGCGCATCTTCGCGCGCTGAGGCCGTTCCTGCGCCAGGGCGACTTTGAGCCGGGTTCGCGGGGTCAGGCCTTGCTCGAGCCCATCGCAACCCTCGTGCATGCCTGCGTTGACAAGATTGCCTACTCCGCCTTTTTCGGCACCCAACTCGATTGGCTGTTGCGCAAGACTGGAATCGACACGCTGGTTGTCTGTGGCATCACCACCAATGGGGGCGTCGCCACGACCGCGCGAGATGCCCATGTGCGCGACCTGAACGTGGTCGTCCTGTCAGACGGCTGCGCGGCACCCAGTGTGTCGCGCCACCAGGCCGCGCTCGCGGACCTGGCCTCGGTCGCATCGGTGCTGGAGTGCGATCAGCTGCTGATGAAGCTTGGCTGAGCAGGCACCCAACCATGGGTCAGGATGTTGCGTTGACAACGATTCAGATCGGCCCCTTATCGATCTGGGTGGGCGCAAGCCGGGGCAAGTATCCGGACGGCAACCAGTTGCTCGTCGAGGGGTCCGATAGCGTTGCACTCTTTGATACGCCCCTTGTTTCCCTTGAACTCGATCGGGAACTTGCTCGCGCAGACCTGATGATTCTGGGTCATGTGCATGAAGATCATATGGTGGGTCTGGCGCGCCTGGACGACCGTCCAGTGTTCGTGCACGAGTCGGATCTGGCCGCCGCTCAAAGCTGGGAGGGCCTGGCCGCCCACTACGGTTACACGGATGCGGCCCTGGACGAGCTGCACGACAAGGCCATCAGGCAATTTCGCTACACGCCCCGCCCGGATGCACAGGCCTACTCGGACGGGCACTGCTGGGATCTGGGCCGCGTCCGCGTCCGGGCGATCCACATGCCCGGACACACCCGCGGGCACTGCGTACTGATGATCGAACCCCAGGGCATTGCCTTCATTGGCGACATTGATCTGTCGAGCTTTGGCCCGTACTACGGCGATGCCTGCTCCAGCCTGACCGACTTTCGGTTGACACTTGAACGAATCGCTCACCTGCCTGCGTCGCGCTGGGTGACTTCGCACCACAAGGGCGTGATCGATTCGCGTGAGGCTTTTCTGGCCCAGCTTGACGCGTTCGCGGCGCAACTGACGCGACGCGAGGCGCGCATCCTTGAATTACTGGCTCGCGGCCCGGCGACGGTCTCCGAAATCGCTCGCGAAGGCGTCATGTATCGCCCGGGTAGCGCCACCGAGGCCTGGATGGTCTGTGCCGAGGAGCGATGCGTGATCGAGCACTTGCAGGAGCTGCGGAGTCAAGGTCGCGTCGTCACCATCGATCCGGATCGGTTCGCACAGGCCTGAACCCCCTGCGCCCCGCGCCCGTGCCGGGCGCACCAAAAAAAAGGCCCGCGGAAACTCCGCGGGCCGAACCACCATTATGGAGGTGGAGGAGACAGGGTTACGAGTGCTCTGCAGGCGGTCAGCGTTCGACCGGATAGTTACGCAGCAGGGCACTCCGAATTTCGTCCGTGAAGCGGGGGTCACGCGCAATCATGGCCTCAACCCGGCGCTGGTTGGCCTGGATGATTGCGTCGCCCATCCTTGACCACAGGGGCATCGCCGCAACGCTCGCTCCAAACGCCCTCAGAAGATGGAGCATTGCGCGCGCGTTTTCAAGGGCTGCTTCGAAGCGTTCGATCGCCGGATGCGAAAAAGCGGCGGTCTGGGTCGGGGTCGTCATTTCGTTCTCTGTTGAGTGGGTGATCGAGGAGGATGTTTGTTGTGTGACGAGATGATGCGGCGCGCAAATATATTTTTCAAATTGATGTTTATGATGTTTATCATTTCCTGAAAAAATGTTTTAAGCGATCGCCCTGTCATGTCGAATTTCCGTACGCTCGATCTCAATCTTCTGAGACTGCTCGACACCTTGCTGACGGAGCGGAACCTCACGCGCGCGGCCACCAAGCTGGCCATGACCCAGTCGGCAGCCAGCAACGCACTCAGGCGATTGCGGGACGCGCTGGGAGACGAACTGGTGGTACGGGCGGGCTACGGCGTTGAGCCCACCCCTTATGCGATTGAAATCTGGCCTGCGATCCACGCTGCACTCAACCAGTTGCGGGAGACCCTGGCGCCCAGCAGCTTCGACCCCGGGTCGGCCCAGGCCAGCTTCGTACTCGCGATGGCCGACTCGACCGCAACCCTCCTGATTCCACCACTGCTGCAACGCACAGAAACCGAAGCGCCGGGCGTCTCGCTGCGCGTGCTGCCGCTCACCACCCGGGACCCGCGGGAAACGCTTTCGGACGGGCACGTCGATGTCGCGCTCGGGTTTTTTCCCGCAGTGATCGCTTCGCTGACGCTGGCCTCCCAGGAGGGCCGCGCAGAATCGTTCGGTCACAGTCGGCTCTATTCAAGCGCCTATGTCTGTGTGATGCGCAGAGACCATCCCCTGTCAAAGGTCCCCCTGACAATTGACGCCTATTGCGAGGCCCGCCATCTCCTGGTGAGTTTTTCCGGCCGTCCCTTCGGCTTCGTCGATCAGGCCCTCGCCGATCTGGGCCGACGACGGCGGGTCGTCCTGACCGTCAACCAGTTCTTCACGGCGGGCCAGGTGGTGACCCGCTCTGACCTCCTGACCGTGTTACCCCGTCATTTTCTGGCGTCCACGGGGATGCGACACGCGCTCGTCGTTCGCGATCTGCCCTTCGAGATGCCACCGGTTCACGTCGAAATGCTCTGGAACAGTCGCCAGACCCAGCGCCCCGGTCATCAATGGTTGCGCGAAAGCATCGCTGCGGCAGCGGCATCGACATTCGGTCGGGGCTCCCGCAAGTGATACCCTTGCTGACCCAGGCAGGATCGTTCCCTGCCTGGCTGACGAACCGCCCCGTTCGGAGTGACCAAGATGATCGAGCCCCAAAACAAAGACCCCTTCGCCTACGATGACGCGGCTCAAGGCGAAGGCCGTCGCTGGCTGCCCTGGGTCCTTGGACTGTTGCTGATCGCATTGCTGGGAGGCGCCTGGTACCTCTGGAGCACCCTGTCCGAGACCGCCCCGCCCGGCACAACGCTCAGTTCAGCCCCCAAGCCGGGGATGCCCCCGCCCGCACCAGGCGGTACCTCAGCACCGTCCGGGCCCGCCGGATCCGGAACGGTGGGACCTTCGGGTACGGGCAGCGCCGCAGGTTCGGCGGGCGCACCCGGGGCCAATGGCCTGCCGGGGACCCCTGGCCCCATGGGCGTGCCCGGAGCGCCCGGAGTAGCCGGTACGACCGGTGCGACCGGAGGAAGCGGAGCCGGCGGAACAGTCGGCGCAGCCGGTTCGGCGGGTGCCCCAGGAGCCGCCGGAACGACCGGTTTGACGGGCGCAGCGGGCGGTGCAAATCCGCCGGGATCGGCGGGAGCGTCCGGCTCGAGCACCTCCGGTACACAGGCGGGTCCAGCGACCGCGGGTGCCGAACGCTCGGATCCGGGCTTGATCACCCCGCGCTACCCGATCGAGCGCTCGCTCGCAGGGGCCGGTCCGATCGATCCGGGTGCAGCAACACTTGACCCCCCTGCCGCCGATAAGGCCATCTCCAATGCGCTCAACGCGTTGCCCAGCCGCGAGCAGATCCTGCGCTTTGCGCTGCCCTCTGAAGTCGTCCGGCGAGTCGTGCTCACCATCGACAACCTTCCGGGCGACACGATGTCGATGCAATATCGGGCGGTCAATGCAACGGGGGGGCCGATTCGAATCGAACGCAAGGGGCCCGCGGTCTACATCGCAGCGGCCAATGCCGGGCGCTACGACGAGTTCGTCAAGATGGCAACGACGATCGACACGCGCAGACTCGTCGGGCTGTACAAGCGCTTCTACCCACTGTTTCAGCAGGAGTACAGCGCGATCGGCTACCCGGACAGGCACTTCAACGACCGGGTTGTCGAGGCAATCGATGACATGCTGGCGACACCGATCCCGGAGGGTCCGATCGAATTGATTCAGCCCCGCGTGCTCTACGAATACGCAGACCCGAGCCTCGAGCGCCGATCGGTCGGACAGCGCATGCTGATGCGGATGGGCGCCGAACACGCACAGAAGCTGAAACTGAAACTGCGTGAAATCCGAAGCGCGCTGACCAACGAATCCCGTTGAGATCAACCGACCGAGCCGCGCCGGTCGGTGACTCCAGCCATCGGCTTGACCGTGCGGCTCCGGCCGCTGGCCGGCACCTTTCGCCCAATCGTCACGCTAAAGGTCTGACCATAGGTCTATCATTGGGATATGGCAAAGAAATTGACACTCGACGACGCCGTGAGTGGTCCCGATGCAGCAACGGGCAACGAACATCTCAGATTGCGCCGAAAGCCGCTGCAGCGCCGCGGTCAGGTCACTTTCAACCGGGTGCTTGATGCCGCAGAGCAGATCCTCGTCGAGAAGGGCGTACTGGCACTTACCACCAACCTGATCGCCAGCCGTTCAGGCGTCAACATCTCATCGATCTACAAGTTCTTTCCGAACAAGCACTCGGTCATTCTTGCGCTCTTCGAGCGGCACCTCAAGATTCGCGTCGACCATGTCCGGGAGGCGATCGAGGCGATCGGTACCAGTCCGGACTGGCGCAAGGCGCTTGACCGTGCAATCGACCGAAGCTTCGAAGCACGCCGCCTCGCGCCCTCGACGATCGTCGTGCTTCGCGCGATGCTCAGTTCGCAGGAACTCTACGAGGTGGATCAGGCCGCCCGGGACGAACTGGCGGGCCTCTTCAGTTCGGCAATCCGACAGCGCTCGACGATCAGCGATCAGGATCTCTTCCGGGTTGCGCGTTGCCTGATCGAAACATCCATGGCCCTGCTCAACTACTGGCAATCGACCGAGGGCGATACCCAGAACGCCATCGTCGGCGAGGCCAAGCTGATGGCAAAAGGCTATCTGGCCAGCTATCTGGATTGAGCGCTCATCGGCGCCTGCGCCGTCCGACCGGCTTGGGCAGCACGCGGCGCCAACATCTCGAGTGCAAGAGCGGTGGCGGCAAACCCCATCGCGGCGGTCACCGTGACCGCCGACCCGTACCCCCCACAGGCCAGGGGTGCACCCGGCCCACCGGCGGGTCCGTCGGGATCACCCGGCGCGCAGATCGGTGGCGGGGGGCTGGGCTGTTCAGCGGAATGAATGACCGGCACACCGAATCGGCGCCCCGGCTCCCGGGGAAAGCCATACTCGCGCCTCAGTCTCGATCGCACCGCGGACAACAGGGCATCACCGCGGGTCAGCGCAAGATCCTCTCGACGCAGGCTGAGCGGGTCACGGCGGGCACCCGCCGCACCGCAAACGACGATGGGTTGCGTGCGGTGCGCCGCCAGGGCAACCAGCGCGGCCTTGACCGCAGGCTGATCGATGGCGTCGATGATCACCGCGTCGGCCGGAACCAGGACAGACGCATTGTCCACCGTAACGAAATCATCGATCAGATCAACCACACAGCCGGGCGCCACATCGGCGATCCGCGCACGCATCACCTCGATCTTCGAGGCACCCAGCGTCGACCCCAACGCAGGCAGTTGCCGATTGATATTCGACTCCGCCACATGATCCAGATCGATGAGCGTCAGCCGCCCCACCGCGCTTCGGGCCAAGGCCTCGACGCTCCAGGATCCGACGCCGCCCACACCGACGACACACACATGGCCGTGCGCGAACGCGGCATAGGCCGCCTCGCCATACAGGCGCTGGACGCCGCCGAACCGGCGCTCGGCAGCGTCCGCAACCATCAGGGCAGCAGGACCGTCGAACCGGTGGTGCGACGGCTCTCCAGATCGAGGTGCGCCTGTGCGACCTGGCTCAAGGGGAAACGCTGGGCAATCTCGATCTTCACCTTGCCCGAGCCGACCATGTCGAACAATTCGTTGGCCATCGCCACCAGACGCTCCCGCTTGGCAATGTGCGGCATCAACGAAGGCCGGGTGATATAGAGCGAACCCTTCAGGGCGGTCAGTGGGACCGGGGGAACCGGGCCGGACGCGTTACCGAAGCTGACCATCATGCCAAACGGCTGCAGACTGTCGATGGACATCTGAAAGGTATCCTTGCCGACCGAGTCGTACACCACCGGCACCATCTCGCCACCCGTGATCTCGCGAACGCGCGCGGGCACATCCTCTTCACGGTAAAGGATCACATGATCACAACCGTGCGCACGAGCCAGAGCCGCTTTCTCGGGTGAGCCCGCTGTCCCGATCACCGTCACCCCCAGTGCCTTGGCCCACTGCATGGCGATCAGCCCAACGCCACCCGCCGCAGCGTGGAAGAGAATCGTCTGGCCTGCCTGCAGTCGGTAGGTGCTGCGAAAGAGATACTGCACCGTCAGGCCCTTCAGCATCATGGCTGCTGCGGTCTCGAAATCGATGGCATCGGGCAGTTTGACCAGGACGGCTGCCGCGATGTTGCGCGCCTGCGCGTAAGCGCCGGGAGGGCCATCGCAGTACGCGACGCGATCGCCCACCTTGAATTCGGTCACCCCCTCGCCGACCGCCGTGACGACGCCCGCGCCCTCCTTGCCCAGGCCACCCGGCAGAGGCTGCGGATAGAGCCCGCTGCGGAAGTACACGTCGATGAAGTTGACCCCGATCGCCCGGTGCTCCACCGTGACCTGCCCCGCGCCCGGAGCGGGCAGCGCGACATCGACGAACTTCATCACTTCAACCCCGCCTGGGGCTTCCACTCTGACAACCTGGACCATGCTGACTCCTTGAGTAAATGGATTCGAAAGGCTCGGAACCGGATCGATGAATCGTTCAGCGCCGCCTGCGACCGGACAGCGAACCGAGCAAACCGCGCACCAGCTCACGCCCCACCGCGGAACCGATCGAGCGCGCCGCGCCCGTCAGAAGGGCTGTCCACGCACTCGTTCCCGCGCTTCGGGACGGCTTTCCAGACGCCGGTCCGGGGCGCATGCCATCCGCAGGGTCTGAGGTCTGGGTCAGTCCGTCCCGCAACATCTCATAGGCAGACGGGCGATCAAGATCGCGATCATAACGTTGGGCCAGCCCGGAGGACTGCAGCAAGGCAGCCCGCTCCGGCGGCGACAGCGGTCCGATGCGCGACCCCGGAGGCAGGATGAATCCACGCTCGACCATCGAAGGTCGCCCGTGCGGATCGAGTAAGGAAATGAGCGCCTCACCGACCGCGAGCTCGCCGATCACCCGCACGGCGTCAATCGCCGGATTGGGGCGGAGACTGCTCGCCGCGGCGCGGACCGCCTTCTGGTCACCCGGCGTGAATGATCGCAGCGCATGCTGAACGCGATTGCCCAGCTGCCCCAGCACAGCCTCGGGGATGTCCTGCGGGTTCTGACTGACGAAATAGACCCCCACACCTTTGGAACGGATCAATCGCACGACCTGCTCGACGCGCTCAACCAGAACCTTGGGCGCATCCGCAAACAGCAGATGCGCCTCATCGAAGAAAAACACCAGCCGGGGCCGATCGAGATCACCCGCCTCGGGCAGGTTTTCGAACAGCTCGGAGAGCAGCCACAACAGGGTTGTTGCGTACAGTTTGGGCGCAGCCAGCAGACGGTCCGCAGCAAGAATGTTGACCACTCCGCGCCCGGCCGCATCGGTGCGAATCAGATCGGCCACGTCCAGCATGGGTTCGCCGAAGAAGCGCTCGGCCCCCTGGGACTCGAGTTCGAGCAGCGCACGCTGGATCGCACCGATCGAGGGACGCGACACCTGCCCCCACTCGCCCGAAATGGCCCGCGCGTTGTCGGCTGCGAATTGGAGCATCGCGCGCAAATCCTTGAGATCCAGGAGCAGCAAACCCCGCTCGTCGGCGATCCTGAACAGCAATTGCAGGACGCCTTGCTGAACATCATTGAGCCCGAGGAGACGGCCCAGGAGCAAGGGCCCCAGATCCGACACGGTCGCGCGTAACCGATGCCCCTGCTCACCCAGTACGTCCCAGAGCACTACCGGCATCGCAGCAGGCTCAGGCAGCGGACAACCGATTCGGGCCACGCGCTCGCGCAGGCGATCCGTGATCACGGCCGGCTGCGCGAGGCCGGTCAGGTCTCCCTTGACGTCGGCCATGAAGACTGGAACCCCGGCCAGGGAGAGCCGTTCGGCCAGCACCTGCAGGCTGACCGTCTTGCCGGTTCCCGTTGCGCCGGTGATCAGGCCGTGACGATTGGCCAACGCGGGCTGGAGGGCGATGGGCGCGCCGTGACTGTGAGCAATTTCAAGGGCCATGATCGGTCGTGCGGGTGATATCATCTACGGTTGACTTTAACGATCCGAATTCGACCACGACGCGGCTCAGCCGGGCAAGCGCAGGGTTAAACGCCCGTGCCCCGTTTAAGGGCCGGACTGGCCATTCTGATTATCGGGATCCAGCCGGGCGGCCGACTCAAGCCGCAGTGGACTTCGGCAACGACAGGGGCGCGTCATCATGGCCGGGCACTCGAAGTGGGCCAACATCCAGCACCGTAAGAACCGTCAGGACGCCAAGCGCGGCAAACTCTTCACGCGTCTGATCAAGGAAATCACCGTGGCGGCCCGCATGGCGGGCGCCGACCCGGATTCCAACCCCCGGCTGCGTCTCGCAATGGACAAGGCCTCCGAGGCGAACATGCCCAAGGACACGGTCCAGCGGGCGATTCAACGTGGGGCCGGTGGGCTGGATGGTGCCCACTACGAAGAACTGCGCTACGAGGGCTATGGCATCGGCGGCGCGGCCGTGATTGTCGATTGCCTGACCGACAACAAAGTCCGAACCGTTGCCGAAGTCCGGCACGCGTTCTCCAAGAACGGAGGCAACCTCGGCACCGATGGTTCAGTTGCCTTCATGTTCAAGCACTGCGGACAGTTGCTGTTCGCACCCGGCACCTCGGAAGACAAAGTGATGGAAGCTGCACTCGAGGCCGGGGCGGAAGACATCCTGACCGACGAGGAAGGCGGCATTGAAGTGATCTGCGCACCCGCAGATTTCCCAACGCTGCGCGCCGCGCTGGACAAGGCGGGCCTGCATCCCGCAGTCGCCGAAATCACGATGCGCGCCGAAAGCAGCAGCCCGCTCGCCGGCGAGGACGCGACAGCCATGCAGAAACTCCTCGACGCTCTGGAAAACCTCGATGACGTCCAGCAGGTCTACACGAATGCAGAGTTCGACGAGACCGCCTGAACCCGCTGGGCGCCTCACCCCTTCACCCTTGGCGGCAGCATAGCGATGAAACTCCTCGTAGTCGGATCGGGCGGTCGCGAGCATGCGCTCGCCTGGCGTCTCGCCCAGTCACCCAATGTTCAGTGTGTCTACGTCGCCCCTGGCAATGCCGGCACAGCGCGCGAGCCCGGCCTGGAAAACCTCCCGATCACTGCGATCGACGAACTGGCCGACTTCGCCGCCCGTGAGCGGATTGCGTTCACGGTGGTGGGTCCTGAAGCCCCACTCGCCGCAGGTGTGGTCGATGTGTTTCGCGAGCGTCGACTGCGCATCTTCGGACCCAGCCGAGCGGCCGCCCGGCTCGAATCCTCCAAGGAATTCGCGAAGGCCTTCATGATGCGCCATCGCATTCCCACGGCGCGCTACCAGAGCTTTTCTGACCCGGCCGAGGCCCATGCCTACGTGGCAAGCGAAGGCGCACCCATCGTGATCAAGGCGGATGGTCTGGCCGCGGGCAAAGGGGTCGTGGTAGCGATGACCCTTGAGGACGCACACCGGGCGATCGACCTGATGCTGGTCGATAACCGGATGGGCGATGCCGGCGCGCGGGTGGTGATCGAAGAGTTTCTAAGCGGTGAGGAAGCCAGCTTCATCGTGATGGTTGACGGACGCAACATTCTCCCGCTGGCCAGCAGTCAGGACCATAAGCGTCTGCGCGACGGCGACCAGGGACCCAACACGGGCGGCATGGGCGCCTATTCGCCCGCACCGGTGGTCACCCCCGCCATTCACGCGCGGGTGCTCCGTGAAATCATCCGCCCCACCGTGGAAGGCATGGCCGCGGAAGGCACGCCCTACACCGGTTTTCTATACGCCGGCCTGATGATCGACGCCAGTGGACAGCCCCGCACGCTTGAATTCAACTGCAGGCTGGGCGACCCGGAAACACAGCCCCTGATGGCCCGGATTCGAAGCGATTTTGCCCGGACCGTCGAGCAGGGTATCGCGGGTGATCTGGACAAGGCCGAAATCGACTGGGACCGCCGGTTTGCCCTGGGCGTCGTGCTCGCGGCCCCCGGATACCCGGATGCGCCCCGTTCGGGCGATTCGATCCGGGGCCTATCCGCCGGAGCGCACTGCGAAGAAACCGGGGCGCTGGTCTTTCACGCCGGAACCGCCCTGCGCGACGATGAGGTCGTCGTGTCCGGGGGGCGCGTGCTCTGTATCACGGGTCTGGGCGACTCGGTTCGCGCGGCCCAGGCGAGCGCGTATCGGACGATCGAAGCCCTCTCCTTCGACGGGATGCAGTTCAGACGTGATATCGGCCACCGCGCACTGAACCGCACACCGCGCAGCTGACGCCGCACTCGGACCACGGAGCCTAACCCCATGAACACTGCCGCAGAATCCGAATCGAAGAACCTGCTCGAACCGGTGCGCACCTATCTGACGGGCTTGCAGGAATCGATCGTCCGGGCGCTCGAAGAAGCCGATGGCGGTCGTTTCATTCGCGACAGCTGGGATCGGGCCGAAGGCGGTGGCGGCATCTCGCGCGTCATCGAACAGGGCGAGGTCCTCGAGCGGGGCGGAGTCCTCTTCTCGCACGTACGCGGCGACCGTCTGCCCGCCTCTGCAAGCGCGCACCGCAGCGGCATCGCGGGACGGCCCTTCGAGGCCATGGGGGTCTCTCTGGTGATTCACCCCCGCAATCCCTACGTCCCCACCGTTCACCTCAACGTTCGCTTCTTCATCGCGTTGCCCGGCAAAGCCGGTCAAGACCCGATCTGGTGGTTCGGCGGCGGCATGGATCTCACGCCCTACTACCCGTTCGAAGACGATGTCCGGCATTTTCATCGCGTCTGTCGGGACAGCCTCGAGCCTTTCGGTCCCGACTGGCATCCCCGCTTCAAGCGCTGGTGTGACGAATACTTTTTCCTGAAACATCGCGGTGAGGCGCGCGGCGTGGGCGGGCTCTTCTTCGATGATTTGAGCGAACCGGGCTTTGACCAGTCCTTCGCAATGATGCGTAGCGTCGGCCATGCGTTCATTCAAGCCTATGTACCCATCGTAGAGCGCCGGAAAGCGACCCCGTGGGGGGAACGCGAGCGGGATTTCCAACTGTATCGACGGGGCCGCTACGTCGAATTCAATCTGGTCTTCGACCGCGGAACGTTGTTCGGCTTGCAGTCGGGCGGGCGTACCGAATCGATCCTGTGTTCGATGCCACCGCTCGTTCAGTGGCGTTACGACTGGCAACCGGAACCCGGCTCCGAAGAGGCTCGACTCTACGACTACCTCAAACCGCGCGACTGGATATGACAACGGCCCGCCGACGCATCGGCGTTCTCGGGGGGACCTTCGATCCCATCCACGTCGGGCATCTGGCCCTGGCACGTTCTGCTCGAGTCGCCCTGGGTGTCGACGAAATCCGCTTCATGCCCACCGGCATTTCGTGGCAAAAGAGTGAGACGCAGACCGAGGCCCAGCATCGACTGGAGATGGTCAGACGCGCGATCGCTGGATCAACCGGATTCGTGATCGATGACCGCGAGGTCAGGCGGGGAGGCAACAGTTACACCGTCGACACCCTCCAGGAAATGCGCAGTGAACTCGGCGAGCAGACGGCACTGGTGCTCTTGCTGGGCAGCGACCAGCTCCGCAATCTGGCGACGTGGCGACGCTATCGCGAACTGCTCGAACACGCACACATTGCGGTCACCCGGCGCGAACGGGTCAGCCTTTCGCGGCTCCCGGCAGCCGTCGAAGCGCTGGTTGACGAATTTGGTCGCGACGCGCTGCCCGACACGCCCAGTGGATCCATCGTATTTTTCGGCATGCCCTTCGTCCCCGTCTCGGCGACGGCGCTCCGAGATCAACTTCTGGCCGGCGACCGACCCGCGGACCTGCTCCCCCGGTCCGTTCTGGACTATATTGACCAGCACGGCCTCTATCGGGCGGCTCCGCCCCCACGACTCAAGGACTGAACGGCCCATGGATATCCGGAAACTGCAGCGCGTTGTCGTCGATGCGCTGGATGACATCAAGGCGCAGGACATTCAGGTCTTCAACACCACCGCGCAGACCGAATTGTTCGATCGCGTGGTGGTCGCGACCGCAACATCCAACCGGCAGACCCGGGCGCTGGCCTCTCACGTACGCGAGTGCGTCAAGGCAGCCGGCGGAGCCGTCATCGCCGTTGAAGGCGAGGACAGTGGCGAATGGGTGCTGGTCGATCTGGGCGACATCGTCGTGCACATCATGCAGCCGCAGATTCGCACCTACTACCGGCTCGAAGAGCTCTGGGGGCAGAAGCCGGTCCGCATGAAGGCGCTCAGCCCGGCCGGCCCCCCCCGCAAAAGCGCGCCGGCTCAGGTGTAAGGCTTGCGGATCCTGGTGGTCGCCGTGGGCGTTCGGATGCCCGCATGGGTCACAGAGGCGGTCGATGAGTACACGGGTCGAATGCCAGCGGATTACGCCATCCAGTGGCGCGAGATCCGGCCCGAACCGCGCGATGGGCGGGGCTCGGCCCCCATCTGGATGCAGCGCGAAGCCGACCGGATTCGAACGGCGCTGCCCCCCGGGGCGCACCGAGTGGTACTCGACGAGCGCGGACGCGACATCGATACCCGTGAGCTGGCTCAGAGCCTGTCTCGCTGGCGCGAGAGCGGGCGCAGTACGGCGCTGATCATTGGTGGACCGGATGGGCTGGATGCGCAGCTGCGATCCGAAGCCCATGAAACCGTACGGCTGTCGAGCCTGACGCTGCCGCACCCGATGGTGAGGGTCTTGCTGGCCGAACAATTGTATCGAGCGTGGTCCATCCTGGCGGGCCATCCCTACCACCGTGCCTGAGGACTTCGCAATGCATTGCGCAGCCCCTTTCATCTGGCTGGCCTCGGCCAGTCCTCGCCGACGGGATCTGCTCGAGCAGGCCGGCGTGCGCTTCAAACTGCTGCCCGCCGACCCAGACGAAGACGTCGAGGCACTCGAGCACATTCGCCGCGGAGAATCCCCCACCCAGTATGTCCAGCGGGTCGCGCAGGCGAAAGCGCAGGCCGGCCGTGCTCGACGCCTCCGACGCGATCTCGATGCAATGCCGGTTCTGGCCGCCGACACAACCGTCGCGCTTGGGGGCACGATCCTGGGCAAACCCAAAGATGCCGAGGACGCCTCACGCATGCTCACCCTGCTCTCGGGTCGAACCCATCGGGTGCTCACGGCTGTTGTGCTGGCCCGGGGCGACCGTGACCGTCTCGAACAGTGCATCACAGTTTCACGCGTGCGCTTTGCACGCTTGTCCCGAAACGACATCGAGCGCTATGTCGAGAGCGGCGAACCCATGGACAAGGCGGGCGCCTACGCGATACAGGGTGGCGCGGCCGCCTTTGTCAAAACGATCGAGGGCAGCTATACCGGAATTGTCGGCCTGCCCCTCTATGAGACCCTGCGGCTCTTGCGCCGCGCCGGACGGAGCCCGCTCGGATCATGAACGAAGAAATCCTGGTCAATTACAGCGCCCACGAAACACGCATCGCACGAATGCAGCAGGGCCTTGTCCAGGATCTCGAAATCGAGCGCACTGCCCTGCGTGGCCTGGTCGGCAACCTCTATCTCGGGCGGGTCTCGAGAGTGCTGCCCGGCATGCAGTCTGCGTTTGTCGATATCGGACTTGAACGCGCCGCCTTTCTGCACGTTGCTGATCTCTGGCAATCGCGTAGCGCCGGCACCGACGGCACCCAGCCCCTGCTGATCGAAAAACTGCTCTTCGAAGGACAGTCGCTGATCGTTCAGGTCATCAAGGATCCGACCGGCACAAAAGGTGCACGCCTTTCCACCCAGATCAGTATCGCCGGACGCATGCTGGTTTACCTTCCGCAGGATCCGCACATCGGCATCTCCCAGCGGATCAGCGGCGAAGCCGATCGGCAAGCGCTGCGGGACAGGCTACGGCGGGTGATGCCCGCGGACGAGAAAGGCGGATTCATCGTGCGAACCCTCGCAGAAGAGGCCAGCGAGGCCGAACTGCTCGCGGACATCGAGTACCTTCGATTGCGCTGGCGACAGATTCATTCAGAGTCGCGCGGCAGCCGCGCGCCCGCCTTGATCTACCGGGAGCTTGATCTGGTCCAGCGGGTCATGCGTGACCTGGCCAGCGAAAACACCCAGGCGATCGTGGTCGACTCGGCGACCGCGCTGTCATCCATGCGGGCGTTCGCAACGCACTACCTGCCCGCGATGGTCGATCGGCTGCGCCTGCATCAGTCAGACCGTCCGCTGTTTGACCTCCGCGGCGTCGAACCCGAAATCGAGCAGGCGCTCTCTCGCCGGGTTGAACTGAAATCCGGTGGATATCTCGTGATCGATCAAACCGAGGCGATGACAACGATCGACGTCAACACGGGAAGCTACGTGGGTGGGCGCAATTTCGCCGACACCATTTTCAGAACCAATCTCGAGGCAGCGCACGCGATCGCGCGGCAGATGCGCCTGCGCAATCTGGGCGGGATCATCATTGTCGACCTCATCGACATGGAGGACCCCGCCCACGGCAGTGCGGTCCTTGCAGAATTACGCAAGGCGGTCGAGCGGGATCGGACGCGGGTCACGGTCAATGGGCTCACCTCGCTGGGCCTGGTTGAGATCACCCGAAAGCGAACGCGGGAGTCGCTTGCCCGCCAGCTCTGCGAACCCTGTCCAACCTGCCTGGGACGGGGTCAGATCAAGACGGCTCGGACCGTCTGCTATGACATCCTGCGCGAGATCCATCGCGAAGCGGGACAGTTCAGTCCCCGCGAATTTCGCATCGTCGCGTCGCAGGCGGTGGTCGACCTCCTGCTCGAAGAAGAGGCGGGCTCGCTTGCCACGCTCTGCGACACGATCGGCCGACAGATCAGCCTGCACGTTGAAACGCTCTATGCGCAGGAACAGTACGACATCGTCTTGATGTGAGCACCGCCGAATGAAGCGCTCGCCCGGTGAGCCGATCGCGAAGCTCCTGGGGCCGCCTGACAGTCCGGGCGGCTACCGCCCGGGCGATCGACAACAGTCGCGTTTGATGCGGCTGCAGTTCGATGCACGACACATCGATGGTCAAGGGCTCGAACGTGTGGCGCATTGGCTGAACGAACGATGCGCACTCCACTGGGCTGTGCCGCCCAGGCTCCCGCCCGCTGAGCACCCGAGTGCCCTGCCGGCGCGTTTCGTTGGCCTCGTCCTGCTGCTTGCCCATGGCATCCGCCAATGGGCCCGAAACCCGGCCTTCGAACCCGGCCGGCTGCTGTTCATCGGTCCAATCCGCGGCGGGATGCGGCATGAGGCCCGGGTCGCCGTTCCGGGGGGCTATGGTTTGCCGGACCATCGTCTGGAATCGATCTATCAGCACGCAGCCCTCATGGTGCTCCGCGGGCAACCGTCTGGCGAATCCGGCTTGACTGAAGCGTCGATCATCGATCGGATCAGTACGATCCTGTCAGCGCTACGCGGTCGGCCGGGCGTGGTCAGCGCCACCTCGTTTCAGGTCCTGAATGCGGCCTGGCAATCCGGCTTGCCTTTCATGGGGCTCGCAGGGGGTATCTCACAGATCGGTTGGGGACAACGCGCTTTCCGAAGCGACCGCAGCAACGGCTCGGACGATGGCGCAATCGGCGCACTGGTCTCCCAGGACAAGGCGCTGACCGCTGAACTCCTGACCCGTGCGGGACTGCCCGCACCCGTTCACCGGGTCGTCACCACCCTCGATGAAGCGCGTACGGCGGCGCGTGTCCTGGGCTTTCCAATTGTCATCAAGCCGGCCAATCGGGATCGGGGAGAGGGCGTGACCACGCGGATCGATACGCCGGGCCCCCTGGACGCCGCGTTCCGTGAAGCACGACAGCTCAGCAAGCGGGTGCTGGTCGAGCGCCAGATCGAAGGCGTCTGCCACCGGATCTTCATCGCCCGCGGCCAACTGCTCTACGTGGTCCGCCGAGACCCGCAATCGATCTTCGGGGACGGGCGTCATTCGATCCACTCACTGATCGAGCACGCGAACGCGCTCGAGGCGGCCCGCTTGCCGTGGATGAGGGGTGAGCCCTATCCAGCCGACGAACTGGCCGTTCAGACCGTGTTCGAGCAAGGGCTGGATATGGCTTCGATCCCGGCGGCAGGCCGGCGCGTAGCCCTCAGACCCATCGAGAGTACGCGGTGGGGTGGCGTCGATACAGACCTCACCGCACACATCCATCCGGACAACACGCGGGCGGCGATCGAGGCCGCGCGCCTGATCGGACTCTCCAATGCCGGCGTTGATCTGATCACCACCGATATCAGCGTGCCCTGGTACCAGAACGGGGGCGTCATCAACGAAGTCAATTTCGCTCCAGCATTGGGACTGGCCGATATTTCACGCAGCCACCTCCCCGAGTTCCTCAGGCGCCATGTCGCACAAGACGGCCGCATTCCGATCCACATGTTCGTGGGTCGCGAGCAGGCCGCACGTCAGGCGGACCAGCGACATCAAGCGCTTTGCGCACACGGGGCACGTGCAGGCCTCACCCGAACGGGGCTGACCCGGGTTGGGCTGCACGCCCTCCCCCAGCGGCCGGAGATGAGCCTGTTTGATCGCATCCACGCCTGTTTGATGCGGACGGATATCGAAGATCTGACGATCGTTGCCGACGACCCGTCGATCCTGGAATCGGGTTTGCCCGTCGATCGTCTTGACACCGTTCAGGTGGCGTTTGACGAGACCCTTTCCGCTGATGTGCAGTGGCAGGCACTCGCCCGGATGATGCGCAAACTCGGTCCGGTCAGAACAGACGCTCCGCACTGACCGGGCGCCGCTCATAGAGCCGCAGCCATCCCTTCACGATTCGGTAGATGGCCCAGATCCAGAGCGCAATCAACAGTGGAATACCAATCAGGATGAGGCTCAGCACCCAGAACATAAACGTGCCGACCAGCGTGATCCAGAACGTGCGGATCTGCCACCGATAGTGACTGTCCACCCAGGTGCCGCGGGCGTCCTCGCGCTTGATGTAGTTGAGGATGATCGCGGCGATCGCAGTGATTCCAACCAGGAAGGACACCGCGTAGAGCGCATAACAGATGGCCGCGATCTTCCGGGCGGAATCAGCTCTGGGATCTTCGACGATCTGCACGTCCACGGATGACCTCATTGACCGAAGCGGGCACGCAGGGCGCCCATTGAGCGAAAGACGAAACCGGCATGATGCCGGAAAAATCGCTCAGCACGCGCGAATCGCCTGCGACCGGCGGGCCCATGGACGAACCCGGCTGAACGGTCCAGCACCCGGTGGGCTCACTGCTCGCGCTCGTTCGACTCGAACTGCTGCAAGCGCACCAGCCGGGCGTAGTGACCCTGCGCGGCCATCAACTGGGCGTGCTGTCCAGTCTCGACAATCCGGCCGGACTCGAGAACCAGGATCCGATCGGCGCGCTCGATCGTCGACAGGCGGTGGGCGATCACGAGCGTGGTGCGGTCTTGCATCACCCGCTCAAGGGCCTGCTGGACCGCTCGTTCGGTTTCGGAGTCGAGCGCCGAGGTCGCCTCGTCGAGCAGCAGGATCGGTGCATCCTTGAGGACGGCGCGGGCAATGGCCAGTCGCTGACGCTGGCCGCCCGACAAACGGTTGCCGCGCTCACCGATCTCGGCGTCGAGCCCGCCCGGCAATCCGCGAACATACTGGTCGAGCGCCGCGACCTCGAGCGCATGCCACAGAGCCGACTCAGAAGGCTCAGCGGCCACGGCCACCGAGAGATTGGCGCGAATACTGCCATTGAAGAGCACGGTATCCTGAGACACCAGAGCGATCTGCGCACGCAGACTGGCCAGACGCAGCTGATCGATCGGCTGCCCGTCCAGCAGGATTCGCCCGCCGTCGGGGCTCAGAAAGCGCGGCACCAGATTCAGCAAGGTGGTCTTCCCGCCTCCCGAGGGCCCGACGAGTGCAAGCACCTCCCCGGGTTCGACCCGGAAGCTGACCTGATCCAGCGTATCGAGCGTCGCGCCGGGGTAGCGCACCCGCACGCCTTCGAATTCGATCCGGCCCCGGGCCCGATCGAGCGTCGCCTCGCCTGCGTCGGCCTCGAGCGGACGATCAAGCAGTTCGAAGACTTTCTCGGCAGAGGCCAGTCCACGCTGGATCGGCGCATTGAGTCCGACCAGGTGCTTCAGCGGCGGCAAAAGCATCAGCATGGCCGTGATGAAGGAGACAAATCCGCCCACCGTCGCCCCGCCCTGGCTCCCCTGGGCCACGGCGAGGGTCACCACCACGGCAAGCGCTGCGGCAGCACACAGCTGAGTGATCGGCTGGGCGGCGGCCGCAGCGCTGAGGATGCGAATGGCGACACGCCTGAGGCTGCGAGAACGGTCGTTGAAGCGCTGCTCTGCGCGCGCATGCGCACCGAACACCCGGATGACCTTGTAACCGTGCACCGCCTCCTCGACGATCCGCGTAAGCTGGGCCGTTTCCTCGAGGTTACCGCGATTGAGGCGCCTCATCCGTCGGCTGAAGAGCCCGACGATAACGGCCATGACTGGCATCAATACAAACGAAACCAGCGCCAGTCGCCAGTTGAGAATCAACAGCCAGCCGATCAGCCCGACCACGACCAGCGTGTCACGCACAAGCACCGTGATCACCTGCGAGGCGGCATCGGTGAAACTGTTGACCTCGAACACCAGTCTGGAGATCAGGAGCCCCGAGGCCTCTCGCTCGAAGTCACTGGCCGGCAGTCGCAGCATATGGGCAAACATCTGCCGACGAACATCGACCAGCACATTGCCCGAGACCCAGGCGAGCGCATACGCCCCGCTGTAGCTGGCCAGGCCTCGCACCAGGAAAATGCCCATGATCGACGCGGGCACGATCCACAGGTCGAAGGGCTCGCGATTAACAAAACCCATGTCGAGCAGCGGCTTCATGAGCGCGGCAAACAAGGGTTCGGTCGCCGCGGCAACGACCATCGCAAGGAGCGCCACACCAAAGGCCTTCCAGTACGGCCGAACATAGCGCAGCAATCGGGCGTACGTCGCAAGCGAGCCGTTCTGCACGGGCGGTTCCGTCAATACTCGACGCGCACGGACAGCGGTCGAAGGCGCTCGCCGATCGCGGCGATCAGCCCTTCCTCGGGACGGACCCGCCAGGCCTGCCCCAACTCGATGGCACAGCGCGCATCTGCGTTGCCGTACTCGATCCTGACCGGCATCTGTGCCGATTCAATCCCGGTGGCCGCCGCAAACGGGGAGATGGCCGTGCGCAGCGCCTCGCTGTCCGCAAAGCCATTCAGTCGGATCAGAAGCCGCTGACCAAACTCCTGCCGCGCGCCCGCAAGATCAAGCAGACGTTCGGCAGTCACCCGTTGTCCGCCGGTGTAATCGTCCTTCTGGACGCGGCCCTGGACGACCAGCAATTCGTCATCGCGCAGCATCCGGCGACAGGCGTCATGGAGTTCGCGATAGATCGCGACGTCCACACGCGCGGTCCCGTCATCGAGCGTGACGAACAGCATCTTGCCGCGGCGGGTCATCTGGGTGCGTTGCGCGGCAATGATGCCCACCATCCACACGGGCGTCTTGTCGGCCTGAAGATCAGCGAGGCGATGCTTGCTGAAGCGCCTGACCTCGGCCTCATACGCGCTGAACAGATGACCGCTCAGGAAAAATCCAAGCGCGGTCCGCTCTTCCTGCAAACGCTGCCGCTCGCCCCAGGGCGCCACATCGACCCAGATCGCGTTCATCGACGCATCCTCATCGGCGTCGCCAAACAGATTGGACTGTGCGGCCGCCGCCGAGCGCGCTTCAGCCGCCTCGAGCGCACGCCCGGCATTGGCCAGCAACCGCGCCCGGTTCGAGTCGATGCCGTCAAAGGCGCCGGACCGGATGAGCGCCTCGATCGTGCGCCGGTTGACCACCCGGCGGTCGATCCGCTGGCAAAAATCGAACAGATCACGAAACGGTCCGGAGCGACGGGCCGCCACGATACTGTCCACCGCATTCTGTCCGGTTCCCTTGATCGCACCGAGTCCGTAGCGGATCACACGATCATCGACCGGCTCGAAGCGATAGCCCGAGGCGTTGATCTCGGGCGGCAGCACGGTCACACCATTGGCCTGCGCGTCCGCAACGAACAGCTGGACCTTGTCCGTGTCGTCCATATCGGACGAGAGCGTCGCAGCCATGAACTCGGCCGGATAGTGCGCCTTGAGCCAGGCGGTCTGGTAGGTGACGACTGCGTACGCTGCGGTATGGGACTTGTTGAACCCGTACTCGGCGAACATCGCCATCAGGTCGAACAGCTTGTTGGCCAGATCAACCGAATAGCCTTTCGTGCGGGCGCCCTCGACGAACAGGCCGCGATGCTGCGCCATCTCCTCGGGCTTTTTCTTGCCCATGGCGCGACGCAACAGATCCGCACCACCCAGCGAGTAGCCGCCGATGATCTGGGAAATCTGCATCACCTGTTCCTGATACACGATCACGCCATAGGTCGGCTCAAGACAGGCCTTCAGATCCGGGTGAAAGTAGTCGATCGACTGCTGGCCCTTTTTCCGGAGAATGAAGTCATCGACCATGCCGGAGTTGAGGGGTCCGGGACGGTAAAGCGCAAGGACAGCGATGATGTCCTCAAAGCGATCGGGCTGAAGCTTTTTCAGGAGCTTCTTCATGCCCTCGCTTTCAAGCTGAAACACCGCCGTCGTATTGGCGTCCTTCAGCACCCGGTAAGCGGCCGGATCATCAAACGTCAGCGTCGCGAGCTTGAGCCCGAGAGTCGGCTGACGCGCATTGATGAACTCTTCAGCCATGCGAATGATGGTGAGATTGCGAAGGCCCAGAAAGTCGAATTTGACCAGCCCGACCTCTTCGACATCGTCCTTGTCGAACTGGCTGACGACGCCGCTCTCGGCCCCTGGCTGCCGATAGAGCGGGCAAAAATCGGTCAGATTGCCCGGTGCAATCAGCACCCCTCCCGCATGCATTCCGACATTTCGGGTGAGGTCCTCCAGCGGCTCTGCAAGCGCCAGCAGCTCGCGCACCTCGTCCTCGGCTTTTTCACGCTCAGCCAGCACGGGTTCGGCCTCCCGGGCCTTCGCCAGGGAGAGGGGCTTGTTCTGCACGACCGGGATCAGCTTGGAGAGTTGATCGCAGAAGTTGTAACCCATATCGAGCACCCGCCCGACATCACGGATCACAGCCTTTGAGGCCATTGTGCCGAAGGTGGCGATCTGCGACACGGCGTGTTCGCCGTACTTGCGCTTCACATAATCGATCACCAGGTGCCTGCGGTCCTGGCAGAAATCGATGTCAAAGTCCGGCATCGACACCCGTTCCGGATTCAGAAAACGCTCGAAGAGCAGTGCATACGGAATGGGGTCGAGGTCCGTGATACCCAGTGCCCAAGCGACAATCGAACCCGCCCCCGAGCCTCGTCCAGGTCCGACGGGTACCTCGTTACGCTTGGCCCAATTGATGAAATCGGCAACGATCAGAAAGTACCCTGGAAAACCCATCTGAACGATGGTGTCGCACTCGTAGTCGAGCCGCGTTCGATAGCTCGTGAGACGCTCGAGTTGCTCGGGTGACCGGGCCTCGGGCGACACCCCGGCAACGCCCAGTCGCTGTTCGAGGCCCTCGACGGACAACTGGCGCAGGTAGTCTTCGATGGTCATGCCCTGGGGCACGGGGAAATCAGGAAGCTGGGGCTTGCCCAGCGTCATCGGCAAGTTACAGCGGCGGGCAATCTCGACGGCATTCGCCAGGGCCTCAGGCAGATCCGCAAACGCCTGGCTCATCTGATCCTGGCTGAGGAAGTGCTGGGTGGACTCGAACCGTCGGCTGCGACGGGGATTGGCGAGAATCTCGCCTTCCGCAATGCACACACGGGCCTCGTGAGCGCGGAATGCCTCAGGCTTCAGAAACTGGACGGGATGCGTCGCAACCAGCGGCAGACCCAAGCGGGCCGCCAGGTGCGCAGCCGCCACCGTCTGCTGTTCGGATTCGTGGGTGCCGGTCCGTTGAACCTCGAGGTAGAAGGCCCCGGGAAAGCGTTCGGCCCAGCGCCGCGCGCAGGCCTCAGCCTGCGTATCGTTCCCCGCAAGCAGCGCCTGACCCAGTTCTCCGTCCTGCGCCCCGGACAACGCGATCAAGCCGTCCCCCAGCAGACCACCGTCCGGCCCACGTTCATCGAACCAGGACGCCCTGACCTCACCCCGCCCGCGGTATTCGTTCTCGAGCCAGGCGCGGCTGATCAGACGACAGAGCCGCAGGTAGCCGACCGCGTTGCGTACCAGGAGCAACATCCTGGAGGGCCGGTCCCGATCGGCCTCGTTGGTGACCCAGAGATCGACCCCGGCGATGGGTTTGATCCCCGCTGCCCGGGCGGCTTTGTAGAACTTGATCCAGCCAAAGAGATTGCCCAGATCGGTGATGGCCAGGGCGGGCTGATCGTCCGCGCGGGCGGCCGCCACCAGGTCGTCGATGCGAACGATCGAGTCGCTGATCGAGTATTCGGTATGCGCGCGCAGGTGAACGAAACGAGGGGTGCTCATCGGTAGAATTCTACCGTTCGGATCCCTTCTTCAGACGAGACTCACCATGAATCTGTCGCCTTCGACCTGGCCCAGCAGCCGGGCGGGCGCCGCGCTGCTTCTGGCCGGCTGCGCACTGCTCTGGAGCAGTGCTGGAGTCTTGACCCGACTGCTTCAGTCGGGCGAGCCCTTCGACACCGCGTTCTGGCGAAGCGTCTTCTGTGCGCTGACCATGCTGATGATCCTGTCACTGGAACACCGTCGACAGACCCTGCAATCGATCACCCGGATGGGGTGGGTGGGGCTCTTGTCCGGTCTGATGTGGGCCATCATGTTCACCGGCTTCATGGTCGCGATGATGGTCACCAGCGTCGCCAACACCCTTCTGGTGATTGGCATGGCGCCCATCCTTGCAGCACTTCTCGCCTGGCGGGTTCTGGGCGACCGGATGACCGGATCCACGTGGTTGGTGATCGCGATCGCCGCGCTCGGCCTGTGGTGGATGGTCCGTGACGCCTTGTCGATTGAAGGCCCGCACGGGCTGCTGATCGCTGCGGCCGTCCCGGTCGCCTCGGCCGTCAATCTCGTGATGATCCGACGAACCGGAGCACGGGTCGACCTGGCGCCCGCGGTCCTGCTGGGCGCCCTGATCTCCGGCCTGGTGCTCTTGCCCTTCATCTGGCCCGTACGAACCCCGGTCGCAGCATCGGACCTGCTGATCCTGGCCCTCTTGGGCGCCTTCCAGCTGGCGCTCCCCTGCTGGCTGATGGTCAGAGCGGCCCGCCGTCTCCGACCTCACGAGGTCTCGCTGATTGCGCTGCTGGAAGTGGTACTGGGGCCGCTCTGGGTCTGGCTTGGGGTGGGCGAGGCGACCCCGACGGCCACCCTTCAGGGCGGTGTCCTGATCGTACTGGCGCTCGTCGCACACGAATTGCTCGGTGCCCGAGCATCCGCCGACCCGGCGCGCACCCCCACGCCTGGTTGAGCCGATCGGGCGTGCAACAACGGAGACCCTGGATGAATGCCCCGGATTTTCTGCCCGTGGACGCGCTACCTGCCGACGCGATCGACGGCGTGTTCACTGACCTCGATGACACGCTGACGACCGACGGCCGGCTCCATGCCCGGACCTATGCGGCCCTCGAAGCGCTTGCTGAATCGGGCGTGCGGGTCGTGCCAGTCACGGGTCGGAGCGCGGGCTGGTGCGATCTGATCGTCCGATTGTGGCCGGTGGCCGCCGTGATCGGCGAAACGGGTGCCTTCTGCATGGTTCGCGAGGGCGGCCACGTGCGACGACTGATGATGCAGGATGCCGACTCGCAGGCCGCGACCGCACAACATCGCGACCGGATCGCCGCCCGGGTGCTGGGCGAGGCGCGCGGTGTTCAGCTGGCTGCGGATCAGCCGTATCGGCTGGTCGATCTTGCGATCGACATCGCCGAGAACGTCGCGCCGCTCCCCGCCGGGCAGATCCAGCGGATCGTCGCGATTCTGCGCGATGAGGGCATGCAGGCGCAGCCGAGCAGCATTCACGTCAATGGATGGTTCGGCCGGTTCGACAAGGGCTCGAGCGCGGTCCGCCTGTTGACCGAATACTGGGGCATCCCGGAACGCGACGCCCGTCAGCGCTGGGTCTGCATTGGCGATGCCCCAAACGATGCATCGCTTTTTTCAGCATTCGAGCATTCGGTGGGCGTGGCGAACCTGCTTCGGCATCGACCGGTCATGACCACGCTGCCGCGCTACCTGACCGCCTCCCCTCACGGCGAGGGCTTTGCGGAGTTGTCGCGCCATCTGATCAGAAGTCGAGCAGGCTGATCCCGACGGAAAAAACCGTGCGTTTGAAGTTGTAATCCACGATGCTGTCGCCGTAACCGGAGAACACGCCCAACTGCCAGCGCAGGTTGCTGGGCATTCCAGCCGATCCGTCACCGATCGCCCGATACCAGTCGAGACGAACCGAGCCGCGACGGCCCGAGGCCAGCGCATGACGCAGGGTCAGCGCCCAGGCGTCTCGCCCCTCGCCCTGATGGAGCAGCCTGAACTCGCCCCGTCCGATCCAGTCCTCGATCCCAGGGTTGTCATCGTCGGACCCCACGGCCACACGCTGCCAGAGGCGCGCGACCGCAGACCATCCGTTCCGGTTTTCGGCTGCGGTCATCAGGTACACGCGATCCCAGCTTCGGGACAACGGGAGCGTCTGGCCATTTGAATGGTGGATATAGCCTGCGGCGATGAATCGTACCCGCCACGCCGAGTCGGACGGACCGGGGAGCGGATAGACATAGATCAGCTCGGGTTGGTGATCGGTGCTGCGGAAGGGCCGCGACAATTCGTCGCTCAGGATCTGCCAGTAGGACTGCTGGGAGTAGGCGAACCAGAGCGAATCGTGAAGCGCCGGATCGAGCGATGGCGCGAGGCCTGAAAGCAGCTTGGTCCGAACCGACAACTGGATCCGAGCCTCGGCCGTGCGGTAGGCAATCGGCGCGTTCGTCTGCCGCCCCGGCGCAGGCGACTGCGGTGACTGATTGACCCGATCCGCGCTGACCAGCGCGACCGAGAGCGGCTGGTAGCCCCGGATGCGAAAGGGGCCGCAACTGCTCTCGCGCTCGAGCTCCCAGAACCGGGCCAGTCGCGTGTAGCGGGGGTCGCGGCAGCCATCATCCGATCGCGGCCGAACCTGTGCCGGATAGATCAGACCCGAGCCGGCTTCGGCCGAAACCGGCCCCGGAGAGAGCAGCGCGAGCGCCAAGCCCGCGAGTGCCCCTCGAAGGATGACTCGGGTCAGCGCCAACTCAAACCGCCGCGCGTGAACGCGCGAACTCCGCAATCCGGCGACCGTACAGTCGGCCGGTTTCGATGTCGCCTTGCGGGGGGCTTTGATCGGGCGGAAGGTTGTCCGCCTGCGCCATCACACCCATGTAGGACCCGATCCGGTTGACCTGATCGGCTGCACCTGGGGTCGAAGCGGGCATCTGACCCAGACTCACCCAGATCATGCCGTGCTGCATCGCAAGCGTCACCATCGACATCAGCGTCGCGTACTTGTCGCCGCTCATCGACAGGGAACAGGTAAAGCCGCCTGCGATCTTGTCCTTCCAGGCCTGGGTGAACCACGCCTTGGAGCTGGCGTCGGCGAAGGTCTTGAAGGGTGCCGAGGGTCCGCCCATGTACGTGGGGGCGCCAAACACGATCGCGTCCGCCTCGCCAAGCGCAGCCCAACCGGTGTCATCGATGCTTGAGACATCAATGACACGAACGCTCGTCCCGGCGATCTCGCCGGCGCCGCGCGCGACCGCATCGGCGATCACTTTCGTGTGGCCGTAGCCTGAGTGAAAGGCAATGACAACTTTGGACATTTGAAGACTCCTTGGAGGATGATGGTTTTAGGTGAAAACGCCCCGAGCACTCAGGGCAGGTCAAACAGAAGAAGCTCGGCTTCGGAGCCCGAGCGGATATCGAGACGATGCTCACCCGAGATCTTCAAGGCATCGCCCGCCGCAATCTCGACCCCGTTCACCGATGCGTGCCCTCGCGCGAGATGCACGTAGATCTGGCGATTCGGGTCGAATTCAAGCAGCGATTTTTGTACTGCATCCAGCTGTCCCACCCACAGGCGAGCATCCTGAGCGATGCTCAGGATACCGCCCTGACCTTCCGGTGCGGCGGCCAGACAGAATCCGCTCGAGCTGGCACGAGTATCAACCACGCCTTCCTGGTAGGAGGGCCGTCCACCCGTGCGAGCAGGCACGATCCAGATCTGCAACATGTGCGTCTGCACCGACTCGCGATTGTGCTCCGAATGCGTAATCCCTGTCCCGGCACTCATGCGTTGAATCTGGCCGGGCCGGATCACGGAGCGATGCCCGATACTGTCCTGGTGACTGATCGCGCCCTCCAGCACCCAGGTGATGATCTCCATGTCGCGATGGGGGTGCATGCCGAACCCCGTACCCGGCGCAATCCAGTCCTCGTTCATCACCCGAAGCGCGCTGAAGTGCACGTGCTCTGGATCGTGATAGGACGCAAACGAGAAGCTGTGCCGCGACTGCAGCCAGCCGTGATCCGCAAAGCCACGCGCTGCGGCGGGTCGAATTTCGATCATGATCCTCTCCTTGTGTTGGAGAATGACGGTTACGAGATTGTGCGGTGTCGCAATTGAATCAAGGACGCTAGAATTCGATCACATTGATCAATTTTTTTGAACGATGAGCCTCTCCCTGGACACCCTTGAAGCGCTCGATCTCATCGCACGGCGGGGCAGCTTCAGCGCCGCCGCGCGCGAACTCGGCCGCGTGCCATCGGCGCTCAGTTATCAGATCCGAAAACTGGAGGAGGAGCTCGATGTCCTGATCTTCGACCGTAGAAGCCGTCGTGCACGCCTCACGGACGCTGGACAAACGCTACTCGATGGCGGCCGCTTGCTGAGACGGGAGGCCGACGAGCTCGCACACCAGGTCCGGCAGCATGCCCGAGGCTGGGAGCCCGAACTGAGGATCGCGATCGATGCGACGATCCCGTTCGATCGGCTGTTACCCATGATCAGGGATTTTGAACGACTCTCCGCACCCACCCGACTCCGTTTTACCCAGGAAGTCCTGCATGGCTGCTGGGATGCATTGATCGAAGAGCGTGCCGCGCTCGCGGTCGGCGCGCCCTACGACGCCCCGTTCGAGGCCTTCGGCACCGAACGCTTCGGGATGGAGCCGCTTGGTGAAATGCCCTTCATCTTCTGCGTAGCGCCCCACCATCCCCTCGCGCACCTGCCACAACCGATTGACGATGACACCCTGAGTCAGCACCGTGCGGTGGTGGTCGCCGACAGCTCGCGCGCGCTGGGTGCCCGAACGACGGGCTTGCTGTCCGGACAGACCACCCTGACGGTCTCGACCTTCGAGCAGAAAATCGCGGCACAGGTCGCCGGCCTGGGCTGTGGCTACCTGCCGACCAGCCATGCCGCAGCACCGATTGCCAACGGATCACTCTGTACGCTTCGGCTCACCTCAGCCCGAGCACCGTCCAGCCTGCGATACGCCTGGCGCAAGGCCGGTCGCGGCCGCGCCCTCGAATGGTGGTTGTCAAAGCTCGCGCTGCCCAGGGTTCGGAGGCAACTCCTCCACACCCCGCGTGTGTCGTCTGCGGGGCGCCCGGCGCCATGAGCGGGCCCGTCATGCAGTCCGGCTACGTCGGGCGATTCGCGCCCTCCCCAACCGGCGCCCTGCATGCCGGATCGCTGGTCGCTGCACTGGCCAGCCATCTCGATGCACGCGCTCATGGCGGACGCTGGCTCCTGCGCATCGAAGATGTCGATGGGCCACGCACGGTGCCCGGCGCCGACCGCGACATCATCGAGACGCTCGCCCGCCTGGGCATGCAGCCGGACGGCCCGGTTCTTTGGCAAAGCGAGCGGACCGCCCGATATGAACAGGCCTTCGAGTTCCTGCGCGAGCGTGGCTGGGTCTATCCGTGCGCATGCACCCGGCGCGAGATTGCCGACTCGCAGACCCAGGGCCCGAACCGGGTACGCAGTGGCGAAGCGATCTACCCCGGCACCTGTCGCGACGGTTTGGCGGCCGGACGTCCCCCTCGCGCCTGGCGGGTGCGAGTCGGTGACCGTCGCATCGAATGGACCGATCGAAACGGCCGTCACCACGACGATCACCTCGCCTCGAGCGTCGGCGATTTTGTGCTTCGACGCGCAGACGGCGTGTGGGCCTACCAGCTGGCCGTGGTGGTCGACGACGCCGAGCACGAGGTCACCGACATCGTTCGAGGTGATGATCTGACCGAATCCACCGCTCGACAAATTCTTCTGCAGGAGAGGCTAGGCGCCAGACGTCCGCGATACCTGCACCTGCCCGTCCTCCTGGCCGAGGACGGACGCAAACTCTCCAAGCAGAACGGCGCGCGTCCCATCGCCGGTGATCCGCCCATCCAGGTACTGAATGCCGGGCTTCAACATCTGGGGCTGGGTCACGTCACGGCTCATACGCCTCGCGAGTTCTGGCCACGGGCGATCGAGCGTTGGCGAAACAGTCACTGGATGCGCACGCCTGAACGATCTGCGGGACACTGAACCCTGACCGTCATCGCGCAGGGTCACCGCACACCGTGGGCGGCACAACGCGCCCTTACTTGCGCGGCGAGCCGCCCAGCAGGACTGCAACCGGACGCCGGGCTCGCCCTGTTGCGGGGCGAGCCGTCGCTGGCTTCGTCTCGGCCGACGCGCCGGCGTCCGCAGGCACGTAAGGCGTATAGAAAAAGGGGTCAACCGGCGCGGACGGCCGGGCACGTGCCGAGCCCCGGGCCTCGCGATCAGGTCCGGCCCGACCGCGGTCGGATCCGGCGCCGCCGCTTCGAGCACCGCCCTCGTCGTCGTGATCGCGGCGAGACCGGCTCCGCTCGGGCCGCTCGGGCGGCTCGACCTCGAGCGCTTCGACCGGGAGCTTGCGTTTCAGAAGCTTTTCGATATCGGCATGAAGCCGGTCATCGTTGCCCGCGACCATCAGAGACAGGGCCACGCCGCTCGCGCCCGCACGCCCGGTCCGTCCAATACGATGGACGTAATCTTCGGAGCTGTAAGGCAGGTCGTAATTGATGACGGCGGGCAGTTCGGCAATATCGAGCCCGCGCGCGGCCACGTCGGTCGCGACCAGCACGCTGACCTCGCCCTTCTTGAAATTTTCGAGCGTGACCAGGCGCTCCTGCTGCGACTTGTCGCCATGAATGGCGCTCGCGTTGAGACCATCACGCTCGAGTTCGCGTGCCAGGCGGCCGGCCCCAATCTTGGTGTTGGTAAACACGATGACCTGGGTAAGCCCCCGTTCGCGGATCAGACGGGCGACAGCTGCCCGCTTGGCCTCGACGCTGGGCACCCGGTAGACCACCTGCTCGACCGTATCGGCCGCCGCGTTCCGGCGGGCGACCTCGATGGATACGGGGTGCTTCAGGAAACTGGCAGCCAGCTTTCGGATATCCTCGGAAAACGTGGCCGAGAACATCAAATTCTGGCGCTTGACCGGCAGCAGATTGATGATGCGCTGAATGTCGGGCAGAAAGCCCATGTCCAGCATGCGATCGGCCTCATCCATGACGAAGATCTCGGCCTGCCCCAGCGAGACGGTTCGCTGGCCGACGTGATCCAGCAGGCGTCCCGGAGTGGCGATCAGGACCTCGCAACCCTGGCGCAGCGCGGCGATCTGGGGCGCAATATCAACCCCACCAAACACCACGGTCGTCCGCAGGGGTGTGTGGCGTGCGTACTCCCGCACATTCGCATAGATCTGGTCGGCCAGTTCCCGCGTGGGCGCGAGAATCACCGCTCGGACCGGATGCCGCGCCGGGGACGCGCTGGTATTTGCATGCACCAGCAATCGCTGCAGAATAGGCAGGGCAAAACCCGCTGTCTTCCCGGTCCCCGTCTGGGCAGCCCCCATCACGTCCCGGCCGGTCATCACGACGGGGATCGCCTGCGCCTGGATCGGCGTGGGCGTCAGATAGCCCAACTCGCTGACCGCACGCTGAATCGGTTCGGCCAGACCGAACGACGCGAACGTGATTGGCGCAGGATCCGGTTCGGGCGCCTGGCTTTCAGATACCGGATCAGCGGCCCGCAATGGATCGGTCGAGCCCGGAGCCGTGGAGTCGACGGGAGTGGATGCAGTCAAACGAAAACCACCTGTAACCCGGAGAGCCGGGCTCAATATGCCCGAGCAGACGAGATACTGTCGGGACCAATCCGACATTATCGCTCTTTTCGGGAGTCAAGGATATGACCCTCCTTGAGCACCCGTCCCCGGACAGACAATGTGACCCGGGGGCCCCTTATTCTTCCAGCAGACTGCGCAGCATCCAGGCCGTCTTCTCGTGGACATCGATCCGCTGAGTGAGCACATCCGCCGTTGGCGAGTCATTCGCCTGATCGACGACCGGGAACAAGGCCCGCGCGGTGCGTGCCGTCGCCTCCTGCGCCTTGACCAGATGCTGAATCATTTCCGTCGCGCGGGGAACCCCTTCAACCTCCTGGATCGAGGCCCGACGAGCAAACTCGCGGTACGTGCCTGGGGCAGGGTGACCCAGTGCGCGAATCCGCTCTGCAATCACGTCGAGCGCCGCCCACTGCTCGGTGTACTGGTTCATGAACATCGTGTGCAGCGTGTTGAACTGCGGCCCGGTGACATTCCAATGGAAATTGTGAGTCATCAAATACAGGGAATAACTGTCGGCGAGCAGGTCGGACAGTCCCTCCGCGATTTTTTTACGGTCCGCATCCGAGATCCCGATGTCGATCGCATTCTGTTTCACTTTTTTGTTCATGATCACTCCTTTCCTGTTTGTCGATTGAAGTCTGAACCACCCGACGCAATCAATCCAATCAATTGATTAAATTATTTCAATAGCTTTATGAAATAGACGGTCCGATGCCCGGGCACAGCTAGAATCCTTGCCTTCCCCAACCCTGCCACACACCCCTCGAGGTCCTCCATGACCCGGATCACCCTGACGCGCTACCTGGTCGAAAAACAACGCGAACGCGGCCTGATCAGTGCCGAGTTGCGCCTGCTGCTCGAGGTCTGTGCCCGAGCCTGCAAGGCGATCGCGACGGCTGTGGGCAAGGGTGCGCTGGCCGGCGTGCTCGGCGATGCGGGCTCATCGAATGTCCAGGGAGAGGCCCAGAAAAAACTTGACGTGATCGCCAATGACATCCTGCTCGAAGCCAATGAGTGGGGCGGTCACCTCGCGGCGATGGCGTCGGAGGAAATGGATCACCCCTACGCGATTCCGGGGCACTATCCTCGTGGAGGCTTCCTGCTTCTGTTTGATCCGCTTGATGGCTCATCGAACATCGACGTCAATATGTCCATCGGCACGATCTTCTCGGTCTTGCGGGCACCCGATCAGGATCGCGCCGTCACAGAGGCGGATTTCATGCAGGCGGGCCGAGCGCAACTCGCGGCGGGCTATGCCGTCTACGGTCCTTCAACCCTGCTGGTGCTGACGGTCGGTGATGGCGTCGCCTCATTCACGCTGGACCGCGAGACCGGTACCTGGTACCTCACCCGCGACCACATCACGATTCCGGCTCAGACGCGCGAGTTCGCAATCAACGCCTCCAATGCGCGGCACTGGGAGCCGCCGGTCAAACGCTACATCGACGAACTGCTTGCGGGCCGCGACGGCCCGCGCCAGGCCGATTTCAACATGCGCTGGGTCGCATCGATGGTCGCCGACGTGCACCGCATCATGACCCGAGGCGGCCTCTTCATGTACCCCCGTGACCGCCGTGAGCCGGACAAGCCCGGCAAGCTACGATTGATGTACGAAGCCAACCCCATGGCTTTTCTGGTCGAGCAGGCAGGGGGCGCGGCGACCAACGGCCATCAGCGCATCCTCGACATCGCCCCC
>JBDLRB010000162.1:0-22888 GCA_039800205.1 Pseudomonadota bacterium | reverse complement strand
GCGATCGAACTCGGTGGAATCTGGAGAAACTTGCCGTGGTACTCGAAGCTCTTCTGGCCCAGAGCCAGTGGAAGCACATCGAGAAACTCGTTGTAGATCGCACCGGCGTCGGCGAGCTTGACGCCGAAGCGCTCGAATTCGAACTCCTGGTAGCCAGATCCGATGCCAAGCTCAAGACGGCCGTTCGATACGGTGTCAGCGAACCCCACCTCTGCAAAAAAGCGAGCGGGGTGGTACAGCGGAAGGATACATACGGCGCTGCCGAGTCGAATTCGGGACGTCTTGCCGGCGGCATGTGCAATCGTCATTAACGGCGAGGGCGACAGGGAGTAGTTATTGAAGTGGTGTTCTGCGTACCAGGCGGCGTCAAAGCCAGCTTGTTCGGCGACGATCGTTTGTTCGATGGAGTTACCGATGACCTCTGTGGAGGTCTGGTGGTAACCGCGCTGTTGCGCAAGAATGAAGGCACCAAATTCCATCTGCCTTGTCTCCGTAGAATTGAGCTCGATTGATGGGACTGATTCTAGGATTCGATAGAATCATCCGGTATAGCCTGGTTCAGCGATTCTGTACTGCGTTTTTCGGAGGGATCATGGATCGTCTGCGTGCCATGGAGCTCTTTCTGTCTATCTCCCGGACGATGAGCTTTTCTGAGACGGCACGTCTGTTCGGACTGTCTGCGACGGTTGTGTCCCGAATGATTTCCGCGTTCGAGGACCAGCTGGGCGTGAAACTCCTGATGCGTTCGACCCGGCAGGTTGTGCTGACCGAAGCGGGTCACGAGTACGCGCGGAGGGTCGCTGAAATTCTGGGGAGCATCGCTGACGCGCAGCAAGGGATTACTGCGATTCGATCCGCACCGCGGGGGCACATTCGAGTACACGCACGGACGATGTTCGGTGTCGGGGTTTTACCCCCGCTCGTGGCAGCCTTCAGGCAGATCTATCCAGAGATCAGTGTCGAGCTCATTCTGTCGGAAAGCAAGGCAGATCTTCGCCGCGAACAGATCGACATCGACTTCAGGATCTCGCCGCCCATCGAGGCAGGCGTTAAGCGGAGGATGTTGTTCCACAGTCAGCGTTATCTGGTGGCTTCGCCCGCCTACGTGGTAACGATGCCACCCCTGGTGGGGCCGACGGATCTTGCCCACCAACAGAATCTTGTATACGCACTGCCAGGAGACCAGCATGTCTGGCGTGTCATCGGGCCCAATGAAGAGGCCATCCAGGAGGTCGTTCTCAAGCCCCGCCACGTGACCAACAACGGCATGGTGCTACTCGAGTTTGCCCGGATCGGTGAAGGGATCGCGCTCCTGGATGACTACACGGTGGCCCGCGACATCGAGCGTGGGCGGTTGGTGCGACTGTTGCCCGATTGCCGTGTGACGAACTCAACCTTTGAAGAGGGGATGTTTGCGATCATTCTGGACACCCCAATGATCCCGACAAAGATCAGGCTCTTCCTTGATTTTGTCGCGGACCGAGTGGCGGGCAAGTCGCTGCGATTTTCTGCTTATCGATCGTCGATTGAGCACAGGGCAGAGGGATAACCGTGAAACCGTCCTCCGGTGTCCACCCTCAGGAGTGCGCCATCCAGCGCCCGATCCCCGCGGAGCCGTCCGCTGTCTTGAATTGATGTAACGAAGATCTCGCTGAGATCCAACCCGCCAAAGCAGAGCGCAGTCGGGTGAGTGAGGGGCAGGTCGATTCGGTCGGTGAGTCGTCCCTCCCGATCAAAGCGGGCGAGCGCGCCGACGCGGACCAGCGCGGTCCATAATCCGCCTTCTTGGTCGAAGCAGCATCCGTCTGGTCCTGATTGCCATGGGGCGGTCGATGCGAATATCCGTCGGTCCGTCAAATGGCGATCTTCGGTCCATGCGTAGCTGAAGATCAGACGCTGCTCAGTGTCGCAGACGTAAAGCCGGCCCGTTGTCGGATCGATACGCGGTCCGTTGGTGATGCCAAAGCCCCCCGCAAGTTTGTGCAGACGGCCATCGATTCGCAAGTGATAGATGCCGCCGAGGGGCTGTTCCTCAGGCTCCCGGGGAACATGCATCGTGCCAACCAGAAAGCTTCCGTCCGGGAGCGCTACCCCGTCATTCAGGCGCAGATTGAGGTGGCTGTCATCGATACGCGCAAGGACCTGACGGTCGCCTGTATCGGGGTCGACGAGCTCGATCGTTTCCTTGAGCGCAACAATCAGACGGCCCCCAGCACACAGCGCCAACGAGCCAAGTGGCGGGGGGAGAGCAAGCGACGTGCAGTTCGCATTGACGGGATCGACGCGCAGGATCAAACCACGGCGACAATCGAGCAACCACAGTCGCTGCTCCGCCGCGTCCCAGATCGGACATTCACCGAGTTGGGTGGTGAAGGTCCCGATCCGAGACGTCAAACCGACTTGTCGCACTGAAGAGTCCCCAGGCCTTCACCCCCAGTTCGAGCCGATCAGCTCAGAATGATGTTGTTTTCCTTGATGATCCGTCCCCAAAAATCCCGGTCATGCTTCAACTGAGCGTCAAGGGTCTCCGGGCCTCCCGCCTTGAGCGTCTGGCCGTTGGAGATCAGCATTTCCTTGAACTTCGGCTCCTGAACTGCCTTGATCGCGGCGTCGGCGATTTTCCGTACGATCGGCATGGGCGTG
Organism: Pseudomonadota bacterium; assembly: GCA_039800205.1. Classification (GTDB taxonomy): domain Bacteria; phylum Pseudomonadota; class Gammaproteobacteria; order Burkholderiales; family Burkholderiaceae_E; genus SYIM01. Next base: position 20,245 of record JBDLRB010000162.1, on the reverse strand, counting down.
CCTGCGGGTGCATGCAGTGCCGTCCAGTAAGACGATTGCAGGTCTGGATAGCCCAGTTCAGTAATGCTCGGGATCTCAGGGAAGGCGGGGTAACGCTGCGCCGTGGTCAAGGCGAGTATCTTCAGTTCGCCGCGCTTTTGGTAAGGCAGGAGAGAAATCGGTGTGGCGACGCTGAAGTCACCGTTCCCTCCAACCAAGTCTGTGATGGCCGCTGAGTTGCTCTTGTAGGGCACGGGGGTGAGCGGCAGCCCAAGGCGTTTGGTCAGCATCATGCCGTACAACTCGCTTACGCTGCCCGGGCCGAAGGTTCCGTAACGCAGGGGGCCATTCTTCTTCGCGTGGGCCACCATCTCGGCCACTGTGTTGACCTTCAACCGGGTCGAAACCGTCAACGTCAGCATGCCGTCGAAGAGCATCGCGACCGACTGAAAGCTCGCGAGACTGAAGGGCAAAGATGGACGCATCATCACGTTCAAAGAGACCGGTCCGGTCCCACCCATCAGGATCGTCGAACCATCGGGCGCAGCGCGTGAAACGTATGTGGCTGCGATGATCCCATTGCCTCCAGGGCGGTTTTCGACAACGACCGATCGGCCCAGCTCAGCCTGCATGGTGACCGCCATTCTGCGCGCGAAGGCGTCGCTCGCAGTACCACCCGCCGCATAGGGCAAGACGATTGAGAGCGGTCGCTCCTGAGCGCGGACGAGACTTGCGGAACCCATTGTGCTGACCGTCGCAGCCGTGCTGGTGAGCGTGATCAGAGCCTGTCGTCGACTACGAACCTTCATGATGGTCTCCCGATTGCTTGTTATGAAAAGTTGATCGCGGGCCTCGTCCCGATGTTTTCCCGTTGGATGTTAATCAGGATTCCTGCCGCCGATTACCCCCGGTTTTCGCAAAACAAATATGGCTAATTCGCAGTTCAAGCAGGTCACAGCGCTGCCTAGAATCGGACCGTATCAGCGAACGGGAGTCCGGCAGGCTCGTTCAATACGCTGAGCATCAGAGAACAACGAAGCCAAAGCAGGGAGACGTAATGGACAGCATTCCCGTGAGGATGGAGGTGATCGACGGAGTGGCACTCGTGACACTGGACCGTCCGCCTGTGAACGCACTCAATCGCTCGATGCGGCATGCGATTGTTGCGACTTTTGATGAGATCTCTGCACGCGACGATATCCGCTGTGCCGTGCTTACGGGTGCGGGGAAGGTTTTCTGCGCTGGGGCCGATCTCAAGGACCGTCCCAACCCCGACATCGCAGGCGATTTTCTTGAGCATAACCGCATTACGCGTGAGACGACCAATGCGATTCGGGAGTGCGCCAAGCCCGTCGTTGCTGCCGTAAATGGTGCAGCCCTGGGGGCTGGCATGGGCCTGTTTGCAGCGTGTGACATTTTCTATGCGGCCGAAGAGGCTACCTTTGGTATGCCGGAGATCAACGTGGGCCTCGCAGGAGGCGCGGCGATGTTGCGGACGCTCTTCAACCGATCGACGATGCGGCGTCTCTTCTACACGGGCGACCGCTTGAGTGCTGATGAGATGCTCCGGCTGAACGTGATCGAGGCGGTCTTGCCCGCCGATCAACTCCTACCGGTTGCGATGCAACTTGCTGTGCGAATTGCCCGTAAGGCGCCGCTCGCAATGATCTACGCGAAGCGATCGGCCAATATGGTTGAGCTCATGCCGCAGCGAGACGCCTACCGGTTTGAGCAGGAGTTCACGATGGCGCTCGCCAAGACCGAGGATGCGCTCGAGGCGCGTATGGCCTTTCTTGAAAAGCGCGAGCCGGTGTTCAAGGGGCGCTGAGCGTGATGGAGACCTTGGGGCGTCCAGCGCCTGGTGCAGGCCTGCAGGCGCTTTTCGAAGCGAAAACGGTCGCCGTGATTGGTGCCTCCGATGACATGACAAAAATTGGCGGCCGTCCCGTCCATCTGCTCATCAAGCATGGCTTCAAGGGCCGCATCATTCCCGTCAATCCGCGCGGCGGTACGATCCAGGGGTTGGCGGCCTATCCGTCTCTCGCTGAGTCCGCACTTCGGCCCGATCTTTCCGTGATCGCGGTACCGGCCCATTCTGCGCTTGAGGCGCTCAAGGACTGCCTGGCGGCAGGAACCCGTGCAGTGATTGTGTTGTCGTCGGGATTTGCCGAGGCGGGTGAAGCAGGGGCCCGCCTGCAGGCAGAGATGGTCACGCTGGCGAGTCTTTCGGGCGTGCGCATGCTCGGCCCGAATTGCTTGGGCGCGGTCAGTCCGGCGAGTGCCTTGATTGGATCGTTCTCGATTGTCCTTGAAGATCGTCTGCCGCCGGCCGGTCGGGTGGGAATCATTTCCCAGTCGGGCAATATCGGCAGCTTCATCATGCAGAACGTTGCCCAGCGTGGCTTGGGTGTGAGTCGTTTCATCGCGACGGGCAATGAGGCGGACGTGGATGTCGCTGACGGGATTGCGGCCCTTGCAGACGATCCCGAAACCGGCTTGATTCTGTGCTGCATGGAGACCTGCCGTGATGCCTCTCGTTTGATTCTCGCCCTGCATTGTGCCCAGCGCTCTGGCAAGCCTCTGGTCGTTCTCAAGATCGGTCGGACGGCACGGGGGCAGGCTGCCGCCTTGTCTCACACTGGCGCACTTGCAGGGTCGGACGCAGTGCTTGATGCAGTGTTGCGTCGATACGGTGCGCTCAGGGTTCATACCGTCGAGGCGCTCCTTGATATCGGACAGGCGCTTGCAGTGCTCGTCCCAGACCGGATGCCACGCGGTGACCGGGCGATTCTTGTGGCGGCATCGGGCGGGTTCGGCATCATGATGGCGGACGCGATGAGTGAGGCGGGGCTGGCGCTGCCTGAGCTCTCGGAAGCGACCGCGTCTCGTATTCATGCAATCCTGCCGCTCGCCAGCACAGCGAATCCAGTCGATGCAACCGCGCAAATGTCAGCCCGTCCCGAGATCTTATCGGGCTTGCTCGAGGCGGTGCTCGATGAACCCGCCGCCGATATCGTCGTATTGTTCCTTTCGCTGGCGCTGTACAACCAGCGCTTGCGCGGGGTGTATCTGGACGCGCTTGCCTCGGTTCGTACGTCCCGCCCCGACCGACTGTTGGTTGTGATCAGTCGTGGACCCGAGGAGCAGGTGATGCAGATCCGCCAGATGGGCATTCCCGTTTTCCCTTCGATTGATGGAGCTGCCTTCGCATTGTCCGGTCTGGTGGGAATCGCCGGCTGTGTCCGGGAGGCAGTGACTGATGAATCTTTTTCAGGGCGGGGTTGGGTCGCGCGGCGTAGTTCGACGCAACTCACCTCCGAAGTTTTTGAGAGCGAGCATGCTGCGAAGCGTGTCCTCGCAGACATTGGGATTCCTGTCCTTGATGAGGCGATCGCCGGATCGGCGGACGAGGCCGCGCGAGTCGCTCATCGGATGGGCTATCCGGTGGTCTTGAAGATCCTGTCCCCTGATATCACCCACAAGACCGAGGTCGGCGGGGTCGTGTTGGATGTACGCGATGCGCAGCACTTGCATCGCGCCTGTAAGGAGATGCTGGAGTCTGTCGCCGTGCGCATGCCCCATGCGCGAGTCAACGGATTCTTGATTGCACCGTACTTGTCCGGCGGTCACGAATTGATCATGGGGGTCTCTCGCGATCCGGTCTTTGGACCCGTGGTGATGGTTGGCTTTGGCGGGATCCATGCGGAGGTGCTGAAGGATGTTGCGCTACAAGTGGCACCGATCAATCATCGTGAGGCGCGGGCCATGATTGAAGGTCTTCGACTGTTCCCTATCCTCGATGGCGCGCGCGGTCAGCCGCGTGCTGACTTGGACGCTGCAGTCGATGCACTCGTTCGTCTCTCGAACTTCGCGGTCGAGCACCAGGAGGTCGTGGCCGAAGTCGATCTGAATCCGGTCCGGGTGATGCCCAATGGGCGCGGGCTCTGGGTTCTGGATGCGTTGATGGTGCCTCGACTCATATCCGACACCGCGATCGCTGGAGGGGATGCTTGATGGCGAATGGCGGGCAAGACGAACCGAGTCTCGTGCCGATTGGGACAGCCGGGCCCGAGGTCTGGCGGCGGTATGCGCGGGGGTGGCTCGCTGAGCAGGTGCCAGCTCACATGCGGGCCGACAACGAGGAGTGGCAACCGCCCTCGACCGAGACCTGCCGGCAGTTCGAAGCCAAGATGTACTCGGCCGGCCTCGCGGGTATGACGTGGCCCACGAGGTTCGGGGGGCGGGGATGCTCGATCGCCGAGCATTTGGCGGTCAACAAGGAAATCGGTCGAGTCTTGATGCCCGAAAGTGTGAGCTCAATCGGCAAGGAGCTTGCTGGGCCGATCATTCTCGGGGTCGGCACCCTGGAGCAGCAGGAAGCCTTTCTGGGTCCGATCCTGAGGATGGAGCAGTACTGGTGCCAGGGGTTCTCGGAGCCGGATGCCGGTTCTGATCTCGCACGGTTGCGTACGCGTGCCCAGCCTGACGGTGATGGTTGGCTGATTAACGGGCAGAAGATCTGGACCAGTGGTGCAGCCAAGGCGCACTACTGTTTGCTATTGACTCGAACGGGTGTTGTAGCAGACAAGCATCGAGGCATGTTGATGTTCGCCGTGCCGATGGATACCCCAGGTATCCGGGTCGTGCCGATCCGTTCAATGGATGGCAAGGATTCGTTTGCGCAGGTTTATTTCGATCATGTTCGTCTGCCTGATCGTGCGCGGCTGGGCGCCCCGGATGAGGGCTGGTCGGCGGCTGCCCGTGTGCTATCGATCGAGCGGGCGACCAACCGTATGTATCGCGCATGGCGATTCGAGGCCGAACTCCGGTTTCTGTTGAGAGCGCTAAAGTCCGACCCGAGGCTCGCCCGTTTGCTGGACCATGGCGTTGTCAGGCAAGCGGGTGAGTGGCTCGTTCGAATCGATGGTCTGAAGGGACTGGTTGAGAATACCGTCGACCTGCTGATGAAAGGCTCGGAGATCGGCGCGCGAGGATCGCTGACTAAACTGTTCTGGTCGGAGTGCCATCAGGAATTTGCTGGCTTTGCTCGCAGTTTGGTGGCTCACGTTCGGCCGGACGCCAGCGCGCTCGCCCGCCGGGCCCGCGATTACTTCACTCAGGCCTATCTGTTTTCTAGAGCGGAAACGATTTACGCCGGGACCTCGGAAATACAGCTTGACGTGATCGCGCAGCGCATCCTGAAGTTACCGAAGGATTGAGCATGTCATCAACAAGTGATTTGAGCGATCAGGCGCTGGGCGTTCATGAACTGCGTGCGGCGGCTGAGGCGGCGATTTCGGATGCGCTTTCAGGAGATCTGAAATCAACCGCGAGCGTTCTCGCCGGAGCCGGACTGACCGCCTTGTTGACCGATGAGGCCGCCGGTGGACTGGGTCTGCGACTACGTGACGCGCTGGTGGTCGCAGAGGCTGCGGGCGCTTTGCAGCTTAGGTGGCCCTTGGTTGAGCAGATGGTACTTTCGGCGGCCCTTGCCGGCACCAGAGCGGGCGGCGAGATGGCTCGCGGCGAGCGTATTGCAGCCGTAGCGTGGCAAGGGAGCCTCGAGGAGGGAATCGCGGGCCCTGCCCGAGCGATCAACATGGCGGACTATTTGCTGGTGAGGACCGGAGAGGGGGCGGCGCTGCTCGATCGGTCGTCCCTGGAACTCTCAGAGGTTGCGGTGCTCGATCCGCACTGGCCTGAAGTCTGGGCTCGCTGGGCCGACCAGGAGCCGATGGTTGTCGCTCGACTGGACAAGCGCCAGAGCCTGGCGCTATTGCACTCGATCCAGTTGCTGTGTGCTGCCGAGGTTTCGGGTGCGGCGCGTTCCGCCTTGCAGCGCACCGCCGAACACGCGACGATGCGGGTTCAGTTTGGTGGGCCGCTTTCCGCGCGCCAGGCGGTGCGCCATCAGTTGGCTCGAATGCAGTTGCGCGTCGAGTTGATGTCGGCCTCAATCGCTCGCGTAGCCTCTGCGGATGAGTTCGGAATGGATCGAGACAGTCGTTCGGCTCTCGCCGGGGTCATTGAGCACGGGGCGTTTGTGCTTGAGCGTGCGATTCACCTGCATGGTGCAATGGGCTTCACCTGGGATGTGCCTCTGCACGGGGCGCTTCGAGCGATCAGGGCGCTCGACGCCGCATTCGGCACTCGGCAGGCACTATACGATCTCGGTCAGCGTCTGACCGAAGAGGTTTGAGCGATGTCCAATACGACCAAGCGGGATCTTGAGGGCCGAGTCGCTCTCATCACGGGCGCCGGCAATGGGATTGGCCGTGCAACTGCATCGCATCTTGCTCATCGAGGCGCCGTTGTCGGTGTCAACGATTTGAGAGATGATCTGGTGGAGGCGTCGGTGGCGCGCATTCAGGCGGCCGGGGGCCGAGCGTTCGGCGTGACCCAGAGCGTTGCGAGCCGGGACGGTATGCACGCAGCGGTTGCCCGGACGCTTGAATTGGGAGGCCGCTTGGACATCATGGTGAACAATGCAGCATGGGTTCGCTATCAGGCGGTTCCCGACATTGCTCCCGAAACGGTCGATCGTATGATTGCGATTGGGTTCACTGGCGTGATGTGGGGGATACAGGCAGCTGCCGCTGCGATGGATGGCGAGCGAGGGGGCGTAATCGTCAATGTGGCTTCGACCGCCGCCTTGCGATCGCCGCATTCGTCGGTTGTGTACTCGGGAATCAAGGCTGGGGTGCTTGGCATCACAAGGGCAGCTGCGGCGGAGTTGGGGTCCCGCAGGATCAGGGTGAATGCCGTTTGTCCGTCTGCGATCCCGACCGAGGGCACCCTGCGTAACCGCGACGCCGAGCGGGATGCTCGGAGGGTTGCTGCGACTCCCCTCGGCCGCTTGGGCAACGTCGACGACATCGCTCGTGGAATCGGTTTCCTGGTCAGCGACGATGCGGGCTTCATCACGGCGCAAGCGCTGGTGCTCGATGGTGGGATCACGTTCGCCAATCTGTAGCAGTCGGTTGGCTCAACTTACCGGGCGCAAAGTCAGGTGAAAACGGTACTGATTACCGGGGCGGCATCAGGGATCGGGCGTGCGGCAGCGCTCAGATTTGCGGCTGAAGGTTGGCGATGTCTTCTGGTCGATCATCATGCCGCGAGGCTCGAGGAACTTCGGGATGTTCTCGGTGGTCGTCACTCGACGGCAGTGGTTGATTTGACTCGATCTGACGGGATCGAGTCCTTGGGTCGCCTGGACGAAGCGATCGATGTCCTGGTCAACAACGCAGGCGCGTCGGATGATCGCGCTCAGCCACTTGTCGAGCAGTCCCCATTCGCCCAGCTCAGTTTGCTCGACTTGAATCTGCGCGCTCCGTTTGCTGTGCTGAGGGCAGTTCGTCCGCTCCTCTGTCATCGGTCAAGAGTGGTTAATGTTGCTTCTGGCGCAGGGTTGCGCGCGATTCCGTTCAGGGGCTACTACAGCGCGACCAAAGCCGGGCTCATTGCGAGGTCGCGGGTGGCTGCGGCTGATCCTGACGGTCCGATGATCAATACGCTTTGTCCGGGTTTCGTACGAACCGAACTGGTTGATCGTCTGATTCAAAGCGGTCGACTCGACCCCCGCCGTGCGGTGGCGCGCATTCCGCTTGGGCGAATGGCAAAGCCTCAGGAGGTCGCCGATGCGATTGTCTTCCTGGCCAACGTCGACCGGGAGGCTTTGTCCGGCGAGACGTTTCGCGTATGTGGAGGCTCGTCGGTGTATGGCGGGAGCGCTGATTTCGATCCTGCGTTGATCGCGCCATGCCCCCAGGATTCACCCGTCTCGATCCAATATCGAGACCCTGTTCGCTTTTTGCACCGCTCCGACGCTCCTTCGACGTCCATGTTTCCAGCACGCGGGTATGCCGCGATTGTTGATTCAAGGCTTCTGGGATTAGATGATTTCGTCCAGGAACATCGGCGACCCGCCAGTGGCGCTGAGCCCTTGCTCTTCGAACTCCATCAAGCAGTGAGCGAGTTCGCACTTCATCATGCTGAGCGGGCGAGTCTTACGCTTTTGTTACCGAGCGAGTTCTCCGGTGAACGCAGCGAGGTTCGTGCGGGGCTGCATGCGGCGGCTCGGATGCTGATCGCGACCCTTGCGTGCGAGTTGGCTCAGCGTGCGCTTCGAGTGAATGCGATTGAGGTCGGCCCCACGGACTCGTCGGCAGGTCTGGAACAGTTGATTCACTTCATCGCTGGTCCGCGAGCCCAGTTCGTGACGGGCCAGGTCCTGCGGAGCGGGTACGTATGAGCACAGACAGCGATCCTGACGGCGTCCTTGATCTCGAGTCGATCAAGTCCAGGTTTATTGCCCGTCGTGGTTACTGGAGGCCCTGGACGGAGGCCTTATTACGCGAAAATCCTCGGTTTCTCGAGCGCTACGCGTCGTACGCGGGTCATCCGGCCGAGCACGGCCCGCTGCCCCCACGGTTGGTTGAGTTGATTTATGTGGCCCTTGATGCGTCTGCAACGCATCTGTTCAGTGCAGGGTTGAAGCTCCACATCGAACTTGCGCTCAAGGCTGGCGCGACCTGTGGTGAGCTTCATGACGTTTTTCATCGAGTGGCGTTGCAGGGTATGGACCGCATGTGTCAGGCCGTCGGTGTACTGGCCCAAGCGGCGCGTTCGTGCCCCCCTCTTCCAGATGAGTCTGGGGGCGTGGGTGTCGACACCGACGCCGTAGAGTCGCCCGGCAGCGATGATGGCAGCCGGCGCTTTCGTCATCGCGCCGGGGCTGATGTGGTTCGTTTCCTTGATCGATGGGATCCAGGATTTGCAACGCTGATGCGCGATCTGATCGAAGATGGGCGTCCCGAGCAGGGCTTGTCGGAGCCGGATCGAGCCTTGATCGATGTGGCCCTGCATGCCTGTTTCACAGGCTACGATCCGCTCGCCTTGAGTCGCGCGATTTATTACGCGTTTGAACTGGGGCTTCGTGAGGCTGAGCTCCTACAGGCAATCCAGTTGGGTGCGCATCTCTCAGTGCATGGCACCGCGCTGGGTGCGGGTCTTCTGGCTGAAATCGATACGATCGCTGTACGGATTCCCACAGTATCCAATCTCCGACCGGATGAGCCCGCCTCAGCGTGAAGCTGTACGAGGCGGAACCTCACAGTCCTGCCCCCTCAGCAGATCGAAGCCGAAATAGGCTCGATAGATCGAGAACAAGTCGGGAAACTGCCTCGCAAGCTGCTCGGGATGGGTGAAGAACACCTCTCCAGAGACCGCGAAGAATTCCGCGTGATCGGTGGCTGCATAGGGGTCGAGCGGCAGTTCGGAAAAATACGCGTCTGCGGCCGATGATTCGGGATCTACGTCGATCGGGATGGACGCCTCCACATCGTCGAGGGCATCACAAAACTGCTCATAGGCCTCGTCCAGCACCCGCATCCAGTGTGTTCGACGGCCGTATGGCAGGAGCGGGACGCCGTCGGCTTCGCCATCCAGCATGTCGAGTTTGTGGATGAATTCGTGGATCACAACACTTGCGCCGGGGGCTGCGCCGGGATTCAGGTCGGGCCAGGCGAGGACCACGGGGCCGCCGTCCATCGCCTCGCCCGAGAGTTCCTCGATCGCTTCGTGCACGACCCCCGCTTCGTCGACTCGACTGCGCGGCGCGAGAAATCGGTCAGGGTAGATGATGATCTCGACGAAATCATCATAGGCCTCGACCCCGATCTCGATGATGGGCAAGCAGGCCTGGAGCGCGATTCCGGCTCGAACAGAATCGTCAACGACAAATCCGTTCGCGCCGCTGAAGGTCTTTCGACTGACAAAGTACTGGGCCCGCTCGACGAGCCTTTCGCGTTCGGCCTCGTTGAGCCGTCCATTGAATGGCATCTGGTCGAGGGCTTGAGCCCAGACGGACTCGGCGATACGACGCTGGCCTGGGCGGCCGAACAGCTTCTGAAACATGATGATGAGCGCGATAATCGACAAATGAATACTGAAAGCCCGCCCGATCTCCTGGACCTTGCCAGCCGGCTCGTCAGCGCGGCGAGTGAGCATAGCGCAGCGGCTGACGATCCGATCGAGGCCGGAATCCGCCATCAGGCCCGCTCGACGGCGGCCATCCTGGCCGAGTTGGGGGTTGACCAGGCGGCGCAGGCCGCAGCGTGGCTCATCGAACCCCAGGATCTGTTTCCGATTGTACTGATCCGGGATCGGGTCGACCCTTCGGTGGCCCGCTTGGTGGACCGGATGCGGCAGGTCCTCAGGCTGAGCGGTGACTCCGGCCTGATTCATCGGGCCGGCTCGCAGCAGGAACCGCTCCGAAGGATGTTGCTTGCAATGGCCGACGACATCCGCGTCGTGCTGCTGTTTCTGGCCTGGCGGCTTCAGGCCATGAGGGATCACGCGGCCCGTCGTGACGATCCGCCGCGTGCAGTAAGCGAGGAGACGCTCAGGATTGTTTCGCCGCTTGCGAATCGACTGGGGCTCTGGCAGATCAAGTGGGAGCTCGAGGATCTGTCGTTTCGGTTTCTGGAGCCCGAGACCTATCGCTCGCTGGCTCGTCAGCTCGAATCCAAGCGGGCTGAACGTGAAGCCTTCATTGAGCAGTCTGCCGCGATGTTGTCCAGGGCCTTGAACGCCGCTGGCGTCCCGGCGAGTGTGTCCGGGCGACCGAAGCACCTGTACAGCATTCACTCAAAGATGCTGAAAAAGCAGCGGCCGCTCGAAGGCATCCTTGACCTCCGGGGCTTGCGGGTCATTGTGCAGACGGTTGACCAGTGCTACCAGGCACTTGATCAGGTCCATCAACTGTGGACCGTGATCGAATCCGAGTTCGATGACTACATCGCCCGGCCCAAGGCAAACGGGTATCGCTCGTTGCACACGGTGGTGACCGCTTCGGACGGTTTGCCCCTGGAGGTACAGATCAGAACGCTGGCGATGCACGAGGCCGCGGAATATGGGGTCGCTTCGCATTGGCGCTACAAGGAGCGTCCCAAGGGCGGATCGCTGGAGACCACCGTGAGTGATCTCGAGGCGGCTCGGACCGTCGAGTGGGTCCGGGCCCTCCTCGCTTGGCAGAGGGAGGTTGGCGAGGCGCTCGGCAGTGGCGAGGCCCGTCTGCATTCGGAGGGGCGGTCCCCGGTCTACGCGCTGACACCGCAGGGGCGGGTGATTGAATTGCCCCCTGGTTCGACCCCAATCGACTTTGCCTACCATGTGCACAGCGGCCTGGGCCATCGTTGCCGCGGTGCTCGAGTGGACGGGCAACTGGTCCCACTGAATCGTGTGCTGGACAGCGGCCAGACCGTCGAGATTCTGAGCGCGAAGGAGGGGGCTTCAGCCGGGCCGTCCCGGGACTGGCTCAATCCAGCGCTGGGCTACCTGGCCAGCGCACGTGCACGCACAAAGGTCCGGCAGTGGTTCAACGCGCTTGATCTCGAACGCGACCAGGCAGCGGGCCGGGAGCGGATCGAGCGCATTCTCCAGCGCGAGGGGCGTACGGCGCTCGCCTTCGAGGATCTCGCGAGGCGACTCGGACAGCCCGACGTCTTGACGATGTTCGTGGCCGTCTCGCGCGACGAAATCGGTCCGCGGCAGATCGAGGAGGCGGTCAGGGCGAGCGCTGGACCGGGCAATGCGGGATCCGCATCGCCTCAAAGTCCGGGCGTTCCGGAGGAGGATCTGGCCCCCGAGGCCCTGCTCGGTCGTTCCGCTCATCCTGCAGGAGGGCGGTCGGGCGTCTTGATCGTCGGGATGGACGCCCTCCTGACCCAATTGGCCCGGTGCTGTCGGCCTGTGCCGCCCGATCGGATTGAGGGATTCGTAACGCGTGGACGCGGCGTCTCGGTGCATCGAGCCGACTGCGCAACCTTCGCCCGGTTGATTGCCCTTTCGCCGGAACGTCGAATTGAGACGGATTGGGATGGGCATGCTCAATCGAATGCAGGCGGATCCGCCCGCTTCGCGGCCGATATTGAAATTCTCGCTCACGATCGTCAGGGTCTGCTGCGCGATATTTCGGACGTCTTCGCACGGGATCGAATCAATGTCACCGCCGCGCAGACCCAGTCAAGACGTCAGCAGGCCATGATGAGATTCACGATCGAGGTGAGCGACGCAAGGCAATTGACGGCGACGCTTGCTGCGCTCGGACAGGTGTCTGGGGTGGTCTCCACCCGGCGTCGTTAGCGCAGTTGGACCGTTCGGGTCCGGCACTTCGGCCCATCAAGTCTGTTGCGGCTGTGCTGATTTTGGCCGGAAGGCCTTGCAGACGGCTGGATCGGTGTCGATCCGGGGCGCGCCGATCAGATCCAGGCAATAGGGTACCGCCGCAAATACGCCGTGAACGCGTGGCTCACCATCGGGTGATTTGAGGCCCTCCAGGGTCTCGCGGATGGACTTGGGTTGCCCCGGCAGGTTGATGATCAGTGCCTGGCCACGAATCACGGCAACCTGCCGAGAGAGGATGGCGGTGGGCACGAAGTTCAGGCTGATCTGACGCATTTGCTCGCCGAACCCGGGCATTTCGCGGTGGGCAACCGCAAGCGTGGCCTCGGGCGTGACGTCACGGACCGCTGGTCCTGTGCCGCCCGTCGTCAGAATGAGACTGCAGGCCTCGCGGTCCACCAGTTCAATCAGCGTCTGCTCGATCAGCGTCTGTTCGTCGGGGATCAAGCGCGTGAGGGCCGTCCAGGGGGTGATGAGCGCGCGGTCCAGCCACTCGGTCAGCATGGGAATGCCGCGGTCCTCGTAGGTGCCCTGAGACGCGCGGTCGCTGACGGAGACCAGCCCGATTCGGATCGTGGGTGTATTCATGTCGGTCGAAGCGTTCAGGCGTTCAGCGGGGGCTGATCGCGATCAGGCGGTACAGCGCGTTCGGCAGCCGTCAGCGTGTCGCGCAGGAGCCGGTAGAGGTCACGATAATGCCGACCGCGCGTTCCACTCGCCACTTCTGATCGCGCCGCGGTGACCAGCGCTTCGATCCGCGGCCGCGTGTCGGGCCAGCGATCGACCCATCGGATCAGTGCATCCGGTTCGGCAATCAGCTGTTCGCGCCAACGTTCAGCTTCGTGCATCAGGGCCGTATCGATGCGATGCCGACTGTGTTCCTCCTCAAGCGCCCCCCGGAGGGCATCGACATCGACCTCTTCACGCATCAGGCGTCCGATGTACTGCATCTGCCGTCTGCGCCCCTCGTGGGCCCGGATCGTTCGCACAAGGCGAATGGCGTCGTGCAGGCGTTCAGGAACGCCAAGTGCGAGCAATCGTTCATCAGACAGTTCCACCAGTTGTTCGCCCAGATCCTGGAGCGCGTGGCTGTCCCGCTTGCGCTGCGATTTGCTGGGCCGCTCGGTCTGGTCTTCGTCTGGCAGGGGGCTTGAACGACGCATCGATAGGGGTCAGCAAATCAGTTGGACGGGCAGGGCATGCAGGTCTGGGGGTCAGAACCTGTTGTTATGATACCGCGCTCATCAGACGAGGCAGCCAGGATGTTCGAATACGATCAGTCGCAGTTGCGCGAGAGCGCCGAAGTGATGTTGCGGCGTGCCCGCGAACTGGGTGCAACGGGGGCTGCGGTCGACATCTCCGAGAGCAGCGGGTTCTCGGTCAACGTCCGGCGTGGGCGGGTTGAGACCATCGAGCAGCATCGCGACAAAGGGATCGGTGTCACGGTCTACCTCGGCCAACGACGGGGGCACGCGAATTCCTCGGACTACTCTGCGCGCTCGTTGGCAGAAACCGTCGAGGCGGCCTACAACATTGCCCGCTTTACGGCCGAAGACCCCTGTGCAGGGCTCCCGGACCCGGAGACCCTCGCCGTCCATCCGCCCAATCTCGACCTGTTTCATCCATGGGCCGTATCGGTTGAGGAAGCGGTTGCCCTGGCGTGCGCGGCGGAGGATGCTGCGTTCCGAACCAGCCCCATGATCCGCAACTCCGAGGGGGCCTCCGTGACGGTCGGCCATGGCCAGTTTCTGTCGGCCAACTCGCTGGGCTTTGCGGGTGGTTATCCCTACAGTCGTCACTCAATCGCGTGCGCGCCGATCGCGCGGCGGGGCCGCGAGATGCAGCGTGATGACTGGTACAGCACCGATTGCAGGGCCGATCGGCTGGCCGATCCGGCAGCGCTTGGGCGGTATGCGGCCGAGCGTGCCCTGTCTCGGTTGGGTGCCCGCCGGCTCAGTACCCGCCACGCGCCGGTCTTGTTCGAGTCTCCGATCGCGTGCGGCTTGTTGGGACATTTTGTTCAGGCCGCAAGCGGCGGTGCCCTTTACCGCAAGGCCAGCTTTCTCACCGAACGTCTGGGTGAGCGCGTGTTCGCGTCCCATATCGATATCGTCGAAGATCCCCATCGCCGTGCGGAATCGGGCAGCGCTCCATTTGATAGCGAGGGCTGTGCCACGGCTCGCAGGCGGGTCGTCGAGCGGGGCATCCTGCAGGGTTATTTCCTCTCGACCTACTCCGCACGGAAGCTGGGCATGAAGACCACGGGTAACGCCGGGGGGTCGCACCACCTGCGGCTGCTGAGCAGCAAGCGACGCAAGACCGATGGTTTGCCCGAGATGCTTCGCAAGCTGGGGACAGGGCTTTTTGTCACCGACCTGATGGGTCAGGGCGTCAACTATGTGACCGGCGATTATTCACGTGGGGCGACTGGATTCTGGGTCGAGAACGGCATCATTCAATACCCCGTCGAGGAAATTACGATCGCAGGGAACCTCCGGGACATGTTCGCAGCCATCGTCGCGGTGGGGGCGGACGAGATCACCCGCGGCACCAAGCGCAGTGGCTCGGTCCTGATCCAATCGATGGCGATCGCGGGAACCTGACCGCGCAATGAGCAAGGCCTTCGTGCGCGATGACGCTCCGGGCGATGAGGAGGAGGATCTGGCGCCCGGCGCCGAGGCGATCCCGGCGGGCGCCCGAAACTACATGACCCCGGCCGGTCACGCCCGCATGCGGCAGGAATTGATGGAGCTGCTCGATATCGAACGTCCCGAGGTGGTCCGGGTCGTTTCCTGGGCCGCTTCGAACGGCGACCGGTCTGAAAACGGTGACTATCTTTATGGCAAGAAGCGCCTCCGGGAGATCGATCGCCGGATCCGATTCCTGACCAAGCGACTCGAAATCGCTGAGGTCGTTGATCCCGAAGCCCGCACAGGGACACCGCAGGCTTTTTTTGGTGCAACGGTCAGCTTCTTGAGAAATGGGGGCGATGAAGAGACGGTCACGATTGTGGGCGTAGATGAAGTGGATCCCGCCCGACGACGAATCAGCTGGGTTTCTCCCATCGGACGCGCGCTACTGAAAACCCAGGAGGGCGACGTCATCCGCGTGAACCTGCCCGAAGGTATCGCCGAGATTGAAGTGACCGAGGTTCGCTATCAGCGTATTGACCCCTGAGTGTTCGAGGGGGGCACGCTCTAGCCCCCTCCGATGAGCGCTTGGGTCTAAGCTCGATCGCTATGGAATCTGGAAATCTTCAGCACCTCAGGGAGCTGGCGCAGCGCGCGCAGAACCCGGGCGAGATGGACGCGATCGCGGACCATCAGGACAAATCGCAGGACGGCAAGCTGTGCACCGGGTGCTTCATCCATCGAGACATGCGCGATATTGGAATCACTGGCGGCGATTTCTGCCGCGACCTTGCCCAGCACACCCCGGTCATTGCGCACATTCAGTTCGATATCGGTCCGGAACTGACCCGTGACCTCGTCGGACCAGTCGACGTCGACCCAGCGCTCGGCGTCACGATCGCGCTGCTTGAGGGCGATCGTGCAATCGGCGCGATGCAGAACCAGACCGTGTCCTCCACGCAGGTACCCGGCGAGCGGGTCACCGGGAAGCGGGCTGCAGCAGCGAGAATAGTTGACGGCGCTGCCTTCGTTGCCATGTACAACCATTGGTGCAGGACGCGGCAGGGCCAGCGCCGCAGCCTTTGAAGAGAACTGCAGTGCAATCGTTCGCGCGACCACGGGCGCCAGACATTTGCCCAAGCCAATCTCGGCATACAGTTCGTCGACATTGCGCACACCCGCCTCTCGAGCACTTCGTTCGAGCACGCTCAGCTCGAGCGAGGGCAGCCGTATGCGCAGCGCGCTCAAGGACTGGTCGAGGAGTCGGCGACCCAACTCCACCGATTCGCGGTAGTTCAGCGTGCGCAGGCTGTGCCGGATGCTCGCGCGCGCACGCCCGGTCCGGACGAATGACAGCCAGTTCGGATCCGGCCGCGATTCGGGGTCGGTGACCACCTCGACCACATCGCCATTGACCAGCTCGGTACGCAAGGGCACGCTGTCCTCGTTGACCCGCCCGCCCGTTGCCCGGTTGCCGATGTCAGTGTGAATCGCATAGGCGTAATCAAGAACCGTTGCACCCCTCGGCAATGCGCGAATATCGCCGCGCGGCGTAAACACATAGACGGCGTCTGGGAAAAGATCGACTTTGACGTTTTCGATGAACTCAAGCGAGTCGCCCGTCTGGTTCTGGATGTCGAGCAGGGACTGCAGCCATTGATGGGTCCGCTGGTGCAGATCAGAAAAAGTCTCGTGGTGCGCCTTGTAAAGCCAATGCGCGGCCACGCCGGCCTGCGCAACGCGTTGCATCTCCCGCGTACGGATCTGGAACTCGACCGGGGTGCCGAAGGGGCCCGCCAGCGTGGTGTGCAGGGACTGATAGCCGTTGACCTTTGGAATGGCGATGTAGTCCTTGAACCGGCCGGGCACCGGCTTGAAGGTCATGTGTAACGCGCCCAGCGCGAGGTAACACTGCGCGACACTGTCGACAATCACGCGCATGCCGTACACATCGAGCACTTGCGCGAAAGACAGTCGCTTTTCGCGCATCTTGTTGTGGATCGAGAAGAGGGACTTTTCGCGACTCTGTATTTCGGCCTGGATCCCGAGTTCGGCCAGCGCCCGCGTGACGCTTTCGCGAATCCGCCCGAGCACTTCACGGCGGTTGCCCCGGGCGGCGTGCACGGCTTTCTGCAGCGTCTGGTAGCGGGCTGGGTAAAGCGCGCGAAAGCTGAGATCCTGCAGGTCACGGTGCAGCAGATTGAGACCGAGACGGTGTGCGATCGGCGCGTAGATATCGACGGTTTCCCGGGCGATCCGTTGCTGGCGGGCCGCCGGCAGGACATGGAGCGTCTGCATGTTGTGCAGGCGATCGGCCAGCTTGATCAGGATGACCCGAACATCCCGAGCCATCGCCAGCAGCATCTTCCGGAAGCTTTCAGCCTGCTGATGTTCCTTGGATGCGAACTCGACCCGATCGAGCTTGGAGACCCCATCGACCAGTTCAGCCACGGCTTGACCGAATCGTTCAGCAAGGATCTGCTTGGCGACCGCGCTGTCTTCGATCACATCGTGCAGTAGTGCCGCCATCAGCGTGTCGGCGTCGAGTTTCCATCCCGCCAGGATCTCGGCGACCGCAATGGGGTGCGAGATGTAGGGCTCCCCGCTGGAGCGGAACTGACCGAGGTGCGCCTCGTCGCCGAACCGATACGCGTCCCGGATGCGCCGCAGATCATCCTCGCCGAGATACTCGGCGGCCCGGGCGGTCAGCGCAGCGAGAGAAACAATGCTCCGTTCGTCCGGGGTGGCCACAAAGCCCTGTTCGACCAGTGGGCCCACCGGCTCCGCAGGGCGGCCCCGTATGCCCCGCGCAGCCCCCCGGGTTGGGCCCGCCAGATCCCCTTCCGGTCTCGGCGCAACGGCGACCGCATTCACGTCTGCAGAGGGGGTAACGAAGGTTTGCTGGAGCATCGGATCAGGGCCCCGCGGCGTCCTGCGGCCGGCCCCGCCGAGCGGCCAGGCCGACCGGACGCCCGAGCGGCACTCAGGTCGGAATGCGCTTCAACATTTCGATGCCGACCTTGCCCTGCGCGATCTCACGCAAGGCGGTCACGGTGGGCTTGTCCTTGCTCTCGATCTTGGGGGTGTGCCCCTGTGCCAGCATGCGTGCACGATAGGTGGCGGCCAGCGTCAGCTGGAAGCGGTTGGGGATCTGCCTCAGGCAGTCTTCGACGGTGATTCGGGCCATGTGTGTGCCTACCGATGTGATCGAGCGTCAAGGGCCTCGGGCATCGTCTGGACGATGCCGAGGGCTGCGAAGATTCCCGGGTGTCGGGCATGCTGTCGCGAGAAGCGTAGCCTGGCCGCCCGGACGACGGCGTTCAGTTGCTCGACTGCCGTCGCAAAGTCTTGATTGATAATAACATATTCAAATTTCTCGGCCTGGCTGAGCTCGGTTCTCGCGGCGGTCATCCGCGCAGCGATCACTGCATCGGAATCTTGGGCGCGTGCCCTCAGGCGTCGTTCGAGTTCAGCGAGCGAGGGAGGCGCGATAAAGATCGCCACTGCCTCCGGGTACAACTTCCGGACCTGAAGGGCGCCTTGACAGTCGATTTCCAGGATCAGATCTTTCCCACCCTGGGTCGTGGCCTCGATCCATGCCCGCGAGGTTCCGTAGAAATTGCCATGGACGTGAGCCCACTCGAGAAACTCGCCGGCCTCCCTGCGCTGGAAAAACTCGGCTTCGTCGATGAAATGGTAGTGCACACCGTCGATCTCGCCGTTGCGCGCGCTGCGGGTGGTGTAAGACACCGACAGGCCGATGCTCGGGTCGCGCTCGAGGAGTGCGCGGACGAGGGAGGTCTTGCCTGCCCCGGACGGGGCAACGATCACGAACAGGCTGCCGGGATTGGCGTGTCTGAGGCTCATTCGAGGTTCTGGACCTGTTCCCGAATCTGCTCGATCAGCAGTTTCAGTTCGACGGCGATCCGGCCAACCTCGGGCAGTGCGCCCTTCGAGGCCAGGGTGTTGGCTTCACGATTGAATTCCTGGAGCAGAAAGTCAAGCTTCTTCCCGACCGGGCCGGGACCCCCGCAGGTGTCTGACAGGGCATTCAGGTGGCTGCGAAGCCGGTCGATCTCTTCTGCAATATCGATGCGCATGCCATGAAGCGTGACTTCCTGCCGAATCCTCGCCATGGTTTCCTCAAGGGGCAGCGGGGCATGGCTTGCGGAGACGGCTGCGCGCAGGCGCTCGACCAATCGGGCTTCGTGCGTGGCCAGCAACTGCGGGCCGACGGCTGCGAGATCCGCGACGATGACGTCGATGCGCTGCGCGCGTTCCCGGATCGTCGCGATGAGACGTTCTCCTTCGCGGGCTCGCGCTTCAGTGAATGCGTTCAGTGCCGTCCGTCCGCACTGAATCACCTCGGGGATCAGATCCGAGCCGGGGCGGGTCTCGGCCATGATGCCCGGCATGCGCATGACTTCGAGCAGGGACGGAGGGGTCAGGTCGGGGAAGATCGCCCGGATACGATCGCCCGTTTCGGCCAGTCGCTGGATCGCCTGCAGGTCGAGCCGCTCATCCGCGCCCGGCACGGTTCGCACTCCGACCCGACACTCGACCTTCCCGCGGAGCACCCGGCCGGTGATCAACTCCCGAAGCGGCCACTCCGCACCTCGCAACTCGTCGGGCAATCGAAAGGACAGGTCGAGGAATCGCGCGTTCACGCTGCGTAGCTCGACACTGAGTTGCCCGGTCGGAAGTTCCCGAACGGCCGAGGCGAACCCGGTCATGCTCTGGATTTCGCTGCGCGCGGAGAGAGTCGTATCGCTCAAGGGCCTTGTACGCTTCTGATAATCTGAATGACAACCCAATATTGTAGTGAATATTCCAATTGTCCCCTGGATCCTCAGCTTGAGGTTCGGGGAATCCATCGAGGCCGCCCATGAACGAATCCGTTCCCAGTGATCGATCCGGAGGTCGTCAATTCGACGATTTGCGCACCGTTGTGATCGAGCGGGGCTACACGCGACACGCCGAAGGCTCAGTCCTGATCGCATGCGGCGACACGCGAGTGCTCTGCACGGCAAGTGTCGAAGACAAGGTGCCCGCTTTTCTGAAGGGTTCGGGCAAGGGCTGGGTCACGGCCGAGTACGGCATGCTGCCGCGTGCGACCCATACGCGAGGCGACCGCGAGGCGGCACGCGGGAAGCAGTCCGGGCGCACCCAGGAGATCCAGCGTCTGATCGGGCGCAGCCTGCGGGCGGTCTTTGATCTCCACGCCCTGGGTGAGCGGACCCTGACGCTCGACTGTGACGTGTTGCAGGCGGACGGGGGGACACGCTGCGCATCAATCACAGGCGCATTTGTCGCGGCCTGCGATGCGGTGGGCTGGCTGATCGAACGCGGGCGACTCGCCCGCTCACCGATCGTCGATCACGTTGCTGCAGTGTCGGTGGGCGTGGTGGGCGGACGGGCGGTGCTCGATCTTGATTACGTCGAGGACTCGGGCT
>JBDLRB010000161.1:0-25509 GCA_039800205.1 Pseudomonadota bacterium | reverse complement strand
AGCGTGGCAACACCAAGACGATGATCTTCGATTGCGCGACGCTCATCTCGTATGTCAGTCAGTTCATGACGCTCAATCCGGGCGACATCATCACGACGGGCACGCCCCCCGGCGTCGGCGTCGGAATGAAGCCGCCGAAGTTTCTGCGGCCGGGCGATGTGATCACCATGGGTATCACGGGGCTCGGCGAATCGAAGGCGAAAGTAATCAAGTTCGCTGCCGCGAAGTAAGCAGTCGTTCAACGAGGGCGGGTTGATGGATCCCAGCACAGGCGCTGTTCCTCGCCGCGAACCGGTCCTGCTGATGGCGGCGCTTCATGCGCCCACTCAGGCAAGCCTGGAGGAGCGCTACGACGTTCACCGGTTCTGGTGCGCGGAGGATCCGTCCGCTCTGCTCGTCCGGCTGGCACCATCGTGCCGCGTCGTCGTCACTGGCGGCTCGCGCGGGATCGATGCGACCACAATGGCAGCGCTTCCCCGGCTCCAGCTGGTCTCGTCCTTTGGTGTCGGCGTTGATGCAATTGATCTGAACCATGCGCGCCAACGGGGCATTGTGGTCACGAATACCCCGGACGTACTCACCGAGGACGTCGCCGATCTGGCCATCGCGTTGCTGCTCGCCAGCATTCGAAGAATCCCCCAGGCCGATCGTTTCGTCCGTGAGGGTCGGTGGGCGCAAGCCGCTTTTGGATTGACCCCGAGCCTGCAGCGACGTCGAGTGGGCATCATCGGACTGGGGCGGATCGGTCTGGCGATTGCGCAGCGCTGCGCAGCCTTCAATACCGATGTCCGCTGGTATGGGCCGCGCCCGAAGCCAGACTGCGCGTTCTACCGTCACAATGACCCCGTCGAGCTGGCCGATTGGGCAGACATCCTGATCGCAGCCTGTCCGGGGGGACCTGACACCCGAGGGATTGTCTCGCGCGGAGTGCTCCAAGCACTGGGACCCCAAGGCGTCTTCGTCAACATCGCGCGCGGCTCGGTGGTTGATGAGCCCGCACTGATTGATCTGTTGTCCAGTGGCAAGCTGGGAGGCGCCGGGCTGGATGTCTTTGACAACGAACCACGCATCGACCCCCGGTTTTTCGGCCTGGACAACGTGGTCCTGCACCCCCATCAGGGCAGTGCAACCCACTCGACGCGGGCCGCGATGGGTGACCTGGTCCTGAAGAATGTCGCCGCCTGGCTGGCGGGCGACCCGGTCCTCACACCGGTGTTCTGACGCCGGCCGGATTCAGAAACCGCGCGAGCTCTTCCAGCGCGAGACGATACACCTCTCGCTTGAACTCAATGACCGTTTCGAGCGGAATCCAGTACTCGTGCCAGCGCCAGGCATCGAACTCCGGCTCGCCGGAGGCAGCGAGGTCAACATGGTGATCTTCGCCTAGCATGCGGATGAGAAACCAGATCTGTTTCTGCCCCCGATAGGGAATGCGGGCATCACGTCGTACCCAGTGTCGAGGCACATCGTATCGCAGCCAGTCGCGCGTGCGCCCCAGCACCTCCACATGCTGAGGCAGCAAGCCGGTCTCTTCGCGCAGCTCGCGAAACATCGCTTCGCGGGGGGATTCGCCCCGCTTGATGCCGCCTTGCGGAAATTGCCAGGCGGGCTCTCGAATTCGTTTGCCCCAGAAGACTTCGTTCCGGTCATTGACCAGGATGATGCCGACGTTGGGGCGGTAACCTTGTCGGTCCAGCACGGCCGCACCCATTGATCTCTTACAATGCAATCGATTATATCGGCCTCAACGCTGCCCGGCAGCTCCGAATGACGGATTCCCATGAAAGCCTCGCGTTTCCACATCGCCACCCTGAAAGAAGCCCCCACCGATGCCGAAATCGTCAGTCATCGCCTGATGACCCGCGCCGGCATGATTCGAAAGCTGGCGGGTGGCGTCTACAACTACATGCCGATGGGCCTCAGAATCATTCGCAAGATCGAGGCCATCATCCGCGATGAGATGAATGCGGCCGGCGCGATCGAGTTGCTGATGCCCGTCGTGCAACCGGCCGAGCTCTGGATGGAATCGGGTCGATGGGAGAAATACGGTCCGGAGCTGCTTCGGGTCAAGGACCGGCACGGACGAGACTTCATCGTGCAACCGACCTCAGAAGAAGTGATCACGGATATTGCCCGGCAGGAGTTGCGAAGCTACCGTCAGCTGCCGAAGAACCTCTATCACATCCAGACCAAGTTTCGTGATGAACGCCGGCCGCGATTCGGCGTGATGCGTGGGCGCGAATTCACGATGAAGGACGCCTACTCGTTCGATCGCAGCCGCGAAGCCGCGCTCGAGAGCTATCGCGCGATGTACGAGGCCTACAGCCGCATCTTCAGCCGGATGGGGCTGTCGTTTCGGGCCGTTGCCGCCGACACCGGCGCGATCGGCGGGTCGGCGAGCCATGAGTTTCAGGTGATCGCCGACACGGGTGAGGATGCGATCGCCTATTGTCCGCAGAGCGATTTCGCCGCCAACATCGAACTCGCAGAGGCGCTTGCGCTGGGCCCCGAACGCACCCCCCCTCAGGCCGCGCTCCACAAAACCTCGACGCCCGAGTGCCCAAAATGCGAAGCCGTGGCCGAATTGCTGGGTCTGCCTCTTGAAAAAACGGTCAAATCCCTGGTGCTTGCAGTGGACCAGCGCGAGCCCGTCAAAGAGGGCGAACCGGACGCAGGCGGGCAGGCGGGCCGTATCATCGGCACCCGGATCTGGCTGCTGCTCATTCGAGGAGACCATGAGCTGAACGAGGTGAAAGCCGGCAAGGTCGGTGGCCTGGAGGGCTTCCGATTTGCCACCGAACACGAAATCATCGAACACTTCGGTTGCCCACCCGGCTACCTGGGTCCGATCGGGATGCAGCGCCCGGTACGGGTGCTGGTCGATCGTACCGTGGCGCGGATGAGCGACTTCGTCTGCGGCGCCAATGAAACGGGCTACCACTACACGGGGGTCAACTGGGGCCGAGACCTGCCCGAGCCCGAAGTGGCCGATCTGCGTAACGTTCGGGCGGGCGACCCGTCCCCGGATGGCCAGGGAACGCTTGAAATCCAGCGTGGGATCGAAGTGGGCCACGTCTTCTACCTGGGCACCAAATACTCGGACGCCATGAACGCACGCTTCGTGGACGAAGACGGGCAGTCCAAATCATTCGAGATGGGCTGCTACGGCATCGGCGTGACCCGTTTGCTCGGCGCGGCCATCGAGCAGAATCACGATGAGCGCGGCATCCTCTGGCCCCGGTCAATCGCCCCGTTCGAGGTGGTGATCGCGCCGCTTGGAATGGATCGCTCAGAAGCCGTCCGGCTCCAGGCCGAGTCGCTCTATCGCCAATTCACCGAGGCCGGCGTGGACGTGATCCTCGACGATCGCGGTGAGCGCCCGGGAGCCATGTTCGCCGACTGGGAGCTGATCGGCGTTCCGGTGCGGGTGACGGTGGGCGAACGCGGCCTGAAAGAAGGGCTGATCGAGGTCCAGGCGCGCAGCGCGCGCGAGCCTCAACGGGTCGCGCCAGGAGAGGTCAAGTCGGCGGTTCTCGCTCTCCTGAACCCCCCGGAGTAGTCTCGGCCGGCGAGCGGCCCGGGTGCCCTCAGCCCGCCGCGGTCGCGAGGACCTTCCCGGGATTCATGATGCCCAAGGGGTCAAACGCGTTTTTCAGTTGCCGCATCAAGCGCATTTCGATCGGCGACTTGTAGCGGGCGGCCTCATCACGGCGCAACTGTCCCAGCCCATGCTCGGCGGAGATCGAACCGCGGTGCGCAACCACCGCATCATGGGTGATCCGATTGATGTCATCCTGCAAGGCAAGGAACGCAGTTTCGTCCCGATCGCCCACGGCCGGTGAAACGTTGTAGTGCAGATTGCCATCGCCCAGGTGCCCAAAGACGACGGGCCGAACGCCCGGATGGGCCTGCGCCAGCGCCTGCCCCGCGACCTCGACGAAATCGGCGATTCTGGAGATCGGGACCGAGACATCATGCTTGATGTTCTTGCCTTCGGCGCCCTGCGCTTCGGAAATGTTCTCACGCAAGGCCCACAGGGCCTGGCTCTGGGCAATGGACTCGGCCACGACAGCATCGCCGACCTGCCCCGTCCCGAGCGCCTCTTCAAGCAGGGTCTCGAGTGCCGAACGTGCGGCCGCCTCGCTATCGGGGTGTGAGCACTCGAGCAGCACGTAGTAGGGACTCCGTTCCGTGAAGGGCAGTCGGCAGCCGGGATAATGGCGCTCGACCAGTTGGATACACAGATCGGACATCAATTCGAAGGCCGTCAGCATGGCCGACAAGCGCCCCTGCGCGCGCTCGAGCAGGGCCAGCGCGGCCCGGGGGTGCTCGACCGTGACGAGTGCGGTCAGCTGGGCCGCAGGCATTGGAAAGAGCTTCAGGGTGGCGGCGGTGATCACACCCAAGGTCCCCTCGGCGCCGATGAACAGGTCCCTGAGGTCATAACCGGTGTTGTCCTTGCGCAAGCCCCTCAGCCCATCCCAGATCTCGCCGTCAGCGGTGACCACCTCCAGGCCCAGACACAATTCGCGGGCATTGCCGTACCGGAGAACCTGAACCCCACCGGCGTTGGTCGAAAGGTTGCCGCCGATCGTGCAACTCCCCTGCGCAGCCAGTGACAACGGAAAAAGGCGCCCCGCCGCCTCCGCCGCGCGCTGGACTTCGGCCAGCACGCATCCCGCCTCGACGGTGATCGACTGATTGACGGTATCGACCGCTCGGACCCGACGCAGCCTGGCCAGAGAGAGTACGATCGCCTGCCCCGAGCCGTCTGCCGTCGCACCGCCCGACAAGCCGGTGTTGCCGCCCTGCGGCACGATAGGCACCCGATGGGCCGCACACCAGCGAACCACTGCGGCCACGTCCGCGCTGGTATCCGGTTGAACGACTGCACGGGCGCGACCGACGTAGCGCTTTCGCCAGTCGGTGAGAAAGGGCGCCATCTCGGTGGGATCGGTGATCAGTCGCCCCGAGAACAGCGCGCTCAGGGATTCGATATTGGGCGAGGCCATCGCGGGATCGCTCATCTGTTCGTCCAGTGAATGTGCGCTATCGCATGCCAGGCAGCATGCCCTTGAACCCACGCATCATCTTGGCGAGGCCGCCCTTCTGCATGCGCTTCATCATGGTCTGCATTTGCTCGAACTGGGCCAGCAGGCGATTGACCTCCTGAACCTGCACCCCTGCTCCAGTCGCAATCCGCCGCTTGCGCGAGGCCTTGATCAACTCGGGACGACTGCGCTCATCGGCAGTCATCGAGCAGATGATGCCTTGCATCCGGCGCATCTGGCGCTCGGCTTGCCCCATATCGGCCCCTGCCGCCGCCTGCTGGAACTGCGCCGGGAGCTTGTCCAGCAGCGACCCCAGTCCGCCCATCCGGTTCATCTGACCCAGTTGCATGGCGAAGTCGTTGAGGTCGAACCGATTGCCTCGCTTGAGTTTCTCGGCAAGCTTCTGGGCTTCCTGATGATCGACCGCACGACCGGCCTCCTCAACGAGCGAAACGATGTCGCCCATGCCCAGGATGCGCTGGGCCATGCGCTCCGGATGGAAGGCTTCCAGTCCGTCGAGCTTCTCGCCGATGCCGGAAAACTTGATCGGCGCCCCCGTGACCGCCTTGACCGAAAGCGCAGCACCGCCTCGCGAATCGCCATCGAGCTTGGTGAGCACGACACCCGTCACCTTGACGGCCTCGGCAAAGGCTCGTGCCGTGTTGACCGCATCCTGCCCCTGCATCGCATCGACCACCAGAAGGGTCTCGACGGGCTGCAACGCCGCATGCAGGGCCGTGATTTCACGCATCATCGCTTCGTCGATGGCCAGCCGGCCAGCCGTGTCGACGATCAGCACATCATGGTAGTGCGTGCGGGCCCAACGGAGCGCCGCCTGGGCAATATCGACCGGGCTTTGTCCCGGGTCGGATGCGAACCAGTCGGCTTCGACTTGCTCGGAAACGAGCTTCAATTGTTCGATTGCGGCCGGGCGATAGACGTCGCACGAAACGGTAAGGACTTTCTTCTTGCCCTGCTGGCGCAACCAGCGTGCGAGCTTGCCCACCGTGGTGGTCTTGCCCGCGCCCTGCAGACCGGCCATCAGGATCACCGCGGGCGGCTGCGTGGAGAGATTGAGTGCCGACCCATCGCCGCCCATCAGCGCGGTGAGTTCGCGGTGAACCACCCCCACCAGCGCCTGCCCCGGCGTCAGGCTGCCGATGACGTCCTGTCCAAGCGCCTGTTCTCGCACCCGGGCAATGAAGTCGCGGACGACCGGCAGCGCCACATCGGCCTCGAGGAGCGCCACGCGGATCTCACGCAGCATTTCCTGGGTATTGGCTTCGGTCAGGCGCGCCTGACCCCGCATGGTCTTGACCACGCGTGACAGACGCTGGGTGAGATTGTCGAGCATGGCTTGTGGAGTAAACTGATCAAGTGGGCATTCTACTGGTTCTGGTTTTCTCGATACCGGCGCTCCTCTACCTCGCCGCCTGGCGCGCAGACGAGCGACGCGCCCTGCCTTTCCTGATCGCCGCGTTAGCGCTCCACGCGGGCACGCTCTACCTGGCCAGCAGCACGGCAGACGGTTGGCGCTTCGGGTTTGCGTTCGTTCTGTCCGCGACGCTCTGGATCGGTATTGCCGTGATGTGGTTCGAAGGCCTGACGATGGGTCTGCGAGCGATCCGCTCGATCCTGCTGCCGCTGGCCGCGATCGCGGTGCTGCTGCCGCTGATCTTCCCGGGCTCCGAGCTGATGCAGACCTCGCGGCGGCCCCTTTTTGCGCCGCACCTGATCGCCGGCACGCTCGCCTATGGTGTGTTGACGCTGGCTGCGCTGCATGCGGCATTAATGGCGGCGGCCGAACGGGCCCTGCACGGACGGCGAACGACAAGCACCGGGTGGCTGGGACGATTCATGGACGAGTTGCCGCCGCTGCTGACCATCGAGCGGATGATGTTTCGCCTGATCGCCATCGGCTTCACCTGCCTGAGTGTCACAGCGATCAGCGGCGTCTTCTTCTCTGAACAGGTGTTCGGCAAGCCCCTGAGCTTCAACCACAAGATCGTCTTCACCCTGATTGCCTGGGCCGTCTTCGGCAGCCTCCTGCTGGGCCGCAGGCTCTGGGGGTGGCGCGGTCGAACAGCCCTGCGGCTGACGCTGGGCGGATTCATGTTGCTGCTGCTCGGCTATGTCGGCAGTCATTTCGTGCTTGAGGTCATTCTGAGGCGGAGTTGATGGGCAAGTTTGTGTTCTGGGTTGGCGTCATCGCGCTCATCTGGTTCGGCATCCGTCTGGTCAAGGTGCTTCAGCGCAAGGCTGAGCGTCAGTCTGAGGACGCGGCAGCGCGCGAGCCCGGCCCCGACCCGGCTCAGGCCCGGGTTCCCTCCGCGGTGCCGGTCATGCAGTGCGCCCGGTGCGGGGTTTATCTCCCGGATCACGAAGCGATCCACGCCGGGTCGCTCGCTTTCTGCTCGGAGGAACACCGTGCGGCCGGGCCGCTCCCGCCGCCTGACGATCGGGGCTGATGGCTGCCCCACAGGCCGGGGGGGCGGGTTGGTTGCCCCGCATCCGGCATCTCCCGTCTCCCAACTTCAACGCGCGCCCGGCGGGCTGCCCGGTCGACACGGTGATCATCCACTACATCAGCCTGCCGCCGGGCCGTTTCAGCGGTGACGCGATCGACCGCTTGTTCACCAATCGCCTCGCCGGCGATCCCCACCCCGTTCTCGCCGAACTCAGCACACTCAAGGTCTCCGCTCACTTTCTGATCCGCCGCCCCGGCACCCTGGTCCAGTACGTTTCGACCGACGATCGGGCCTGGCACGCGGGACCGTCGCGTCTGTTGAATCGCAGCGCATGCAACGACTTTTCGATCGGGATCGAACTGGAAGGCGATGGGCATCATCCGTTCACCCACGCGCAGTACAGACGGCTGTCCCGCCTGCTCGAACTGTTGCGCCAGCGCCACCCCTTGCGTCTGATCGCGGGTCACGAGGACATTGCACCGGACAGAAAATTTGATCCCGGTCCATTTTTTGACTGGCCGCGTGTCTTGTCGAGTCCAGGCGGGGCGGGGCTGATCAGGCCTTTTTCGCCCAATTCACCTGTGAGGCCGCCAACGCCTGCCGGCGAGCCCCAAGGAATGGGGCCCAAGCGCTGAAAACCCCTCAAAAAGCGGACGAGGCGGGGCTTTCGTAATTCAGAGTCCGTCTGGTCAGGGCAGCCCGCGGGACCGGTACGGGCGAACGGCCCAGCGCCGCTGGCGTCCGATCGATGGCCTTCAAATCGATGTGACCCTGGGCTTGATCCGTACGGCCTCGATCACTAGAATTAGTACTTCACGAATATCGAGGCACTAGATCTAGTGCCTGCACTGCATTCCCCCATTGTTTCAGCACTGACGCCGGTTTGGGTCGGGTTGCACCATCTGCCTGATTCGGCAAGGAGATTTTCATGTACAGAACCGCTGAGCATGCGGCATCGGAGGGTCGTCCCGTGGCAGGCGCATCGCTGACGGCGGGTGCGACGTCTCTGGGTGGACAACAGGCGGCCTCTTTCCTGGCTGACTTCAAGATCATCCGACGGAACGGCTCGGTGGTTGGTTTTGAGCCCAACAAGATCGCAATCGCGCTGACCAAGGCGTTTCTCGCCGTCAACGGAGGGCACAGCGCCGCCTCGGCCCGGGTGCGTGAGGTGGTCGAGCAACTGACCCACGCCGTCGTCATGGCGCTGACCCGAGGCAAGGCCGGCGGAGCCACCTTCCACATCGAAGACATTCAGGATCATGTGGAGCTGGCGCTGATGCGTTCAGGCGAACATGAGGTCGCGCGCGCCTACGTGCTCTACCGGGAGCGGCGCGCCCAGGAGCGTGCCGCGGCTCGCCAGCAGTCGGCGCCGCACAGCGAACACGCGCTGCACGTGGTCGATGGGGGGGTGCGGCAAGCGCTTGATGTCGACGCGCTGCGCGCGCTGGTGGCCTCGGCGTGCGCAGGGCTGGGCGAATATGTCAGCGTGGATGCGGTCCTCGGCGAGACGATCCGCAACCTCTATGACGGCGTGCCGATCGAAGAAGTCTACAAGTCGGCGATCCTGTCTTCCCGCGCGCTGATCGAAAAGGATCCGAGCTACAGTCAGGTGACCGCCCGCCTGTTGCTGCACACGATTCGTCGGGAAGTTCTGGGTGAGGACGTCGGGCAGGCGGCCATGGCAACCCGTTACGCTGAATACTTCCCCCGATTCGTCCGCAAAGGTGCAGACGCGGGCCTGATCGATGAACGCCTCCTCCAGTATGACCTCGCTCGTCTGGGCGCAGCGCTGGATGCCGATCGGGACCTGCAGTTCGGTTACCTGGGTCTTCAAACGCTCTACGATCGCTACTTCCTGCACATCGACGAGCAGCGTATCGAACTGCCCCAGGCCTTCTTCATGCGCGTCGCCATGGGTCTGGCGCTGAACGAGGTCGACCGCGAGACCCGCGCCATCGAGTTCTACCAACTGCTGTCCAGCTTCGACTTCATGAGCTCGACGCCCACGCTGTTCAATTCGGGCACCCAGCGCTCACAGCTGTCCTCGTGCTACCTGACCACGGTCTCGGACGACCTCGATGGCATCTACGAGGCGATCAAGGAAAACGCGCTGCTCGCCAAGTACGCCGGTGGGCTGGGCAACGACTGGACGCCCGTTCGGGCGCTGGGCAGCCATATCAAGGGAACCAACGGCAAGAGCCAGGGCGTCGTGCCCTTCCTCAAGGTGGTCAACGACACCGCCGTGGCGGTCAACCAGGGCGGCAAGCGCAAGGGGGCGGTATGCGCCTACCTCGAGACCTGGCACCTCGACATCGAGGAATTTCTAGAGCTCCGCAAGAACACGGGCGATGACCGCCGCCGCACCCATGACATGAACACGGCCAACTGGATTCCCGACCTGTTCATGAAGCGGGTTCAGGACAATGCAGAGTGGACGCTCTTCTCGCCTTCAGATTGCGAAGACCTCCACGACAAGGTCGGTATCGAATTCGAGAAGGCCTACGTTCGTTACGAAGAACGCGCTGCTGCGGGAGAGCTGAAGCTGTTCCGCAAGGTGCCTGCGGTACAGATCTGGCGCAAGATGCTGTCCATGCTGTTTGAAACCGGGCATCCGTGGATCACCTTCAAGGACCCCTGCAATCTCAGAAGCCCCCAGCAACACATCGGCGTGGTTCACAGCTCCAATCTCTGCACTGAAATCACACTGAACACCAGCGACACCGAGATCGCCGTCTGCAACCTGGGTTCGGTGAACCTCGTAGCGCACATGCGCTCGGTCGATGGTCGTTGGGAGCTCGATCTCGACAAGCTCAAGGCCACGATCGGCACGGCGATGCGCATGCTCGACAACGTGATTGACATCAATTACTACGCCGTCGGCAAGGCGCGTAACGCCAACCTGCGGCACCGACCGGTGGGACTGGGCATCATGGGCTTCCAGGATTGCCTGCACCTGATGCGGGTGCCGTACGCCAGCGATGCGGCGGTCGATTTTGCCGATCGCTCGATGGAGGCCGTCTGCTACTTTGCCTATTGGGCATCCACCGAACTGGCCGCCGAACGGGGCCGCTACTCGAGCTTCAAGGGATCACTCTGGGATCGCGGCATTCTGCCGCAGGACAGCCTCAAGATTCTGAGAGAGCAACGGGGGGGTCATGTCGAGGTGGATGAGACCGAACGACTCGACTGGCCCAGTCTGCGCGAGCGGATTCGCACGCACGGCATGCGCAATTCCAACTGCGTGGCCATCGCGCCGACGGCCACCATCTCCAACATCATCGGCGTGTCAGCCTGTATCGAACCGACCTATCAGAACCTCTATGTGAAATCGAACCTTTCGGGCGAATTCACGGTGGTCAACGACTACCTGGTGCGCGATCTCAAATCTCTGGGATTGTGGGACGAGGTGATGGTTTCGGACCTGAAGTTCTTCGACGGGTCGCTCGCGCGAATCGACCGCATTCCGCCCGATCTTCGGGCAATCTATGCCACAGCCTTCGAAGTCGAACCCAGTTGGCTGGTCGAATGCGCAAGCCGGCGGCAGAAGTGGATCGATCAATCGCAGTCCCTCAACATCTATATGGCCGGGGCGTCGGGCAAGCGCCTGCACGACACCTACATGCTTGCGTGGTTGCGTGGGCTCAAGACAACGTACTACCTGCGCACGCTGGGTGCCACTCACGCGGAAAAGTCGACGACTGACAAGATCGGGCAGTTGAACGCGGTCTCGGCAGACGGTGTGGGCAAGGCCGGTTTCAGCTACGGCGCAGCCGCCGACACGGCGCATGTTCCAGATTCAGGCAGTACATCGATTGCACCTAAATTCTGTGCGATCGACGACCCCGAATGCGAAGCCTGTCAGTAAAGCCTTTGAGCACGATGCACAACGATTGCAATGCCCGCATGAGATCCGTAACATTCGCACGAATTCGTCGAAGCGATCTCATGACCGGGCAGCGTGTCCGCTTCAACACCGTCATTTGAAAGACTCAAACAATGTTGTCATGGGATGAACCCCTTGCCCCGAAAGCGCCTCCGCCCGCGCTGAATCCGGCCTCGGCCCTGCGCGCCGAACCCCTTCGATCGACGCTGCTGGATAATCAGCAATCGCTTCAGCGCACAGCACACTCCGTATCGGCCTCCGCGGCAAGCGATCGTCGGGTGCGGGTCGAAGACAAGCTGATCATCAACGGCAGTGCCGACGTGAATCAGCTCGTCCCATTCAAGTACAAATGGGCATGGGAAAAATATCTGGCGACCTGCGCCAATCACTGGATGCCGCAGGAAATCAACATGAGTCGCGATATCGCGCTCTGGAAAACGCCGGGCGGACTGACGGAGGATGAGCGTCGATTGGTCAAACGTAACCTCGGCTTCTTTGTGACGGCCGATTCGCTTGCGGCCAACAACATTGTTCTGGGGACCTACCGTCACATCACTGCGCCCGAATGCCGTCAGTTCCTCCTGCGCCAGGCCTTCGAGGAAGCGATCCATACGCACGCCTATCAGTACATCGTTGAATCGCTTGGCCTGGATGAAGGCGAGATCTTCAACGCTTATCACGAAGTCAAATCGATTCGCGACAAGGACGAGTTCCTGATCCCGTTCATCGATACGCTGACCGATCCCAATTTCCACACGGGCACGCCCGAAACCGATCAGAAGCTGTTGCGCTCCCTGATCGTGTTTGCCTGCCTGATGGAAGGACTGTTTTTCTATGTGGGCTTTGTGCAGATCCTGGCGCTGGGGCGCCAGAACAAGATGACCGGTGCCGCCGAACAGTACCAGTACATCCTCCGCGACGAATCGATGCATTGCAACTTCGGCATCGACCTGATCAATCAGATCAAGCTCGAAAACCCGCACTTGTGGACAGCCGACTTTCGCGAAGAGATTCGCGGCCTGTTCCGCCAGGCGGTCGATCTCGAATATGCGTACGCCGAGGACACCATGCCTCGGGGAGTACTGGGCCTCAACGCCTCGCAATTCAAAGGCTACCTGCGCTTCATCGCCAATCGCCGGGCGCAGCAAATCGGTATCGAACAGTTGTTCCCACCCGAAGACAATCCATTCCCGTGGATGAGCGAAATGATTGATCTCAAGAAGGAGCGCAACTTCTTCGAGACTCGGGTCATCGAATACCAGACTGGAGGCGCGCTCAGTTGGGATTGAACCTCGGCCGTCCGGCGACACATACGCCGGACGACTTGTGCCCCTGGAAAAAGCCTGATCAGGCTTTCGAATGCTCGGCCTGGCCGGCCCCATCGGCCGGCAGGGTATCCTGCCCCCGCGAATCCCCGCCGATTCACCGTTCGAATCGGCATTTTTTTTGTGGCGCGGATGCTCAGCGCCCTCCCAGATTCATTAGCGTTGGTCCGACCTGCCGCCGCGGCGGCATTCGACTTGCGCCGATGAATGGCCCGTTGTGCAACCCGAACAGCGGGTGCGATGTCACGGGCCCCCTCAGCGCATCACCCATTGAAGGAGTCGACCATGGCAACAGCGAAGAAATCCGCTACAAAAAAAGCCGCTCCGGCTGAAACCAAGACCCCGGCAAGCAAAGCTGCACCCGCAGCCAAGAAGCCGGCCGCGAAGAAAGCCGCCGCACCCGCAGCCAAGAAATCTGCTGCGAAGAAAGCCGCTGCTCCTGCAGCCAAGAAGCCCGCCGCCAAGAAAGCCGCTGCTCCTGCAGCCAAGAAGCCAGCCGCCAAGAAAGCCGCCGCTCCTGCAGCCAAGAAGCCAGCCGCCAAGAAAGCCGCCGCACCTGCGGCCAAGAAGCCTGCTGAGAAGAAGGCCGCTGCACCTGCAGCCAAGAAGCCTGCCGCCAAGAAAGCCAGCCCGGCCAAGGCTGCAGCAGTCAAGCCCGCCGCCGCGTGGCCCTTCCCCACCAGTAAACCCGAATAAGTCCTTATTCGGGCGCTGGGATGCGCTCGTGAAAGGTCCAGGCCCGCACAGGGGCCCGCCTTTCGCGAGCCGCTTTCGCAACTTTCGTCATTTTGAGCACTTCGAGCGCCGACCATGTACCGTACGCTCTGGTTGGTCCTTGAAACGGCAGGCAGTTTGTTCGTCAGTGGCTGTGTCCTGCGGTTCTGGCTGCTGGCGATCGGAACCGGTCTGCGAGATCCGGTGGGTTACTTCGTCAAATCGCTCAGCGATTGGCTGATCCGCCCGATACAGGCGATCGTTCCACCGCACCCAAGACTGGAGTGGGCCTCGCTCATCGCAGCACTGATGATCAGTGTTGTGCTGGCCGTGGCCCATGTGCTGCTGTTCAGTCCCCTGGCGCCCTCGTTTGGTGCCGTGGTGCTGCTCGCCTTGTCGTGGATGGGCAAGTGGGCGCTGTGGCTCTTGATGTTCGTGCTGATCCTTCAGGCCGTTCTGTCGTGGGTCAACCCGTCGGCCCCGATTGCGCCACTACTCGACCGCCTGAGCGACCCGCTTCTCGCACCGATTCGACGCCGACTGCCGCGCGTGGGCGGTGTCGACCTCTCACCGCTCGTGCTGATCATCATTGCGCAGGTGATCCTGACCCTGATCGGTGAACTCCGACCGATGCGCTGATCCCGGACCGGCCGCACAGCTCCGATCAGCTGGGCTGATCATCAGGCCCAGGGACGCACGCCGTACGCCCGCTCGTAACGCATTGCCACATCGAGCAGGTCGATTGTATGGTTCTGAGCGCCGGCCTGTTCGATCTTGAGGGCACCCATCACACTGCCCAGGCGCGCACTGGCCAACCAGTCCCAGCCGGAGGTGAGACCATAAAGCAATCCGGCACGATACGCGTCACCACACCCGGTCGGGTCAACCGCCTGCGATACGGCCGCCGCACGGATCTCACTCACCGAGCCCTCGGTATGCAGCACCGAGCCCTCGGCACCTCGCGTGATGATCAACGCGCGCACCCGGGCTGCAATCTCTGCCGCACTCCAGCCGGTTCGCTCCGACAGCATATGCGCTTCGTAGTCATTGACAACGACCGCCTGGGCCTGATCAATCAGGACGCGCAGCTCCTGGCCATCAAACATCGGCAAGCCCTGGCCCGGATCGAAAATGAACGGGATCCCTTGGTCGCGAAAATCCGCTGCGTGGCTGAGCATGGCCTGTTTGCCGTTGGGCGCGACGATTCCCCAGGCGACGGCTCCGGACTCGGCCCGGGCGTCCGCCTGCTCGGCGTGAGCCATAGCGCCGGGATGAAAGGCCGTAATCTGGTTATCTGCCAGATCGGTCGTGATGAAGGCCTGCGCGGTGTAATGATCATCGAGCCGCACAATGCGCGAGCAATCGATGCCGCACGCACTCAGTCGATCGACGTATTCAGCACCATCACGCCCAACGGCAGCGAGGATGACCGGTACACCGCCGAGCGCCTGAAGGTTGTACGCAATATTGGCCGCACACCCGCCGAACTCCCGCTTGAGCCGGGGCGTCAGGAAGGCGACGTTGATCATGTGGGTCTGATCCGGAAGAATATGGTCCTTGAACTGTCCATCGAAGACCATGATCGTGTCGTAGGCCACCGAACCACTGATCATCACTTTAGAGGTCATTACACGCTCCGATCAAATATCCAAACGATTTCCGGATGGGCTCAGGCGGCGGCCCGGTGACCGCCTGCGAGGCAGGCCCAGCCATCGCGCTCGGCAAAGATTTCGAGTTTCAACATCGGGTAACAGGCCGAAATCTCGCGGGCCTGGCTGGTCAGAAGGCCTGCAAGCACCAGCGTCCCGCCGGGTGCGACCAGGGCCGTCAACAAGGGCGCGAGCATCCTCAGCGGATTGGCGAGAATGTTCGCAAGGACCACATCAAATTGCCCGTGGATGGGCGCTTCGGCATGGGCAGAACGAACCCGGGCATGATTGCGCTGCGCGTTGTCGATCGTTGATTCGACCGCCTGGGGATCGATATCGACGGCCGTGACCTCGCCCGCCCCGAGTCGCGCGGCAGCGATAGCCAGAATGCCGGATCCACAGCCGTAGTCGATCACCGACGCACCGGGCACGAGGCAGCCATCCAGCCACTCGAGGCACATCCGGGTGGTCGCATGACTGCCTGTGCCAAAGGCCAAACCCGGATCGAGTTCGATGACCTCACGCCCCGCAGCACGCGCACGCTCAAGCGCATCGCCATGCCAGGACGGCGCGATCAGCAAACGCTCGCCAATGACGATCGGTTCGAACTGGGACTGGGTCAGACGCACCCAGTCCTCCTGGGCAACCTCTCGCTGGGCGACCTCATCCGGCACGGGGCGGCCCACCTGGCGTGCCGCCTCCTGGAGCAGGGCATCGCCCGATGCATTCCGGTCAATCAGGACCGCGATGCGGGTTCGTTGCCAGCGCGCAGACGGCGCGGGTTCTCCAGGTTCGCCGAACAAGGCAACCTCGGCCAGAGAATCCGCATCAGCGTCTTCCGCTTCGACCGACAACGCACCGGCCTCGATCAGCGCATCCGTCCAGGCCTCAGCCCATTGCCCATCGACCGTGAAGCAGAGTTCGACCCACACGCTCATGCACCGTCGGTCTTGCGCTTGGCGAGTTTTTGTTCGAGGTAATGAATGGAGGTGCCGCCCGTGACGAATCGGGCATCCGCCAGCAGCTCGCGGTGCAGGGGAAGATTGGTGAGGATTCCTTCGACGGCCATCTCGGACAACGCGATCCTCATCCGGCGAAGCGCTTGTTCACGATCGTCCCCATAGGCCAGCACCTTGCCGATCATCGAGTCGTAGTGCGGGGGCACCACGTAGCCCGAGTAGGCGTGCGAGTCGACCCGGATGCCCGGACCGCCCGGCGGATGCCAGGCCGTGATGCGACCCGGCGAAGGCGTGAAGCGATAGGGATCCTCGGCGTTGATCCGGCATTCGATCGCATGGCCGCGCACCGTCACGTCGCGCTGACGGAAGCGCAAGCGCTCACCCGCAGCGATACGAATCTGCTCCTGAACGATATCGATGCCCGTAATCAGTTCGGTGACCGGATGCTCGACCTGGACACGGGTATTCATCTCGATGAAGTAGAACTCATCGTTCTCGAACAGGAACTCGAACGTGCCCGCACCGCGGTAACCCATCTTTCGGCACGCATCGGCGCAGCGCGCACCGATCCGGTCGATCAGCTTGCGCCCGATTCCGGGTGCGGGGCCTTCCTCGATGATCTTCTGATGACGGCGCTGCATCGAACAGTCGCGCTCGCCGAGAAAAATAGCGTCGCCGTGTGAGTCGGCGAGTACCTGAATTTCGATGTGACGCGGGTTTTCGAGAAATTTCTCGAGATAGACCGATGGGTTACCGAACGCCGACTGAGCCTCCGACCGCGTCATCGTGACCGCATTCAACAAAGCGGCCTCGGTATGGACGATCCGCATGCCACGCCCGCCCCCCCCGCCGGCCGCCTTGATGATCACCGGATAGCCGACCGCCCGAGCAGTTCGCAGCACCTCCTTGGGATCGTCGGGCAGCGCGCCATCGGACCCCGGGACCACCGGAACACCGGCCTTGCGCATCGCATCCTTGGCGGAGACCTTATCGCCCATCAGGCGAATGGAATCGGAGCGCGGGCCAATGAAGACGAAGCCGCTGCGCTCGACCCGCTCGGCGAAATCGGCGTTCTCGGAAAGAAAGCCGTAGCCGGGATGGATGGCCTCGGCGTCGGTCACCTCAGCGGCGCTGATGATCGCCGGAATGTTGAGGTAGCTGTCGCGCGAGGGCGGCGGCCCGATGCAGACCGACTCGTCGGCCAGCTTGACGTACTTGGCTTCGGTATCCGCCTGCGAGTGCACGACCACGGTCTTGATACCCAGTTCGCGGCAGGCGCGCTGAACCCGCAAAGCGATCTCGCCGCGATTGGCAATCAGGATCTTTTCGAACATGGCGCTCCTCCAGGCGGGGCGATGATCAGGGCTCGATCACGAACAGGGCCTGACCATACTCGACCGGCGAACCGTTCTCGACGAGCACTGCCTTGACCGTACCGGCGCAATCGGCCTCGATCTCGTTCATCAGTTTCATCGCTTCGATGATGCACACGACATCGCCCACCGCGACCTTGGTCCCGACCGATGCAAAGGCCTCGGCCCCCGGCTGCGCTGAACGGTAGAACGTGCCCACCATGGGAGACCGCACGACCTGACCACCCGCCGCAGAATCGGTCGCAGGTGTTTCAGCCTGGGGGGGCGCTGCCGACGGTGCCGCGGCCGGGAAGGCAAATTGAGGAGCCGGTGCCCCGGGCCCCGGAACCATGTAGGCCCCCTGGGCGCCCGCCTTGACGATTCGTACCCGGTCCTCACCCTCGGTCACTTCGAGCTCGGCAATCCCGGACTCCGAGACCAGATCGATCAGGGTTTTCAATTTGCGCAGGTCCATTCGGACATCCTCCCGCAGGGAAAGTCTGCCTTGAAATCAAGGGGAAAACACCGAAGCCGGCCGGGGCGATTCACCAACCCACCGCAAACTACGGCAAAACTTACCTATATTAGCGGAAAATCGGCTAACTGTCCGAAATTGCACACCGGGTAGCTATCTGGGAGGCGGGCCGCACGCCCATGGACCCACCCGGCAGGCGCGCCGCGCTGAAGGCT
The DNA here is from genome assembly GCA_039800205.1 of Pseudomonadota bacterium. Lineage (GTDB taxonomy): Bacteria > Pseudomonadota > Gammaproteobacteria > Burkholderiales > Burkholderiaceae_E > SYIM01. The sequence continues at coordinate 7,418 of JBDLRB010000161.1, read as the reverse complement.
GGGTCGGGACACGAAAGGTGCGAAAGTATATCCGAGTCGGCGCGCGACGCGGCGCGGTCTGACCCGAACATCAGGCTACCGCCTCGCGCACGCGCGCTTCGAGGCGCGGCAGGGAAAAACGCCCCAGAATGCGGTCCCGGATTCGCCCCTGACGATCAACCACGACGGTGAACGGCAAGGCACCGCTTGCGTTGCCAAACCGCCGCCCCAACTCGGCTCCGGCGCCCCCCGCAACCAGCAACGGATAGCCCAGGGTCATTCTGGTCTCGAATGCAGCGATCCGCGCGGCCGTGTCCACGCCCAGGCCCACCACCCGCAGCCCGGCTGCATCGAACTCACGCTGGAGCGCCCCGAGCTCGGGCATCTCCTCGACACAGGGCGGACACCAGGTCGCCCAGAAATTCAGCACCATGGGCTGGCCTTTGAGGGCTCGGGCATCAAACCCCCGGCCCTGCGCATCCTCCCAGTTGTGTTGATGGAAAACCTCCAGGGCTTCGACGTCCTGCGGATCAAGTGCGAGTCGACGGAACGACAATGCGGCGCCCCCGGCCAGTGCCAGGACCGCAAGCGCCCCCCCGCCGAGCATCACCGACCGGCGTTTGAATCTGGACGGGCTCACAGACGCATCAGGGCCCCGGTCAGCCATGCGGACCGCCCTCCTCTGCCGCAGCGTACAGGGACTCCAGAGCGAGCCGGTCGCCGCGTTCGGCCCGACCCTGAGCATCTCTCCGGAGGGCGCCGCGCAAGTCGCGGGTGTCGTGAAGGGAAATCAGGACCGGCTCACCGCGCCAAATGAAACTCAGCGCTTCAACCTCGGTGTCGCGGTCGCGCAGCCCCGGCTGGGTGAGCGGCTCATAGCGAACGCCTCGATTCAGCAGATCGATTTCGACATCCTTCGGGTTATCGTGGAACAACTGAAGGTGGATGGGCGCGTGCTCGGCCGCAACGCCCTTCCAGACAGCGCCACAGGCGAGCGGCGTGAAGTCCTCGAGCTCACGCATCCACTCGATCGCGATCCGGCGCCGGCGGGCCAGACGTTCGGCATGCTCGGGATCGAAGAGATCAAGATGCTCGCGCAGGGCCGCCTCAAGGTCTTCATCATCGGGCACGGATCCGCGAGGAATGCTCTGTTCGCCCAGCACCATACGGGCCGCCTTGCGTCGCGCGGAACGGTAATCCAGTCCGGACTCGGCGACCAGCCGAGCCGCCACAGCGGCCAGTTCCTGTCTGAGTGAATCCTGCATGAACGAGATCACACCACATCTGCCCAGCCGATCGGCCCTAAAGACCTCCAACAGATCAGTAGAATTCCGACTGTGCCGCACCGAACACGGCCATCGTCCCGACCCCCTGCGACGGACGGGCCGCCCGGCGGCCCCTCCCTCGCGGCCCTCCGGCTTGACCCCTATGCACATCCACATCCTCGGCGTCTGCGGCACCTTCATGGGAGGCCTTGCGGCCATCGCGCGTGAACAAGGCCACACGGTGACCGGTTGCGACGCAAAGGTCTATCCGCCCATGAGCGACCAGCTCCAGGCGCTCGGCATTCGCCTGATCGACGGTTACTCGGCCGACCAACGGGCGCTGAAACCCGATCTCTGGGTGATCGGCAATGTGGTTACCCGGGGCAATCCGCTGATGGAGGCCATCCTCGACAGTGGCGACCCCTACCGGTCGGGCCCACAGTGGCTGGGCGAACAGGTGCTCCACGATCGACACGTGCTGGCCGTCGCGGGGACCCATGGCAAGACCACGACCACCGCGATGCTCGCCTGGATCCTCGAATGCACGGGGCACGCACCCGGTTTTCTGATCGGCGGCGTGCCAGTCGACTTTCCGCATTCAGCGCGCGCGGGCGCAGGCCGTGCGTTCGTGATCGAAGCCGACGAGTACGACACCGCGTTTTTCGACAAGCGATCGAAATTCATTCATTACGGGCCGCGTACCCTGATCCTGAACAATCTCGAGTTCGACCATGCCGATATCTTCAGTGACCTCGCAGCAATCGAGACACAGTTCCATCATCTGATCCGCACCGTACCCCGAAGCGGGCGCCTGATCGTCAATGCGCAGGACCCCGCTTTGGCCCGCGTGCTGGCGCGCGGTTGCTGGAGCGAACAAGAGACGTTTCAGGGGGCCGACGGCTGGCATCTGGGTCCGGACAAACGCACGGCCTTTCGTGCAACGCAACCTCTGGGCACCCTTCAGATCGGTCTTCCGGGTGCGCACAATCGAAGCAATGCGCTGGCCGCATTGGCGGCCAGCACGCACCTGGGCGTGCAGCCCGCCGAGGCACTCGAGGCCCTGGCCCGGTTCGGCGGTGTACGGCGTCGTCTGGAGCGTCGGGGCGAGCCTCAGGGCATCACGATCTACGACGACTTCGCCCATCACCCAAGCGCCTTCGAGGCGACGATCGCGGCGCTGCGCGAGCACGTCGGGCCTGATCGGCGGCTGATCGCCGTCTTCGAACCCCGGTCCAACACGATGAAGATGGGCGCGATGCGTAGCCGTCTGGCTCAGAGCCTGGCGGGGGCCGACCACATCTGCTGTCATCGCGATGGCCTGCAATGGGATCCGGCGCAGGACCTGGCGACCCTGGGCACCCGGGCCGTCTGTCTGTCCGACATTGAGGCCTTGCTCGAGCATCTGTATGGTGAGCTCCGCAGCGGCGACCAGGTGCTGATCATGAGTAATGGTGGCTTCGGCGGGCTGCATCAGCGCCTGATCGAGGGCCTGGAGTCCCGAAGCCGATTCGAAAACGGAGCAGGATCATGAGCGCGTCCAAGTCCGCGCCGCCCGCCCGTCGGGTCCTCTACCTGCATGGCTTTCGGTCTTCGCCGGCCTCGTTCAAGGCCCGGCTGCTCGCGCAGGCCATGACGCGTGCGGGCCGAGCGAATGACTTCATCTGCCCCCAGTTGCCCGATGCGCCGGAGCAGGCGTGGACGCTGATCGTCGATCAGATTCGGGTCGATGAACACGATCTCGTGGTCGGCAGTTCACTGGGCGGTTTCTACGCCCATGCGGTGGCCGAGCAGACCGGGTGTCGTGCGGTGCTGCTGAATCCAGCGATGGATGCGCCCCGACTGCTTGCCCATCACCTGGGCCGGCACACGCGCTGGCACGACGAATCGATTTCCGTTGATTTGGGCATAGAAGACCTCGAAGCGCTTCGGCGGATTGGTCGAACGACGCTGACCCGGACGGAACGTTATCTCCTGATCGCGGCGACCGGCGACGACGTGATCGACTGGCAAGACATGGTGAGGGCGCTGCCCGGCGTTCGATCGATCATCGTTGAGGGAAGCGACCACGCCCTGTCCGATTTTCCCGATTACCTCGACACTGTTCTCGCCTTTGCGGGCATGACCCCCGAGAGGGCCCCAGGATCCTCCTGAAATTGAAAAGGAACCGTCATGAAACTGAAGAACAAGACCGCCCTGATCACGGGCGCAGCGAGCGGAATCGGCCTCGCCACCGCGCGACTGTTTGTTGCTGAGGGGGCCAATGTCGTGATCGCCGATCTGGACCCGGCTCGCGTCGACCAGGCATGCGCGCAGGCGGGCGGCGGTCCCGGTCAGGTGATGGGGCTGCGCGTCGACGTGACCGAACGGTCCGTCGTGGACGCGATGGTCGAACGCGCAATCGAGCAGTTCGGACGGATCGACTGTCTGGTCAACAATGCGGGCATCACTCAGGATGCCCGACTCGTCCGGATGAGCGAAGCCCAGTTCGACAGCGTGTTGTCGGTCAACCTCAAGGGGGTCTTCAACTGCACTCAGGCGGTCGTTCCGCACATGATCGAGCAGGGCGCCGGCGTCATCCTGATTGCCTCTTCGGTCGTCGGCCTCTACGGCAATTTCGGGCAAACCAACTACGCCGCGACCAAGGCGGGCGTGATTGGCTTTACCAAGACCTGGGCCCGGGAGCTCGGTTCGAAAGGCATCCGGACGGTGGCCGTTTGCCCGGGGTTCATCCAGACCCCCATCCTGGATTCGATCCCTGAGGCCGTCATGCAGAAAATGATCGACAAGGTGCCGCTGGGACGGCTCGGACAACCCGAAGAAATCGCCCGGGTTTACGCGTTTCTCGCCTCAGACGAGGCCAGTTACATCAATGGTGCCGTCATCGAGGTCTCAGGCGGCATCATGATGTAAGGCTGAGGCCCACAATGACACCCAACGATCGCCCGCCCGCTCTCCAATCGCAGGACTCAGATTGAATCAGGTACTTTTTGAGGAAAACGGTGACTTCAAGGCTGGAACGATTCTGGCCGATGCGGGCACCAGTCTGCAGGTCGAACTCGCGTCCGGACGCCGCGCGAAGATCAAGTCTTCGCACATCCTGCTGCGTTTCGATACGCCCGCAGCCTCGCGGCTGATGGATGACGCCCGTACGATCGCCGAAACACTGGATGTCGGGTTCCTGTGGGACTGTGCGCCGGCCGAAGAATTCGGCTTCGTCGACCTGGCGACCGACTATTTCGGTGCCCGCCCCACGGCCTCGCAGTCCACGGCCATGTTGTTGACGCTGTTCGGATCGCCCATCCATTTTCAGCGAAAGGGTCGAGGGCGCTTTCGCCCTGCGCCCGCAGAGACGGTGACCGCTGCCCTGGCCGGACTCGAGCGCCGCAAACAACAGGAAATGCGCATCGAGGCACTGGCCAGCGAGATGGTCGAGGGTCGACTGCCCGATGAGATTGCCCGACAGGCGGCTGCGCTCCTGGTCCGGCCGGACCGTAGCAGCATCGAGTTTCGTGCCCTCGACCTTGCGCTGCGAAGTACCCAGGGCAATGCCGATCAACTCCTGATGCGGCTCGGGGCCTTCCGGTCGAGCGTCGACCTGCATCTGCAGCGCTTCACCAGCGAATTTTTCCCGCTGGGCACGGGCTTTGATGCCCGGGTCGAGGCCGCCCGGCCGGATCCAGAAGACTTCCAGGCCCTGCCGCTCGCGGACGCACTCGCATTCTCGATCGACGATTCCAGCACGACCGAAATCGATGACGCGCTGTCGGTACAGGCTCGCGCCGAGGGCGGATGGCGAATCGGGATCCATATCGCAGCCCCCGCGCTGGGCATTCGACCGGATTCGCGTCTGGATGAGATCGCGCGGGACCGGATGTCGTCCGTCTACATGCCCGGCGACAAGATCACGATGCTGCCCGCCGGGCTGGTCAACTCGTTTTCCCTCGATCAGGGCCGCACCGTCCCCGCCGTCTCGCTCTACATTGATCTGGCCGCCGATGGCGAGTCGGTCGAGCGCCACCATTCATGTGTCGAGCGGGTCCGGATCGTCACCAATCTGCGTCACGATCAGGACGGGGAACGCTACACCGAACACGTCCTGGATGACCCGATGGTCGCGGCCGCCCTGCCCCATGGCGATGCGCTGGCGGTGCTGTGGCGTCTGACGCTCGCCTCGGTCCGACAGCGTGAACGGGTGAGGGGCAAGCCCGAGCCGCGCTTTCGCGCCGACTTCAGTTTCCGCATCGACCGGACAGGTGAGACCGAGCGCGTCGAGATCGTGCAGCGGCGCCGCGATGCGCCCCTCGACCGGATCGTGGCCGAAATGATGATTCTCGCCAACAGTCTCTGGGGGCAGTTGCTGGCCGAACATCAGGTGACCGGGATTTACCGATCACAGCAGGCGGGGCGCGTCCGCATGAGCACCCAGGCACTGGAACACGAAGGCATTGGTGTGCCGCAATACATCTGGAGTACGTCGCCCCTGCGCCGCTATGTCGATCTGGTGAACCAGCGGCAACTGGTTGCGCTGCTCACGGGCGAGCGTCCGCACCACGCCCCGAAAGATGCCTCCATTTTCTCGATCATCGGCGGATTCGAGACCCGCCACGCGGCCTACCAGGATTTTCAGCAACGGATGGAGCGGCTCTGGTGTCTGCGCTGGGTTGGACAGGAAGGCCTGCGTCAGACGGAGGCCGTTGTGATCCGCGAGGATCTCATCCGGCTCGCGTCCGCCCCGCTTTACTTTCGCATTCCGGGTCTGCCCGCCTTGCCCGCGGGGCGACCGATCCAGATCGAGATCGATCACTTCGACGAAATCGATCTGTCGATTTCAGCGCGCTTTCTGGGGACGGCTTCGGCTTCGACCCCAACGGTCGAGGGCGAGGCGTTCGATGCGTCCGGCTCCGAGGCGCCGCAATTCAGCGAACCGGATGCAGCGGCGTTCACCCCTCCGACGCCGCCCGAGGTCCTGTCGTGACCAAGGACCGATATGCCGTGATTGGCCATCCGGTCGCCCACAGTCGATCGCCACAGATCCACCATCTGTTTGCCGAGCAGACCGGTGAGCCCGTCCATTATGGAAAGATCCTTGCTCCGCTCGATGATTTTCCCGCCACCGTGCGCGCCTGGCGCGAAGCGGGGGGGCGCGGCGCAAACGTCACGGTCCCCTTCAAGCTGCAGGCGCTGGCACTGGCCGATCGCGTCAGCCGGCTCGCCCAGGTCGCGGGAGCCGCAAACGTCCTGAGCTTCGACCGTCATGGGATCCGCGCCGACAACACCGACGGCGTCGGTCTGGTTCGTGACATCGAGGACCGGCTGGGCCTCGGGGTCGCCGGGCAGGCCATCCTGATCGTGGGCGCGGGCGGCGCGGCACGCGGGGTGCTCGAGCCCTTGTTTGAGGCGGGGGCCTCCCGCATTCACATCGCCAATCGAACGACCGCTCGGGCTCAGGCCCTGATCGATGACATGCCGGGCGACCTGCGGCAGCGCCTGAGCGCGGGCTCGCTCGACGACCTGCCCTCGGGCTCCAGCCTCGTGATCAACGCGAGCTCGGCGGGCCTGTCGAGCGACGTGTCACCCCTGCACGCGGATGCGCTGGTCGGGGCGGGTCTCGCATACGACATGGTGTATGGCGCAGTCCCCTCCCCCTTCATGCAAGAGGCGCATCGTGCGGCGGTCCCGGTGATTTCCGACGGGCTTGGCATGCTGGTCGAACAGGCGGCAGAATCGTTCCTGATCTGGCGCGGCGTGCGTCCTGACACCGCTCCGGTCTATCGGGCACTCCGCCACGATCTGTCGCAGTCTCGCAAGGATGAAACCACTTGAGTGACTCCTCGAACCCGAAAGATCCCGCGTCGCCGCGCTTGAGCGAGCCGGAAGAGCCCAAGCGCGACGAAAGCGTGGGGGATCAGCCCCGCGACCCCGAGGCGGCCTCGCGAGCCTTGAGCGAGGTTCAGGAGCTTCTGGGTCGGCATCACATCGTGCTCGAATTGGCTCACAGGCAATCCCACGGGGAAGACCCGGAGCGCCATGAGCTGGTGGCCAGCCTGGTCGAACGGCAGCATCTCAACGAGTTGGCTGCGCGCATTGATCGGATGCACCCGGCCGATGTCGCGTATGTGCTCGAGTCGCTCCCGCACAGTGATCGAATCATGGTCTGGGACATGGTCCGGCCCG